>NZ_JANFVR010000082.1 GCF_024609805.1 Tahibacter caeni | reverse complement strand
CGAACTGCGCCACAGCCGGCCGCCGGCGGTTGCCGTGGCCGGCGCGCCGGCGGACGTGCAGGCCTACGACGACATCGTGCTGCCTGCCGCGGCGCAGCCGCAGGTCTCGATCGTGATCCCGGTCTACAACAAGATCGCCTACACCCTCGCCTGCCTGCAGTCGCTCGCGCGGCACGCGGGCACGGCCACGTTCGAGGTCATCGTCGTCGACGACTGCTCCGGCGACGAGACGCAGCAGCGCCTCGCCGACGTCGACGGCCTGCGCGTGATCCGCAATGCGCAGAACCTCGGCTTCGTCGGCTCCTGCAATGCCGGTGCCGCGGCCGCGCGCGGCGACTTCGTGCTGTTCCTCAACAACGACACCGTGGTCACGCCGGGCTGGCTCGAGGCGCTGCTGCGCTGCTTCGCCGAAGAGCCCGACGCGGGCCTCGTCGGCGCCAAGCTCGTGTATCCGGACGGCCGCCTGCAGGAGGCCGGCGGCATCGTGTTTCGCGACGGCTCGGGCTGGAACTATGGACGTTTCGACGATCCGGCCGATCCGCGCTACAACTTCCGCCGCGAAGCCGACTACTGCTCGGGCGCCGCGATACTGCTGCGCCGCAGCCTGTTCGAATCGCTAGGCGGGTTCGACGCGCGCTATGCGCCGGCCTATTACGAAGACACCGACCTGGCCTTCGCCGTGCGCGCGGCCGGGCTCAAGGTCTATTACGAGCCCCAGTCCACCGTGATCCATTTCGAGGGCATCACGGCCGGCACCGACACCGGCAGCGGCACCAAGCGCTACCAGGTCGTCAACCGCGAGAAGTTCCTGGCCAAATGGGAAAGCGCGCTCGCCCTGCAGCCGGCGCCGATCCACGACGCGGCCCAGGCACCGCGCGCGGCCACGTTTCGCCGCGACAGGCGCCTGCTGATCGTCGACGCCTGCACGCCGACGCCGGACCAGGACTCGGGCTCGCTGCGCATGGTCAATCTCATGCGCCTGCTGCGCGCGCTGGGCTGGCAGGTCACGTTCTTCGCAGACAATCGTCTCTATGTGGACGGCTATACGCCGGCGCTGCAGGCGCTCGGTGTCGAGGTGCTGTACGCGCCGCAGATGAACGACCCGATCCGTCTGTTCCGCCAGCGCGGCGGCGAATTTGACGCGATCCTGCTGTCGCGCCACTACATCGCGATCAACTATCTCGGCCTCGCGCGGCTGTACGCGCCGCAGGCCCGGCTCATCTTCGATACGGTGGACCTGCACTACCTGCGCGAGCAGCGCGCCGCCGAGCTCGAAGGCAGCGACGAGCTGCGCCGCAAGGCCGAACGCACGCGCGCGCAGGAGCTCAAGCTGATCCGCGAATGCGACGCGACCCTGGTCGTCAGCCCGGTCGAGCAGACCCTGCTCGCTCGCGAGCTGCCGCAGGCGCGCGTGGAAATCCTGTCCAACGTGCACGAGGTCTACGGCTGCCGCCGCGATTTCGCCGAACGCGCGGACCTCGTCTTCGTCGGCAGTTTCCAGCATCCGCCGAACGAGGACGCGATGCTCTGGTTCGCGCGCGAGATCCTGCCGCGGCTGCGCGAGAGCCTGCCCGGTGTGCGCCTGCACGTGATCGGCCAGCCGGTGCCCGAGTCGCTGCGCGAATTCGCCGCCGACGATTTCGTGCTGCACGGCTTCGTCGCCGACCTCGAACCCTACATGGACGGCTGCCGCGTCTCGGTCGCGCCGCTGCGCTACGGCGCCGGCGTCAAGGGCAAGGTCAACATGGCCATGAGCTACGGCCTGCCGGTCGTCGCGACGCCGGCCGCGGTCGAAGGCATGCACATCGAAACCGGCAGCGACGTGCTCGTCGCGGCCGATGCGGAAGCGTTCGCCGCCGCCGTCGTGCGCCTCTACGGCGATGCACCGCTCTGGGCCGCGCTGTCGGCCAACGGCCTGGCGAACGTCGAGCGGCACTTCTCGTTCGACGCGGCCAAGAAGTCGCTCGCGCGCATCCTCGACTGAAGTGCGCCGGGCCGGAGCGGGCGCCGCCGCGAAGGCGGCGCCGCGCACCTCGACCTGCCCCGGAAAGCTGTCGGGAACGGTCTGCCGGGGCGATTGGTCCTGATGGCTGAGTCCGACAATGGATCGCCCCGGCAGAGATCGCACGAGAGTCGATCGCGCAGACGATTGATTCCCGGAGAACGTGAGCGAGCATCGCTTGCGCCGTTCGATCAGGAGCAGGCAAAGCCCGTTCCTCGGCATCCTGGTAGGCTGGCGCCACTCACCGGGAGCGCACTGCCATGATCCATGCCAGCATCCTCGACACCGTCGGCCGCACGCCCATCGTACGCATCAACCGTCTCGCACCGGCCGGCGTGGAGATGTACGTCAAGCTCGAAGCCTTCAATCCGATGTCGTCGGTCAAGGACCGGCTCGCCCTGGCCATCGTGCTCGACGCCGAAGCCAAGGGCCTGCTGAAGCCCGGGCAAATGATCGTCGAGGCGACCTCGGGCAATACCGGCATCGCGCTGGCCATGGTCTGCGCGGCCAAGGGCTATCAGTTCGTCTCGTTCATGGTCGAGACCTTCTCGATCGAGCGGCGCAAGATCATGCGCGCGCTCGGCGCGAAGGTGATCCTGACGCCGGCGGCCGAACGCGGCAGCGGCATGGTCCAGCGCGCCGAGGAATTCGCCGCGAAGCATGGCGCGTTCCTCGCGCGCCAGTTCGAGAACGAGGCCAATCCGGCTTATCACCGCAACACGACGGGACCGGAAATCCTGCAGGACTTCGCCGGCCGCCGGCTCGACACCTTCGTCACGGGCTGGGGCACCGGCGGTACCTTGACCGGCGCCGGCGAAATGATCCGCCTCGCGCGGCCCGAGGTGGAAATCGTCGTGACCGAGCCTTCCGGCGCCTCGCTGCTGGCCGGCGCCGAATGGAAGCCTCACAAGATCCAGGGCTGGACGCCGGACTTCGTGCCGGCCGTGCTCAAGCGCGAGGTCGCTCATCGCATCGTCGCGGTCGACGACGTGCTCGCGCGCGACACGGCGCGCCGCCTGGCCGCCGAGGAAGGCATCTTCTGCGGCATCTCCGCCGGCGGCACCTTCGCCGCGGCGCTCGAGGTCGCCCGCACGGCCAAGCCCGGACAGGTCATTCTCGCGATGCTGCCCGACACCGGCGAACGCTACCTGTCGACGTTCCTGTTCGAAGGCGTCAACGAAGGCTCGGACGACGAGTGGCTCGCCAGCTTGCCGGGCTGAAGTTCCGGCGCCGCAAACGCAAACGGCTCCGCAAAGGCGGAGCCGTTTGGCGATCGGGACCGGCGCGCGGAACAGCGCCGGTCTTACTGGTCCTTCTGTACCTCGACGACGTTGCCGCGGCCGTTGACCGAAGCGATCGGCTTGGCCCGGTCGGCCGCAATCCAGTTGATCCGGTTGTCGTTGCCGTTGACCGAAATCTTTTCCGGCGGAATGCTCAGGATGGCGGCATTGCTCGAACCGACGATGCTGACCGAGCGGCAGGGTCCGTTCGCTTCGATGCGGTTGTTGCTGCCGATGAAACTCACGTCTTCGAGTTCGGCGCAGAAATGCACGACATCCGAGCCTTCCTGGGAGACGGTCATCGCGTGGCCCGGATCGGCCGCAACGGACTGGTCATTCTTCGCGGCCGGCACGGCGAACGGCAGTACGCCGAGAACGAGCAGCAGACTGGTGCGCAGTAGCAAGGACATGGCTAACCCCAGGGTCGAAATCCGCCGGCAGTATAGTGTGGGGTCATCGCTGGGCAGCTAGTCGGCGCCGGCCCGCGTGCCGAGCGGCAGAATTCCGCCGTTCAGCGGCGGCGCCGCGAAGCACACTGCCGTCGCGCGACCAGGAACCAGTGACGGCCACGACGCGAGGCAGGCTCTACCGGGGGAGCCGTACGCCATGAATCCATAACTGCGCGACGCGCCCATCGCACCGGTGAAGCGCACTGTTTTTCGAGATCGGCGGATCGCCACGCGGCGCGCACTCGGGTCCCACGGGCCGGCTGCTGGACTTTCTCGCCGTCGCATCGACGTTCCCGCTCGACGCCCGATCGGAGGCCTGAAACGACGAAGGCCCGGTTTCCCGGGCCCTGGTGCGAATTCGCGAAGGAATTGGTGGGCGGTACAAGTTTCGAACTTGTGACCCCTGCCGTGTGAAAGCAGTGCTCTACCGCTGAGCTAACCGCCCGAGGGGGCCGGACTCTAACGGAGCCGGCACGCCTGGTCAAACGCTGTAACTGGTGCCGACGAGAGGAGTCGAACCTCCGACCTACTGATTACGAATCAGTTGCTCTACCAACTGAGCTACGTCGGCGAAACCGAGCGCGCGATTATAGCGACGGCCTCGGAGTACGACAAGCGTCGCCGAGGAACCCGGTCTTACCAGCAGGCGCCGTTGGAGTTCTGCGGCATCGCGTTGGCGGCCGGCGTCTTCACGCCGGTATTGTTGACCGTCAGCGTGCCGCATTGGTCGGCGGCCTGGGGCCCGCCGGGAACCGGAATCGCGGACAGCACGTAGCTCTGCGTGTTGCCGGTCGCGCCGTTGGCGGAGCTGATCGTGTAATAGCCGCGCTCGGAGGTCAGCGAGCTCAGGCCGAGGCTCGTCGCGCCCGTCAGCGGGTTGACCGCATAGCGGTTGAAGTTCGTGTAGTAGCGCTCCTGCGCCGCGGCGACGCGCATCAGCAGCTCCTTGCCGTCGGCGCGGCGCGCGCGCTGCGAATAGCGCTGATAAGCCGGCATGGCGAACGACGCGAGCATCGCGATGATGACGACGACGATCATGAGTTCCAGCAGGGTGAAACCGCCCGACTTGCTGCGTTTGTACATCGTGCTTCCCCAGTGAAGACGCGCGCCCGGTCAGGGGCGCGCGTCGGTTTCAGGCGATCGATCGGAGATCAGAGAATTTCCAGCAGTTCACGCCAGGAGCCGCGGGCCGCCGGCGGCGGCGGGAAGCTCATGCCCGGCAGTTTGAATTCACCGTTGACCAGGCGCGGCGTCGGGTTCCGGCATTCTTCGCTGCCTTCGCACGGCAGCGGAAGCGGGATCGGCGGAGGCGGCGTGATGATCGGTCCCGGACTGACCGTCGGAGACGCGGAGGGATCCGACGGCGGTATGCCCGTATCGCCCTGAAGAACCAGCGACGCGCCGCGGAAGCCCGGCGTGCAGGGATCGCTGCCGCCCGGAATCAGGGTGTTGACGACGATGATATTCAGATCGTAGATCGGCTTGGCGGTGAACACGACGCGCTCGCCCGGCTCCGCAGCGACGTTCAGCGGGATCTTCCAGCCGCGCTCGGCGAGGGTCACGAGACCGCCGGTCACCGTGCGCGCTGTGGCCGACTGAGTCAGTACGCGCGCCGTGAGCTGCGACGGCAGCATCGGGTAGTTCGTCGACGCCGTGCCGTAGTCGCGTATGCCGTAGACCGCCTGCGGCCCGACGTTCGAGGCAATGCCCGTCGCCGTGCGGTCTTCCTTGCCGAGGTACTTGCCGGTGCCGAACACCCAGATCGGGTCGCCGTTGCGCGCCGTGTCATGCAGCGCCACCGGCATGGCCGTGATCGGCTGGCGCGGCAGGGTCGTGTCGTCGACCTGGGTCGGCGTCGTCGTGTAGGTCTTGAACATCAGGTCGACTTTCCACTGCGCCGGATTCGGGTTGCTCAGGTCGAAGCGGAACAGGTTGCCGACGAGATCGCCGGCCACCGCAACGTCGTCGATCTGGTCGCCGTTCAGGTCATAGATGCCCGGCGTGGACAGACCGAAGCTCAGCGGCACGCCCTGCGGCGCCGAGGCCGTCTGGATCTCGGCGATCTTGGTGCCGGTTTCGAGATCGAGCACGAGCAGCGAGGTCTTGTCCTTGTTCACGTCGGTGCTGGCCGGGTCGGCCACGCCGCGCGGGTCGGGGTTCGTGGTCGGGAAATAGCCGCTGGACACGAGCACGACCCACTTGCCGTTGCTCAAGCGCGCGATGTTGGCCGAATCGTAGGTGTATCCCAGCGAGGCGCCGCCGGTCGATTGGTTGGTGTACTCCCAGAGCACGTTCGCCGCGCCGAACGTCGTCGGGTCGGTGATGTCCAGCGCGAACACGCCGCGCGCGCCGAGACGCATCGAGCCGACGAGCACGGTGCGCCAGCGGCCGCCGATGAACACGTCCTGCGCGCGCAGGGTCGAGTCGACACCCGGAATCAGCTGGCCGTGGTTGGAGTTCGTGTACTCGGTCGCCTTGCCGTTAGTGATCAGCATGTTCGGCATGTAGGCGAAGCGTTCGCGGCCGGTGGACGCTTCGATCGCATGCACCATGCCGTCGTTCGACCCGACGTAGACGGTAGGCGGACGGATGCGGATCGACGCCGAGAAATCGGCATAGGTCGTTCCCGACGCCTCGGGGCTGCCGCCCGGGAACACGTCCTGGAACAGGCCGATCGGTCCCGACACATAGGTCGGCTGCGAATTGATGATCGCGCCCATCAGCGACGTGCGGCGACGCATGAACGGCGCCGCCGTCTCGCGCGTGCGGTCGCCGCGCAGATAGTCGACGCGCTGCGAACCGAGGCCGTCGTTGTCGACGGCGATCGTCGCCGGGTTGTTGTTGAACGCCGCCTGCTGCGTGCTGTTGAGGCTGCCCCACAGCAGCGGAATGCCGCGCTTGGGACTCGCCACCGGATCCCAGGTGAAGATCGAACGACTGGCTGGCGTGCGTGCCGTCAACAGCGCGCCGGCATCCCAGACCGTGGTCGTCGTCGTGACTTCGCCGGTAGCCGGATTGACCGGGTTCTTGACGACCGTACCCGACCAGTCCGAGGTGTCGAAGCTCGCGCGGAACCCTTCGGTGCTCGCCGTCACGATCGGCAGCGACACCGTGGCCGCCGTCGACGTCGCGCGGCGTGCGGTGATGCTGCTGACGATGTCGACCAGGGCTTCGGCAAGCTCGGCCGGGCTGTTGGACACGAAGAACTTGCCGCGGCTGTTGATCGCCGCATGCCACATGTCGTCGATCTTGCGGCCATCGTCGGTGCCTTCGTTCGGTACCGGCCACTGGATCGATGCCGGCGTCGCACTCGAACCACGCAGCTTCGCATAGGTGGACGCATCGTTCTGCAGGGTGCCGGAAGCGCCGAAGCCGATCATGAACTGGACGAGATGCGGCCAGCGCGCCGGATCGTTGGCCGGGTTCCAGTAGATTTCGTTGTTGGCCAGCGGGTCGGCACCGTTGGGCAGTGGCGGTCCGAACAGATTGGTCGACTGGTCCGGCAGATAGGGCGGCACTTTCAGACCGCCCGCGCCGGCAAACAGACCCGTCGTCCGCAGCGGCGTAGACCAATAGTAGAACGCGAGGTCGGCCATCGTCGCGACGGTGTTGCCGGGCTCGTTCGAGTAGATGTCGTTGTAGTCGGTGCCGATGGTGTAGTTGACGCCGTCGGGCAGCACCTTCGCGACCGTGTCCGTGCCGGGCGTGGTGATGCCGCTGTCGCCGTTCCAGAGACCGTCCGTCATCTGGATATGGAAGTTCTGCCGACAGACGAGCTCCTTGTTGAGCTCGGGATCCCAGTACGGGTTCGTGTACGTGCCGCTGGAGCGCTGGAAGAAACTGCCGACGCGCTTTACCGCGCCGCGGTTCGGCGTGCCGCCGCTGGCCGGAATGTTGAACAGCCAGTTGTAGAAGCGCTGGCGGATGCCGCCGCTGGTCGGCTGCAGCTCGAACGGACGGATTTCCGTCGTGCCGGTGATCAGGTTCGAGTTGATGTTCTGCCAGGCCACGCGCACTTCCGAGCCGAACGAGCGGTAGGCATGCGACACGGCGGAAATCGCCGCGTACTGACGCGTGCGATAGTAGGCATACCAATTCACGAAGCGCTGGCGCGCTTCGGCCAAGGTGACGCCGGCGGGCAGGGCCGCCGTCGTGCCGGTCAGGCTGATCCATTCCCAGTTGGCCGAGTTGTACAGCGCGCTCGTGTTCGTGATCTTGCCGTTCGCATCGAGCACCAGTACCGGCGACGTGGTCTTGTAGCGGTAGTAGCCGGCGCCGGTCTTGCCGCAGAAACTGGTCGTCGTCGCGTCGATCGAGCCGAGGCCGGTGTTCGGATTCGACGTACGGTAGTGCGCGATGCCGTTCTTACGGGCCGTCGGCCAGACCATGTCCGGCATCGACGGACTGTCCGTCAGATCGCCTTCGATCGGCGGGTCGTACGCGTTGTTCGGATTGAAGTAGACGCCGTTCATCGAGCGATAACGGGCTTTCGTGTCGTCCGTGGCCCCGGCCGCAGTGGCTTGCGCCGCAGTGATGTTCGGATCGATGACGCCGGCGCATTTGAAGGGGTTGCCCCAGCCTCCGTTGTCATACGGGCGCTGGTCCGGCATGTAGTCGTTGGCCATCGAACCCGAGTCGTCGAAGGTCAGCACGAGATTCGGCGCCACGGCGACCGTCAGTTCGGGCGGGGCCGCGAGCAGATCGGTGGTCCAGGCCCTGGCGTCCTGCGGCTGCACGGCGCAAAGGCACAACGCGAATCCGGTTCCGAGCCAGCGCAAGGAGATCAGGCGGGTACGCAGGTTCATAGCTAAGTCCTTACGGTGTTGCCAAATGCGAACAAGGGGTGGAAAGCGCTCAGTTGCTCGTGAACGAACCGCCGGTGCTGTAGGCCGAATAGACGACCTCGGTCACGCGCACCGCTGCCTCGCCGTTGCCGCCCTGACTGCGCGCGGTTATGCGGTACAGGTGGCGCAGCGGACGCGTGCTGCCGCCGCGTTCCTGCTCGATCGCCCCGCCCATGCGCCCGGTCGCCATGTCGCCGCCGTGGTCGAATCCGAGATCCTCGAACATCAGCCGCGGCTGCGCGGCGATCGACGCCGTTTCCAGCGTGCCGGTCAGGCCGCTCAACGCCGGGGTGTAGCTGATCGAGCCCGCCGTGGGCCAGCCGCGCTGCGAACGGAATGGATCGACGATGCTGCGGCGATAGGTGGAATGCGCGGCGACACCGGCCTGATCCCAGACGCAGGGCTGCGGCACGCCGGTGCCGAGACAGCTCGGGAAAACCATGCCGCCGGTGGAATAGTTCGCCGAGCGCGGCGCATTCCAGATCATGGTCTCGCCCCAGCGCGCGGCGCTTTCCGAGCCGAGCATGGCCAGCTGACGGTTGCGCACGCCACCGGTCATGCGTTCCTGCAGCACCGAATTGCCGGACGCGGCGAGTCCGAGCAAGGTCAGCAGGATCAGGAATACCAGCGCAACGAACAGTACGGCCCCGCGTTGCCGTGCCGCGCCGGAATGGTTCGAAACCCGAGTGGACAGGCTCATATAAGCATCGCCTTTCAGTTGCTGCCGTTACGTATCGACACGAGGGAAACGAACTCGCGCCGCATCATGCGTCCGGGGGCCAGTCCCGTGACCGGCATCGACGTGCCGGGCGCGGCGGGTCCCGTTCCCCCGTCGACGCTGTACCAGTACGCCATGTCCTGCGTCGCCATCGCGCCGACGTCGTCGACCGTGTTGAACAATGCATGCGCTTCGATCGAGCGCAGCGCCCGCCAGAGGCAGTCCGGCTCGCGCCAGATGTCGATGTTGACGCCGACGCCCGACTCGAATGCCGGGGACGGCTTGGGACAATTGGCGAGATTGCTGTTGGAGCTCACCTGATTCGCCGTCAGATAGGCCAGGCCGCCGTTGGTCTGCATCGCCGCGCCGTAGAGGAAGTCGAGCCGCTCCACGCCTTGCACGAGCTCCTGCGCGACACCGTTTTCCGAACGCATCAGGGTCGGAATCAGCCGGCCCGCCGTCGCGCCCGGATTGGGGTCGGCGACCAGCTGCAGCCAGTAGCTGACCGTGACGAAGTCCCGCGTGAAATTGAACACGCGCGCGTCGCAGGTGAGATCGCCGTTGGTGGGTTTGAACTTCGTCGCGTCGAGCAGGGTGCCGGCCTTGGCCGTCAGCACGTTGCCGGCGACCGTCGCCTGAAAGAGCATCGGCGGCGAACTGCCGCACTGGGACAGGAGCACCAGATCGTCGTTCGCGAAATTGAAGGTGCCGTCGCCGCTGGTCGTATCCACGGCCAGGGTGACGTTGTAGCCGCTGGAGTTCACCGGCGATGTGACCGTGTACAGCCAGCCGGTGCCGCGGGTGTACTTCACCGTGAGCACGTCGGAGCCGACGACGCGATTGCCGACTGCCGCGCCCGCGGCCGGAATGCCGTTGGCGCCGGAAGGAACCGCCGGGACGCAGGTGCCCGTGCTGCATTCGTAGCCGCGGACGAAGAACGACGCGCTCAAGGGGTACATGGCCGGAGCCGGCCACTCGGCCAGCCGGCCGGTTTCCGTGCCGAGATCGCGCAGCACCGGATTCCCCGTCGGCGGCATCGCCGGATTCGGGCTCGCATTGACCTGTATCGTGTTGCGCGACAGCAACGCGGATTCCGCCGCGCGCGTCCAGCTCTTCGAACTCGCCGCCGTGGACTGGCGGAATATCGCGCCGGCCATGCGCAGATCGGCTTCCACGCGCGACATCGCGAAGCGGCCGTTCTCCTGGATGCGGCTCATCGCCGTCTGCACCCGGCTGGTCTGGCTCGTCGCCGAGAACAGCGCGACGATGCCGGCGCTGACGAGCAGGCCGAGCAGCATCGCGACCATGAGTTCGATGAGGGACAGGCCGCGCTGTGCGGCCGGAGCCGCGTGCGGCGCGGCGCGGCGAGAGTGACGGAGCGTCTCGATCATGGCTGGAACACCCAGGCGAATGTCTGGAAATTTGCGCCGGCGCCGCGGTTGAGCGAGGACTCGGACCAGGTAATCGTAATGTTGCAGAGGCCGTTGTACGGCGCCCGATTAGTGATTTCGCGCGCTGACGGGACGATGGCGCCCGGATTGAGCTGGCAGGCGATGGTCGCGGTCGGCGCCGGCAGCAGCTGAGTCAGCGAATTGCTCCAGGCGATGCTGTCGCGGGTGACGATGTTCGCGACCGTGCAGGGCGTGGCCACCGTGCAGGCCGGCAGGGTGCCGCTGACCGGATAGGAGAGGTTGTAGGCATCGGTCCACAGCGCCGGCATGTTCAGGCGCATGCGGTCGGCCATGCCCTGGGCCAGGAAACCCGCCTGGCTGCGCAGATAGGCGCTGTGGTTGGTGCGTACCGACAGCATCAGCAGGCCGGCCATGCCGAGCACGCCGATGCTGAAGATGATCAGCGCGATCATCACTTCGAGCAGTGAGAAGCCTTGGTTCTTGCGCTGCATGTTCAGGTCCCCGCCGGGCAGGTCGTGGCTGCCGATCCGCTCGTGCCCTTGAACGACGACACGTTGCCGCTCGCGCGCACCTGGATGCGGCGCGACTTGATGGCTTCGCCGGTCGGATAGCAGACGTTGATGTCGAAGGCCGAGGCAGCCGCGCCGTTGATGTTGAAGACGATGTTGGCGTCGCTGCCGCCCGCGATGTTCCTGGCGAAGATGTGGTACTGGGGATCCAGTGCCGGCCCCTGCTGGATCACCTCGTCGGCGCCCGCGAAGCTGCCGTCGCGATTGTCGTCGGCGACGACGCGCCAGCCGCTGCTCCAGTCGCTGCCGCCGCTGGCCGCGACGACGGCCACCTGCAGCCCGCGGCGGACCGCCTCGGAACGCGCCATGGCCAGCGCGGTGACCAGATCGTTGGTCTGGCCGGAGACGGCGGTGTTGCGGATGACGCTGCGGAACATAGGCAGCGCCACCGCCAGTCCGATGCTCAGCACCGCCAGAGTGATGACCAGCTCGATCAACGAAAACCCGAGTTCGCTCCGCAATCCACCCGGAGGCCCGCCGCGCCGCTGGAGAAATGTCATAAGTCCCTCTGCCAAGACGAAATAGCGCAACACTATCCGAGGCGGGAAGCTATTCGCCAGCGCCGGTACAGGCAAGACTCAGCGAGGCGCGAGGTAGGAAACGTCGGATGAGCGGGCGGACCGGCGGCCGCATCCGCACCGGTCCGAAACGGCTGGTTCCGGCGGCCGACGGCATGGACTTCGCGCCGGACCGCACCGATGCGGAAACCGGCGCGGCCTCCCGGGCCCGCCGGCGGCTCAGGACACCAGCTGTATGCGCAGCTCGCGCGGCAGCGCGAACGTGATGGTCTCGACCGCGCCACTGAGCTCGCGCACGGCGCCGCCGCCGAAGGACTGCAGCCGCATGACCACGTCCCGGACCAGGGTCTCGGGCGCCGATGCGCCGGCCGTGACGCCGACGCGCCGGCGTCCCTGCAGCCATTCGTCGCGGATGTCGTCGGCGCCGTCGATCAGGTAGGCCGGCACGCCTTGCTTCTCGGCGAGCTCGCGCAGCCGGTTGGAGTTGGAGCTGCTGACCGAACCGACGACGAGCACGAGATCGCACTGCTGGCCGAGGTCGCGCACGGCATCCTGGCGGTTCTGCGTCGCATAGCAGATGTCGTCGTGGCGCGGACCGAGCATCTGTGGAAAATGGTTGCGCAGCGCGTCGATGACGGCCTTGGTGTCGTCGACCGACAAGGTGGTCTGGGTGACGTAGGCGATGTGTTCCGGATTGCGCGGCTGCAGCCTCGAGACGTCCTCGGGCGTCTCGACGAGGTAGATCTCGCCCACCGCGCCGGACTTCATCCACTGGCCCAGGGTACCCTCGACTTCCGGATGGCCCGCATGGCCGATCAGCACGACGTCGCGGCCGGCCTTGCAGTGGCTGGAGACTTCGATGTGCACCTTGGTCACGAGCGGACAGGTCGCGTCGAACACGCGCAGGCCGCGCCGGTCCGCCTCGCTGCGCACGGCCTTGGACACGCCGTGCGCACTGAAGATCACGGTCGCGCCGTCGGGCACCTCGTCCAGCTCGTCGACGAACACAGCGCCCCGCGCGCGCAGCCCGTCGACGACGAAACGGTTGTGCACGACTTCGTGACGCACGTAGATCGGCGCGCCGAACACTTCGAGCGCGCGCTCGACGATCTCGATCGCACGGTCGACGCCGGCGCAGAAACCGCGGGGATTGGCTAGCAGTACTTCCATGGCAATGGGGTCACGGTCGCGCGGAGAGCGCGATTATCGCCCTGCGCCCTCCGCTTTCCCACTACGCAGGCTGGCCAGCGCCAGCAGCACCGCGCCGACCGAAATCGCCGAATCGGCGACGTTGAAGGCCGGAAACGTCCAGTCGCCGTGGTAGACCTGGACGAAATCGACGACATGGCCGAAGCGCAGCCGGTCGATCAGATTGCCGATCGCCCCGCCGATGACCAGGGCCAGCGGCAGCGCCGTGAGCCAGTCGCGCCGCGGCGTGCGCGCGAGCCAGGCGGCCAGCACCAGGCTGATCGTGACGGCCAGCACGCTGAAGCCCCAGCGCTGCCAGCCGCCGGCATCGGCGAGGAAGCTGAAGGCGGCGCCGGTGTTGAACGCGAGCATCCAGTTCAGGAACCCCGGAATCACCGCGACCGGCACGCCTTCCTGCAAATGGGCCAGCACGAGATGCTTGGTCCACTGGTCCAGCGCGATCAGCAGCGCCGACAGCAGCAGCCAGTTCAGGGCGCCGGTGCGGCGCGGCGCAGACATGACGGACGCGGCCATCAGAAATAACGCCGCCGTTCGCCGCCGCCGTCGACGTTCTCGACGCAGCGGCCGCAGAGCTCCGGATGCGCCGCATGGCTGCCGACATCGCTGCGGTAGTGCCAGCAGCGCACGCACTTGGCCGCCGTGCTCGCCCTGGCCACGATCCAGACTTCGTGTTCGGGCAGGTCGGCCTTGGCCGCGAGCGTCGTCGGCGCGGCCTCGTCGTCGACGAAGGATTCGAAACCGAGCTTGGCCGCGACGACGTCGTAGACCGGCCGGTCGCGCAGCGCGGCCAGTTGCAGGGTCGAGGTGATGAAGCCGAAACGCAGCTCGTCGGCGACCTCGGCGAAGCGTTCGCGCTGGTCGGCGTCGACGTAGAGCGTGACTTCCGCCTCGAGCGAGGCGCCGATGACGCCGAGCACGCGCATGCCCTCGAGCACCTTGGACGTGGCCGAACGGATCGCGAGCAGGTCGCTCCACCACTGCCGCTGCTGCGGCGAGCCCTGGGTCGCCGCCAGGCCTTCGTAGAAGGTCTCGAAGAACACCGACTCGTCGCGCGCGCCCGGCATCGCGGCCCAGATCTCCTCGGCCGTGAAGCTCAGGATAGGCGCGAGCCAGCGCACGAGCGCCTCGAGGATGCGGTACATCGCGCTCTGCGCCGAACGCCGGCCGTGGCTGGCCGTCGGCATCGTGTAGAGGCGGTCCTTCGTGATGTCGAGATACAGCGCGCCCATTTCGTTGGTGCAGAAGTTCTGCACGCGCTGCACGATCTCGGGGAAGTCGTAGCGCTCGTAGGCGGCGCGGATCGCCTGCTGCGCGTCGTGCGCCTGCTGCACGGCCCACTGGTCGAGCAGCAGCGAATCCTCGACGGCGACCAGATCCCTGGCCGGGTCGAAGCCGTGCAGGTTGCCGAGCAGGAAGCGCGCCGTGTTGCGGATGCGCCGGTAGGCGTCGGCGACGCGCTTGAGGATCTCGTTCGACATCGACATCTCGTTGCGATAGTCGGTCGAGGCGACCCACAGACGCAGGATGTCGGCGCCGTAGTTCTTCATGACGTCCTGCGGCTCGACGCCGTTGCCGAGCGACTTGGACATCTTGCGGCCGTGCTCGTCGACGGTGAAGCCGTGCGTCAGCACTTCGTCGTAGGGCGCATGCCGGTACATCGCCGTCGCGGTCAGCAGCGAGGAATGGAACCAGCCGCGGTGCTGGTCCGAGCCTTCGAGGTACATGACCTTGTCGTCGGGGCCGTCGGTGCGCAGTTCCGGCCGCTCGGCCAGCACGCCGCGATGGGTCACGCCCGAGTCGAACCAGACGTCGAGTACGTCGGTGACCTTCTCGTACTGCGCGGCCTCGTCGCCGATGAGCTCGGCGATGTCGAGCGCATACCAGGCGTCGATGCCGCCCGCGGCGATGCGCTGCGCGATGACCTCGAACAGCGCGCCGCTGCGCGGATGCGGCAGCTGGGTCGCCTTGTCCACGAGCAAGGTGATCGGCACGCCCCAGGTGCGCTGGCGCGAGATGCACCAGTCGGGACGGCTCGCGATCATGCTCGTGATGCGCTCTTCGCCCCAGGCCGGGATCCAGCGCACGTCCCTGATCGCGGCCAGCGCGTCGGCGCGCAGGCCGGCCTTCTCCATGCTGATGAACCATTGCGGCGTCGCGCGGAACGCCACCGGCGTCTTGTGCCGCCAGCAGTGCGGATAGCTGTGCTGGATCTTCAGCGACGCGAGCAGCTTGCCGCGCCCGGCCAGCAGCTCGACGATCGTGTCGTTGGCCTTCCAGATGAACTGCCCTTCGACGAGCGGCGTGCCCGGCAGGTAGACGCCGTTGCCGCCGACCGGATTGAGCTCGGCCGCCGAAAACTTGTCGATGAGCCCGTACTTCTGGCCGACCGCGAAGTCCTCGACGCCGTGACCCGGCGCCGTGTGCACGGCACCGGTGCCGTCTTCGGCAGACACGTGGTCGCCGAGCAGCACGGGCACCTGGCGGAATTCGTAGAACGGATGCTGCAGCAGGCGGTTCTCGAGCACGGATCCGGCCGCCGCATGGCCGAGCACGACGGCACGGCCGTCGGCGTCGCTGCCGTAGCGCTGCGCGCAGCGGTCGGCCAGCGCGCTCGCGACGACGAGCAGCACGCGCCGGCCGTCGCGCGCCGGACCTTCGATCAGGCTGTAGTCGAGCTCGGGCCCGAGCGACACGGCGAGGCTCGCCGGCAGGGTCCACGGCGTCGTCGTCCAGATCGGGATCGCCACGACCGTGCCGGAATCCACGCTCGCGCCGAACGCGGCGGCCACCGCGACCGGGTCGGCCACGTCGTAGGCCACGTCGATCGCCGGCGAGGTCTTGTCGGCGTACTCGATCTCCGCCTCGGCCAGCGCCGAGCCGCAGTCGAAGCACCAGTGCACGGGCTTGAAGCCGCGCGTGACGTGGCCGTTCGAGTAGATCGTCGCGAGCGCGCGCACCATGTCGGCCTCGAACGTCGCATCCATCGTGCGGTACGGGTGGTCCCAGTCGCCGAGCACGCCGAGGCGCTTGAAGTCGGTGCGCTGCAGGTCGATCTGCTGGCTGGCGTATTCGCGGCATTTCTGCCGGAACGTCACGGCGTCGACCTTCTGTCCGACCTTGCCGATCTTCTTCTCGACGGCGATCTCGATCGGCAGGCCATGGCAGTCCCAGCCCGGCACGTAGGGCGAGCGGTAGCCGGCCATGAGCTTGGACTTGACCACCGTGTCCTTGAGGATCTTGTTCAGCGCGTGGCCGAGATGGATCACGCCGTTCGCATACGGCGGACCGTCGTGCAGCACGAACGCGCGCGGGCGCCCGGCGGTCTTTTCCTGGATCTGCCGGTAGCGGCCGCGCGCTTCCCAGTCGGCCAGCATGGCCGGCTCGCGCTTGGCGAGGTCGGCCTTCATCGCGAACGAGGTTTCGGGCAGGTTGATCGTGTTCTTGTAGTCGATGGTCACGGTTCAGGCTCCGGCGGCCGCAGTCGCGGTTGCGCCCAGGATGCGCCGCGCGGCGGCGGCGTCAGCGTCGATCTGCCGAACCATGCTGGGCAGGTCCGGGAACTTTTCCTCGTCGCGCAACTTTGCGACGAATTCCACTTCTATGCGGCGCGCATACAGGTCGCCGTCGTAGTCGAACAGGTGCGCTTCCAGCAGCGGCTCGGTGCCGGCGACGGTAGGCCGCACGCCGAGGCTGGCCACGCCCGGATGGGCGCGCAGGCCGGCGCCGCTCACGCGCACCGCGAAGATGCCGGCCAGCGGCGCGAGGCGCCGGCCGAGGCGCAGGTTCGCGGTCGGATAGCCGAGCCGGCGGCC
>NZ_JANFVR010000081.1 GCF_024609805.1 Tahibacter caeni | reverse complement strand
GGGCTCGGCGGCCAGCACAGCCAGCCGCGCGAGCAGTTCCTGCGCGCGCGTGCGCAGCGCGCCGCCCGCCGTCTCCAGCGCGGGCGCCCGCACGTCCTGCAGCAGCGCCGCGAATCCGGTCCGCCATGCCTGCAGCGCCGCCGGATTGCGCAGCACGCGCAGCACGTCGAGCGAGAGCACGTTGGTCGTGCCTTCCCAGATCGGCAGCACCTGCGCGTCGCGCAGCAGCTGTGGCAGGCCGCCGTCCTCGATGTAGCCGGCGCCGCCGAGGCATTCGATCGCCTCGGAGCAGACCGCGACCGCGAGCTTGCCGGTCCACAGCTTGGCCAGCGGCGTCAGCAGGCGCAGCAGCGCGGCTTCGGATTCGTCGCCCTTGCCGTGCTGCGCGCGGCCGAGCAGCTCGACCACATGGAAAGTCAGTTGGAACGCCGCCTCGAAATCGGCCTGCAGCGCGGCCAGGGTGGTGCGGTGCAGCGGATGTTCGATCAGCAGCCGGCCGAATGCGCGGCGCCTGAAGGCGTAGTCGCGCGCGAGCGCGATCGCGCGGCGCATCGTCGCGATCGCGCAGACCGCGTTCCAGCTCCGCGTCACGTTGAGCATCGGCGCGATCGTGCGCACGCCGTGGCCGAGACCGGCCACCGGTTCGGCCGGCGTGCCGAGCAGTTCGGTCTCGGCGCTCGGCAGCTCGCGCGTGCCCAGCTTGGGCTTCAGGCGATTGACGACGAGATCGCGCCAGCGGCCTTGCGCGTCGCGCGGCTCCAGATAGAACAGGGTCAGCGCGTCGGCGCCGTCGCCGGCGCCGACCGGCCGCGCGAGCGCCAGTGCCGTATCGGCCTGCACGGCCGAGGTGAACCATTTGCGGCCGTACAGCCGCCACTGTCCGTCGGCGTCGCAGCGCGCCTGCGTCTGGCTGTTGCCGACGTCCGAGCCGCCGGGCGTCTCGGTCATCCATTGGCCCGAGATCCAGAACGTCGCCGGATCGCGGCTCAGGTAGCGCGGCCAGGCGCGCGCGAGCAGCCCGGTATTGCCGGCGGCCTTGAGACAGGTCGCGGCGCCGTCGGTCATGGCGAGTGGACAGGTGAAGAACGCGCTCGCGACGTGGTGCAGGTAGACCAGCGCGAACTGGTGGAGGCGGCCGTGCTCGGCATGGGTGTCTTCGTGGCCGGCCGCGACCAGGCCGTAGCGCGCGGCGATCTCGCGCGATTCGTGCCAGGTCGGCGTCAGCTCGACGCGGTCGATGCGCCGGCCCTGGGAATCCCAGTGGGTCAGCAGCGGTTCTCGCGCGCTGCGTTCGCGTTCGCGCTGCCAGGCCTCGGCCGCGTGCGCGCCGAGCGCGGCGAGCTCCGGCGCGATGGCCGACAGCACGGCCGCCGGCAGCCGCTGGGCGAGCAGGCCGCGCAGCACGCGGTCGTCGTGGAACTGGTTGCCGAGTTCGGCGGCGCTCTGCACGAAAGTCATGCGCGTTACTCCGTTCGCTGTCGAGGCGTGCGCTTGTAGCCGCGCGCGCCCCAGCCGAGCGCGCCGACCAGCACCAGGCACAGCGCGATCTCGGCAAACGCGAAGCCGCGCGCGCGCGGTTCGCCCCAGGCCGCGACGACGCCGTGGCAGAAATAGAACAGCCCGAGTATGCCGACCCAGAGCAGTGCGCGCCCGAGGCTGCGGCGCAGCGCCAGCAGCGGCAGCAAGAGCGGCCCTACGGTCAGTGCCACGGCGAGCAGCGGCGAGCCGCGCAGCGGCGGCGCGAGCCAGCCGTGCCAGAGCAGGTGCAGCAGGACCAGCGCGGCCCAGCAGGTCAGTCCGAGCAGGCGCGGGTTCACTGCTGTGCTCCGAGGCGCCGTGCGATGTCGGCGACGCGGCGGCCCAGGGCGCGGGCGAGATCGCGCTCGGTCTCGCTGATCGGCCGCGCGCCGTCGCTGCCGGCGACATGGCTTGCGCCGTACGGCGTGCCGCCTTCGCGCGTGGCCGACAGGCCGCGCTCGGTGAACGGCAGGCCGACGATGAGCATGCCGTGATGCAGCAGCGGCAATTGCATCGACAGCAGGGTGGATTCCTGGCCGCCGTGCTGGGTGCCGGTCGAGGTGAATGCCGCGGCCGGCTTGCCGACGAGGCTGCCCGAGGCCCATTCGGCGCTGGTGCCGTCGAGGAAGTGCTTCAGCGGCGCGGCCATGTTGCCGAAGCGCGTCGGGCTGCCGAGGATCAGGCCGGCGCAGTCGCGCAGGTCGTCGCGGCTCGCGTACGGCGCCCCCTGTTCGGGCTCGGGCGGTGCCGCGGTCTCGGTGACCGGCGCGACCGGCGGCACCTGGCGCAGGCGCGCGCGCACGCCTTCGACTTCCTCGACGCCGCGCGCGACGTGGCGGGCGAGCTGGGCCGTGGCACCGTGGCGGCTGTAGTAGACGATCAGGATTTCGCTCATCGGCAGTCGTGCAGGGATGGGTCCAGAGCGGCATCGACCGGCCGCGTTGCGGTGCATCGTCGGCGCATGCCGGTACGGGGCGGCGGTTGCGGAGTGTCGTTACAGGTGCCAAACAGGGTGCAGGTTATCATCGCGGCGCCCGGCCCCGCGCCGTCAGGAACCGTCAAGGCATGAGGAAGGAGCCCGAATCGCCGTCCGCCGCCGCCCGTCTCCGGGCGCTGCTGCAGACGCGGATCAGCAGCGACCGCGCCCGCGCGTTCGCGCTGTTCCTCTGGCAGCGCTTCCGCGACGACCGCTGTCCGCAATCGGCCGGCGCGCTCGCCTTCACGACCCTGATCTCGCTGGTGCCGCTGACCGCGGCGATCCTCGGCGTGCTGTCCTCGTTCCCGGTGTTCGCGCGCTGGCAGGCCGACCTGACCAATTTCGTGTTCGACAACTTCGTGCCGGCGGCGGGCCGCACGGTACAGGCCTATCTGACCGAGTTCGCCAACAACGCGAGCCAGGCCACCGCGATCGGCGTCGTCGTGCTGCTGATCAGCGCGGTCTCGCTGATGATGAGCATCGAGGACGCGTTCAATCGTATCTGGCGCGTCGCGACGGCGCGCGCGGCCGCATCGCGCTTCCTGATGTACTGGACCGCGCTGTCGTTCGGGCCGCTGCTGCTCGTCACGGCGCTCGCGCTGAGCTCCTACCTGTTCGCGCTGCCGCTGGTCGCCGGCTACGAGGCCCAGCTCGGCATCAAGTCGCGCGTGCTGAACCTGCTGCCGTTCCTGATCGTCTGGATCTCGCTGATCGGCAGCTATCTCGTGATTCCGAACCGCACGGTGCGCCTGCGCGACGCGGCCATCGGCGCGCTGCTCGCGGCCGTGCTGTTCGAGGCGGCCAAGCGCGGCTTCGCGCTGTACCTGGGCACCCTGACCTCCTACGAGAAGGTCTACGGCGCGCTCGCGGTGATTCCGGTGTTCATGCTCTGGATCTACCTGTCCTGGCTCGTCGTGCTGCTCGGCGCCTCGGTCTGCGCGGCGATCAGCGCGTTCGAATACCGCGGCCAGCACGAATGCCTCGCGCCGGGCCACGAATTCGTCGGCCTGCTGCGCGTGATCAACCATTTCGTCGACGCGCAGCGCGCGGGGCAGGGCCTGCACAGCGACGTCCTGCGCGAACGCGAGCGCTTCCTGACCGACGATCTGCTGCAGCGCTATCTGGCCGACCTGCACACGGCCGGCATGGTCCGGCGCACCGAGTTCGGCGACTGGGTGCTCGTGCGCAGCCTCGATGCGGTCACCCTGTTCGATCTCTACGAATGCGGCCTGTACCGGCTGCCGCTGACCGTCGCGCCGGCCGAGACCGCGCGCTGCCAGCTGCCGTCGGAGCTCGCGCGGCTGATCGGCCGCGTCGCCGGCGACCTGCAGACCGCGCTCGATGTGCGTCTCAGCGAAATTTTCCCCCCGCCGTCCCGGTCTGCGGTGACGGTTTCCGATGTCGCGGAGCATTCATGAAAACCCTGTTCGCCAGCCTCGTCCTCGCGTTCGCCGCCGCAGTGCCCGCCGCCGCCGACGACGACGCGCCCGCCAAGCCCGAGCTCACTATCACGACGCTCGACGGCAAGACCTTCAACCTCGCCGAGCACAAGGGCAACTGGGTGATCCTGAATTTCTGGGCGACCTGGTGCTCGCCGTGCATCAAGGAGCTGCCGGAGCTGTCGCGCTTCGTCACGGCGCACAAGAACGTCCGTGCGATCGGCCTGGCCTACGAAGACACCGAGGTCGCCGAGATCAAGGCGTTCCTCGCCGAGCATCCGGTCAGTTTTCCGATCGCCCAGGTCGACACCTTCGATCCGCCGAAGTCGCTGGAAACCCCCCGCGGCCTGCCGACGACCTATATCGTCGCGCCCGACGGCAGCATCGCGAAGAAGTTCATGGGTCCGATCGACGAGACCATGCTGCGCGATGCGACCGGCATCAAGGACTGAGCATGCCCGCCGCGCGCTTCTTCGTCGCCGGACGCGTGCAGGGCGTGTTCTTTCGCGCCTCGGCGCGGACCGAAGCGCTGCGCCTGGGCCTGGCCGGCTATGCGAGCAACCTCGCCGACGGCCGCGTCGAGGTCTATGCCGAAGGCGACGCCGCCGCGATCGAGATGCTTGCGCAGTGGCTGCAGCGCGGACCGCTGCTCGCGCGCGTCAGCGAGGTGCGCCGCGAGGCAGCCGGCGCCGAAGGCCGTGACGGGTTCGTGACCGGCTAGCGCCGGGTTCGCCGGCGACCTGCGCGGTCGTCGGCGCGGTCACCAGTAGCTTTCGACCCAGCGCGACGCGTCGGCGACGTGTTCCCGGCCGGGCTTGCCCTTGAGCTTCGGCAGCTTCAGCGGTTTGTCGGGCACCTTGCGGTCGGGCAGCCAGTCGACCAGGTGACGGATCAGGTTCAGCCGGCCGCGGCGCTGGTCGTTGAAATCGACGAGGAACCACGGCGCTTCCGGCGTGTGCGTCACGGCGATCATCGCGTCGCGGGCCTTGCCGTACTCGGCGTATTTCTCGCGCGCGGCGACGTCGATCGGCGAGATCTTCCAGCGCTTGAGCGGATCGGATGCGCGCTCGGCGAAGCGTTCCTCCTGCTGCGCCTGGTCCACGGTCAGCCAGTATTTGACGAGCAGGGTGCCGGCATCGGTCAGCAGGCGCTCGAAGCGCGGGCATTGTTCGAGGAAGTGGCGGTATTCGGCGTCGCTGCAGAAGCCCATGACCTTCTCGACGCCGGCGCGGTTGTACCAGCTGCGGTCGAACAGCGCGATCTCGCCGGCGCCGGGCAGGTGCGCCGCGTAGCGCTGGAAATACCACTGGCCGCGTTCCTGTTCGCTGGGCTTGGACAGCGCGACGATGCGGTAGCCGCGCGTGTTCAGCTGCTGCGTGATCGCCTTGATGACGCCGCCCTTGCCGGCCGCGTCGCGTCCTTCGAACACCACGACCAGGCGCTTGCCCTGTTCCATGATCCAGCGCTGCGCGTCGATGAGCTCGCGCTGCAGCGGTTCGAGTGCGGCTTCGTAGTCCTTGCGCTTGATGTCGCCCATGGTGCGGCTCCCGGACGTGGCAGGCGGATGGGGTTCGGCGGACGCGGTGCGGGTCACTCGCGCAGCCGCGGCATGAGTCCGGCGAGGTTGCAGGGCTTCGTGCGCGCGTCGAGCTGGGCGCGGATCAGTTTTTCCCAGGCCGTGCGGCAGGCCGAGGTCGAGCCCGGCAGGCAGAACACGAAGGAGTTGTTGGACAGGCCGGCGAACGCGCGCGACTGCATCGTCGAGGTGCCTATCTCGGCATAGCTGACTGCGCGGAAGGTTTCGCCGAAGCCCGGCATGATCTTGTCGAGCAGCGGCTCCACGGCTTCCGGCGTCGTGTCGCGGCCGGTGAAGCCGGTGCCGCCGGTGATCAGCACGCCGTGCACGCGCTCGTCGGCGATCCAGTTCGCGACGATCGCGCGGATGCGGTACTTGTCGTCCTTGGCCAGCACGCGTTCGTGCAGCACGTGGCCGGCTTCGGCCAGCGCGGCGGCGAGGTAGTCGCCGGAGGTGTCGTCGGCTGCGGTGCGCGTATCGGACACCGTCAGCACGCAGAGCGTGAGCGGTCGGAAGTCGGTATGTGCGGGCATGAGGTGACGCTAACTCACCTCACGCGTTCTGCCAACCGGTTGCGAGTACGGCGCGACGGTATTCGGGCCGTCGTCGCGTCCGGCACAGCATTCCGCAAAGCACGCGAGTTTGCCATCGACGACTCTCCAGCCTACCGGTCGAGTTCCGGGAGGCACGGCGTCGCGCGGAACGAAGGAGACCTTCCCGTCGACTTCCAGGGAGACCTCGTCCTCGGGTAGCGCAACGATCGATCCTGTCTTCGTATGCTTGTGCGGAAAAGAAACGCCGAGGCCATATTCGCCGAGTACTTTCGCGGCGGCGGCGATGCGTTCCGCATCCTTGGGGTCGAGCCCTGCAATGTTCAATGCGTCAAGAGGTTTCATCGTCGAGATACACCTTCTGCCGTAGGGTGTTGTTTGCCGAATCGGTGAGCTGGAGATGGATTTCGGACACGCGCCGTTCGAGATAGACCACGAAAAGACCGAAGCCAATGGGGTCGTAGAACAAGGGAATGCGATCGGCGTCGGCGATGCCGATGATGGTCATACCGTCGCGCGACGGGAAATTGAAGCCGTTGTCGCGGATCGTCAGCAGCACGAATCGAGGATCGCGACGCGTGGAACGGGCGCTGATGACGGTAGGCACGTCGTCGACGGCCGAGTGATGGAAGTTCGGTTCCACACGGCGCCGGGAAAGCCGCTCTCCGGCGGCGTTATTGATCTGGAAACGAACGAGATTGCGAAGGGCGTCTATGGTCGAAACGGCGGCTTCTTCCGCTTTCGAGCGCCGCATGAAGTAGATCTGCGAAACCGTCAGGCTCAGCAACGCGCCGACGATAGCCGAATTTCCGCCCGCGAGCGCGATGGCGATGGGCAGCGCTGCCACCAGAAGGGCCAGGTAATGGATCTCGCGCATGCTGGGAGACCGCTTGGTGAATGAAACAGGTGCCGTGGCGCTGCGTCACGTCGCGGGAAAGTGTACGGGACCTGCGGCTCACCGCAAGAGGAGAGCAGGAATTTGCCGAACTGTAGACGCGGCGCCCCCGTGGACGGTCCCGGTGTACCACATCGCTCCGTCCCGGGCGCGTGCGGGCGGTCAGCGCCAGCTTCCGGTAACTGGGCCCGGGACTATTGGGCGATGCCGGTCGCATCACTCCGACGTATCGGCGCCGGACGGCTGCTGGCTCGACGCCGGGATCCGTCGTCGGACTACTGCGCCGCTTGCAGCTTCGCCGCCTTGCGCGCCGCCCTGCGCTCGCGCCGCCGCTGGGCGCGGCGTTCCAGCAGCAGGTAGATGGCCGGCGTGGTCAGCAGGGTCAGGGTCTGCGAGATCAGCAGCCCGCCTATCATCGCGATGCCGAGCGGCCGGCGCATCTCCGCGCCGGCGCCGAAGCCGATGGCCAGCGGCAGCGCGCTGAAGATCGCGACGAGCGAGGTCATCATGATCGGCCGGAAGCGCACGAGGCAGGCCTCGCGTATCGCCTCGAGCGGGCCCAGGCCCTGCTCGCGTTCGGCGACGAGCGCGAAGTCGATCATCATGATCGCGTTCTTCTTGGCGATGCCGATCAGCAGCACGATCGCGATGATCGAGACGATGGACAGTTCAGTGTTCGTCACGAGCAGCGCGAGCACGGCGCCGACGCCGGCCGAGGGCAAGGTGGACAGGATCGTCAGCGGGTGGATCAGGTTCTCATAGAGCATGCCGAGGATCAGATAGACGGCGAGGATCGCGGCCAGGAACAGCAGCGGCGTGTCGCTCTGCTGCTGCTGGAAACGGCGGAAGTCGCCGCCGAATTCACCGGCGATGTCGCCGGGCATGCGCAGGTTCTTCATGGTCTGCTCGACGAGCCTGCCGGCTTCGCTCATCGGTACGTCGGGGGCGAGGCCGAACGACACGTCCATGACCGCGAACTGCGCGCGGTGCTGGATCGAGGTCGGCGCGATGCCGTCGCGCATGCGCGTCAGCGCCGTCATCGGCACCATCGCGCCGCTGCCGGACTGCACGTAGAGCCGTTCGAGCGAGCCCGGCGTCGCCGCCTGGCCCGGGTCGGCCGTGACCACGACCTTGTACTGGTTGATGTCGGAATAGATCGTCGAGACCTGGCGCTGGCCGAATGCGTCGTAGAGCGCGCTGTTGATCGCGGCGATGCTGACGCCGAGGCGTGCGGCCGTGTCGCGGTCGATCTCGAGGTTCTGGCGCAGGCCGGCGCCCTGCAGGTCGGAGCCGACGTCGCGCAGTTGCGGCAGCTTCTTCAGCGCGTCGACGAGCTTCGGCGTCCATTCCTGCAACTGTGCGAGGTCGCTGCCGCGCAGCGAGTAATTGTACTGCGCGCCGCCGCCGCCCCCGCCGGCTCCGCCGCCGCCGCCGATGTCCTGCACGGGACGCAGGCGCAGGCGTATGCCGGGCACCTGCCCGGCCTTCGCCGCGAGCCGGTTCATGACGACGAACGTGGAGACGTCGCGGCCTTCGCCGAGCGGCTTTAGGTTGATGAACAGCGAGCCCGAACCGCCGCCGCCGCCGAAGCGGCCGCCGCCTACGCGCGCGCCGACGCTCTCGACGGCCGGGTCGGCGCGCACGATGTCGGCGATGCGCTGCTGGCGCTCGACGAGCACCTCGAACGACACGTCCGAGCCCGCGTCGGTGGAGCCCTGCAGCTGGCCGGTGTCCTGCTGCGGGAAGAAACCCTTCGGCACGAGGATCATGAGCCAGACCGTCAGGCCGAGCAGCAGCGCCGGCAGGCTCGCCATCAGGCGCGGCCAGGCCAGCGCCCAGTCGAGCGCGCGGCGGTAGACCGCGACGCTCCAGGCGTGCATCGCGTCGACGCGGCGTTCGAGCGCGCCCGGCGGCTTGTCGCCGTGCGGCGTCATGAACTGCGCGCACAGCGACGGCGTGACGGTCAGCGAGACCAGCGCCGAGATCGCGATCGCCGCGGCCAGGGTGATCGCGAATTCGCGGAACAGCAGGCCGAGGAAACCGCCCATGAAGAACAGCGGAATGAACACCGCGAGCAGCGACAGGGTGATCGAGACGATCGTGAAGCCGATCTCGCGCGCGCCGAGCAGGGTCGCTTCGAGCCGCGGCATGCCTTTCTCGAGGTGCCGCGCGATGTTCTCGATGACGACGATCGCGTCGTCGACGACGAAGCCGATCGCGATGACCAGCGCCATCAGCGACAGATTGTTCAAGGTGAAGCCGAGCACGTACATGACCGCGAACGCACCGGCCAGCGACAACGGAACGGCGAGACCGGCGATCAGGGTCGGCGCGAGCCGGCGCAGGAACAGCAGCATCGTGAGGATCACGAGGCCGAGGCTGATCAGCAGCGAGACCTGCACTTCCATCACCGACGCGCGGATCGTCGGCGTCCGGTCGAGGAACGGCGTGAGCTGCGCGTCGCTCGGCAGCCAGGCGCGCAGCTCCGGCAGCAGCGCCTTGACCGAATCCACGGTCGCGATGACGTTCGCGTCGGCCTGCTTGCGCACGAACAGCAGGATCGCGCGCCGGCCGTCGAACCAGGCCGCCTGGTAACGGTCCTCCTGGCCCTGGCTGACCTTGGCCACGTCGCGCAGGAAGACCGGGCTGCCGTTGCGGCTCGCGATGATCAGGTCGGCGAATTCCTCGGGCTTGCTCAGCGAGTTGTTCGAGGCGATGGCCATGGTCGTGCGGCCGTCGCTGAGGAATCCCTGCGCCGTCGTCACGTTGGCCGCGACGAGCGCGTTGCGCACGTCGGTCGTGGAAATGCCGCGCGCGTTCAGCGAACGCAGGTTGAGGTCGACGCGGATCGCCGGCGTCGCGCCGCCGGCGATGTCGACGTCGGCGACGCCGGGCAGCTGGCGCAGCCGTTGGGCGACCAGCGAGTCGGCATAGTTGAACAGCTCGCCGAGCGGCCGCGTCGGCGAGGTCAGTGCGAGGATGATGACCGGCGCATTGTTCGGATTCGCCTTGCGGTAGGTCGGCGCCGTGCGCAGGCCCGACGGCAGGTCCGGCGCGGCCGCGTTGATCGCGGCCTGCACGTCGCGCGCGGCGCTGTCGAGGTTGCGCCCGGCTTCGAAGATGATGTTGACCGAGGCGCTGCCTTCGCTGCTGTTGGAGCTCATCTCGTCGATGCCGGCTATCTGGCCGAGATGGCGTTCCAGCGGCGCGGCGACGGTCGTGGCCATCGTGCCGGCGTCGGCACCGGGCTGGCTCGCACTGACGAAGATCGCCGGAAACTCCACGTTCGGCAGCGGCGCGACGCCGAGCAGGGTGTAGCAGATCATGCCGGCGACGAACAGGCCGGCCGCGAGCAGCGACGTGCCGATGGGGCGCCGGATGAACGGCGTCGACAGGCTCATGGCGCGGCCGCGGCCGTCGCCGCACCGGCGCGCGCGCGGCGGTGCGCGAGCCAGTCGTTGACGCGTTCGAGATACAGATAGATCACCGGCGTCGTGTACAGCGTGATCAGCTGCGACAACAGAAGCCCGCCGACGATGGACACGCCGAGCGGCCGGCGCAGCTCCGCGCCGATGCCGTTGCCGAGCGCGAGCGGCAGCGCGCCGAGCAGCGCCGCGGCCGTGGTCATCATGATCGGGCGGAAGCGCAGCAGGCAGGCGCGGTGGATCGCGTCGCGCGCGCGCAGGCCGTCGCGCTGCGCCTCGATCGCGAAGTCGATCATCATGATCGCGTTCTTCTTGACGATGCCGATCAGCAGGATGATGCCGACGATGCCGTCGATCGACAGGCTCATGCCGCAGAGATACAGCGCGAGCAGCGCGCCGACGCCGGCCGGCGGCAGGGTGGAGAGAATGGTCAGCGGATGGATGTAGCTCTCGTAGAGCACGCCGAGCACGATGTAGATGACGACGACCGCGGCGAGGATCAGCAGCAGTTCGTTGGCCTGCGAGGCGGAGAACTCGGCGGCCTTGCCGACGAAGCTGCCGCGCACCGAGGCCGGCAGGTTCATCTCGCGCTCTACCGCATGGATCGCTTCGACCGCCTCCGACAGCGAATAGCCGCCGGCCGTGTTGAAGCCTATCGTCACGGCCGGCAGCTGGTCCTGGTGGGCGATGACGAGCGGCGCGTTCGTGACCGTCGCGTGCGCGACGCTCGACAGCGGCACTGTGCCGGCACCCGTGCCGCTGCCGGTGACGTTGCCGGCGGCCGAGCCCGACACCGCGCCGCTGCCGCTCGCGCGCACGGCGAGCTTGTCGAGCAGGTCGCTGCTGCTGCGGAACTGCGGCGCGACTTCGAGCACGACGCGGTACTGATTGAGCTCGGTGAAGATCGTCGAGACCTGGCGCTGGCCGAACGCGCTGTACAAGGTGTCGTCGATGCTCTGTATCGCGACGCCGAGGCGGCTGGCCTGCTCGCGGTCGATGCGCAGCAGCAGCTGCAGGCCCTTGGCCGCGAGATTGTTGTCGACGTCGGCGAGTTCGGGCCGGTTGCGCAGCGCCGCGGTCATGCGTGCGGCGGCGTCGCCGAGCTCCCGGGAATCGACGTCGGTCAGGGTGTACTGGTATTCGGTCGCGCCGACGCGGCTGTCCAGCGCGACGTCCTGCACGGGCTTCAGGTACAGCGCGATCGCAGGGATCTGCGCCGTCGCCTGCTGCAAGGCCGGCAGCACCGCGTCGAGGCCGCGGCGCTCGTCGCGCGGCTTCAGCACGATGCTGAGCTGGCCCTGGTTCAAGGTCGGGTTGATCGCGCCGGCGCCGACGAACGCGGCCACGCCGGCCACGTCGGGGACGCCGCGCAGCGCCGCGGCGACCTGTTCCACGCGCGCCTGCATCAGCGGGAACGCGATGTTCTCGTCGGCCTCGACGACGGCGGTCACGAGGCCGGTGTCCTGCTCGGGCAGCAGGCCCTTCGGGATCATCACGTAGAGCAGCGCGGTCAGCGCGACCGATGCGGTCGCCACGGCCATGGTCAGGCGCGGGTGGTCGAGCACCCAGAGCAGGCTGCGGTCGTAGGCGTCGATGACGCGGCCGTAGAAGCCGCTGCGGTTCGCGTGGTCCTCGGCCTCGCCGCGGATCTCGCCGGGCTTGAGCAGGTACGCGCACATCATCGGCGTCAGGGTCAGCGACACCAGCGCCGACAGTGCGACCGCGATCGCGAGCACCCAGGCGAATTCGTGGAACAGGCGCCCGGTCACGCCGGGCATCAGCAGCAGCGGCAGGAACACGGCGATCAGCGAGACCGTCAGCGAAATCACGGTGAACGCGATTTCCTTCGCACCGACCTCGGCCGCCGTGCGTCCGTCGCGGCCCTTCTCGAGATAGCGCACGATGTTCTCGATCATGACGATCGCGTCGTCGACGACGAAGCCGGTCGCGACGGTCAGCGCCATCAGCGACAGGTTGTCGAGCGAGAAGCCGGCGAAGCTCATGACCGCGAACGTGCCGAGCAGGGACAGCGGCACGGCGACACCCGGGATCACCGTGGCCCAGAGCCGGCGCAGGAACACGAAGATCACCGCGACGACGAGGATCACGGTCAGGATCAGGGTGAACTGCACGTCGTGCACCGACGCGCGGATGGTCACGGTGCGGTCGGCGAACACGGCCAGATCGACGCCGGCCGGCAGCACCGCGCGCAGATGCGGCAGGATCGCCTGCACCTGTTCCACCGTGCTGACGATGTTCGCGCCGGGCTGGCGGCGTATGTCCAGCAGCACGGCCGGCTTGCCGTTGGCCCAGGCCGAGACCTGATCGTTCTCGACGCCGTCGATGACCTTCGCCACGTCCTTCAGGCGTATCGCCGCGCCGTTGCGCCAGCTGATGATGGCCTCGCGGTAGGCGGCCGCGTCGCGCAGCTGGTCGTTCGTGCCGATGCTGAAGGACTGCACGTCGCCGTTGAGCGATCCCTTCGGCGCATTGACGTTGAGCTGGGTCAGCGCGCTGCGCACGTCTTCGAGGGTCAGGCCGAGATTGGCCAGCTGGCCCGGATTGACCTGCACGCGCACGGCCGGACGCACGTTGCCGGCGATGCTGACCAGGCCCACGCCGCTGACCTGCGACAGTTTCTGCGCGAGGATGCTGTCGGCGTAGTTGTTGACGTCGCGCAGCGGCAGGGTCTGCGAGGACAGCATCAGGGTCAGTATCGGCGCATCGGCCGGATTGACCTTGTTGTACACCGGCGGGTACGGCAGGCCCGTCGGCAAGGTGCCGCGCGCCGCGTTGATCGCGGCCTGCACGTCCTGTGCGGCCGCGTCGATGTCGCGGTCGACCTGGAACTGCAGGTTGATCGTCGACAGCCCGGCCGAGCTGTCGGAGGTCATCAGGGTCAGTCCCGAGATCTGGCCGAACTGCCGCTCCAGCGGCGTCGTCACGAGCGCGGCGATCGTGCTCGGGCTCGCGCCCGGGTAATAGGTCGTGACTTGCAGGTTCGGCGCGTCGATGTCGGGCAGCGCCGACACCGGCAGCTGGCGGTAGCCGAGCAGCCCGAGCAGCACCAGCGCGAGCATCAGCAGCGAGGTCGCGACGGGGCGGCGGATGAAGATCGAGGAAAAGGACATGGGTTATCCGTAACGCGGGTCGCGGGTTCCGGGCGTTTCCGGGGCGGTCGATGCGCAGCCAGGGCACCGGCGCTTCGTTCCGGCCGCGGTCAGGCCTCGGAGCGTGTTCAAGCCCTCTCGCCCGACGGCGGTCGGGCGAGAGGGAGCGAGTCGGCCCCGTCTTTCGACGAACGTCGAGAAACGAGGGCTCGGGCAAGGATGAGCCGCCGGAACCGGCATCGCCGCAGTCCTCAGCCGCCGCGCCGCCGGCGCGGCGGCTCAGCGGATTTGGCCGGATCGCCGGACTTCGCGTCGCCGGCCGGTGCCGGCGGCGGGGTTTCGCCCGGGGTCAGCGCGAGCACCCTGGAGCCGGGTTTGAGGCGGAACTGGCCTTCGCTGACGACACGATCGCCGGCCTTGAGGCCTTCGAGCACGACGGTCTTGCCGCCGGGCGCCTCGGTGCCGGGCTTTACCGGCTGCAGTGCGACACTCGAGTCCTCCTTGACCAGGTAGACGTAGCTGCCGTCGGGGCCGCGCTGCACGGCCTGGGTCGGCACGGTCACGGCGTTGGCGATCTCGCCGACTTCGAGGCGCACGTTGACGAACTGGCCCGGCCACAGGGTGTTGCCGTCGTTGGCGAATTCCGCCTTGAGCTTGAACGTGCCGGTGGTCGAGTCGATCTGGTTGTCGATGACGCTGAGCATGCCTTCGGCGACCTCGCGGTTGTCGCCGCGGTCGCGCGCGCTGACCTTCAGCGCCGGGCCGGCGGCGCGCACGCGTTCGAGCTGCTGCTCCGGCAGGGTGAACAGCACGTTGATCGGATGGACCTGGGTCAGCACGACGATGGCGTCGGTCTGGCTGCCCTGCACGAGATTGCCGACGTCGACCTGGCGTATGCCGGCGAGGCCGGCGATGGGCGCCTTGATGACGGTATAGCCGAGCTGCACGCGCGCATTGGCGACGGCGGCTTCGTCGGCGGCGACCGTGGCTTCGAGCTGGCGCACGGTATGGCGCTGGTTCTCCAGGTCCTGCGCCGCGACGAAGTTCTTCTGGATCAGTTCCTCGTAGCGCTTGAGCGTCGAGCGCGCGCCGGCGAGCAGCGCCTCGTCCTGCTTCTTCTTGGCTGCGGCCTGGTCGAGCTGGGTCTGGTAGCTGCGCGCGTCGATGCGCGCGATGACCTCGTCCTTGGCGATTTCCTGGCCTTCCTTGAACAGGATGGCCTCGATCTGGCCGCCGACCTGGGGCCGCACGCTGACCGTGTTGAGCGCCTGTACCGTGCCGAGCGCATCGAGGTTCAGCACGACGTTCTCGCTGGCCGCGGCGACCGCGGTGACCGGGATGGGCGTGTCGGCGTCGCTGCCGCCGAAGCGGCGCGGCGAGCTCGCGCTGTTGCTGAAGGTGCGATAGCCGATGAGGCCGGCCAGGGCGACCGCGATGACGACGACGATGAGCTTGCCACGCGACATGCTGCTTCCTTGATGAGTGCGTTGCGGAGCGTCTGGACGAACCTGCCCCGGCCGCTCAACGGCCCAGGGCCTGCGGCGTTGACAGGAATCGGGGGAGATTTTTCGCGGCGGCAGCGCCGCGGCGGCAGCGACCGTATCCGGATGCACCGCGGCCCGGAACGGTCGCAGGGCTCACGGGCCGCTCCGTTCGCGCACCGGGTGCTTGGCCAGCTTGCGCTGCAGGGTGCGCCGGTGCAGGCCGAGCCGCCGCGCCGCTTCGGAAATGTTCCCCTCGCTCTCGACCAGCACGCGCTGGATATGTTCCCACTCGAGCCGGCGCAGCGGCGGCGCGTGCTCGGCGCCGGCCGTGACGGCCTCGCCGGCGTCGCCGTCGTCGTCGCGCAAGGCGCGCACGATCGCGTCGGCATCGACAGGCTTGGCCAGGTAGTCGTGGGCGCCGCGCTTGATCGCCTCGACGGCGGTCGCGATCGAGGCATAGCCGGTCAGCAGCAGGATGCGCAGCTGCGGCGCGACTGCGAGCAGCTGCGGAATCAGCGAAAGGCCGTTGTCGGCGCCGAGTTTGAGATCGAGCACGGCATAGCGCGGATGCTCGCGCCGCGTGAGCGTGAGCGCACCGGCCGCGTCGTGGGCGACGGCGACCGTGAAGCCGCGCGACGACAGCGCACGGCTGAGCACGCGCGTGAACACTTCGTCGTCGTCGATCAGGAGCAGGGTTCCCGTCTGCTGCATGGTCAGGTTCCTGGGGGAGTAAGCGTCGGATGTGCTTTTCCGGGGGAATCCCGGTCGAGTCAAGTGGCCGGCGGATGCGCGTTCCGCCGCGGTTCGGCGGGGTCCGCAATCCGGCCGCGCGGCCGGCCGGCTGTCCCGGCCGCGACAGCCGCCGGCATGCTGCCAAATCCGGCGGACTCGGCGTTAGGGTTTTCGCCGCCGCTTCCCGTACTAGGGTCCCGACCGGCGTTCGCCGGGCTTCCCGGAGACCGCTCGATGAACCCGTTCCGTTTCCGCCGACTCGTCGCCGCGGCGCTGGCCTGCGCCGCCTTCGCCGCCGCCGCCGCTCCCGACAGCGGCGACCGCTACCGCGTCACGATGACCATGCGCATGGCTGGCATGTCGATGCCGGGCACGACGACCGAGGTCTGCACCGCGCGCGCGCAGGCGGTCAGCGAACAGGCGATCCCGAAAGACAAGAACTGCGAGGTGCAGAATTTCCGCATCCAGGGCAGCAAGGCTTCGTACCACATCGTCTGCACCGGCAAGAACGCGATGACCGGCGACGGCGAGATGGAGACCCTGGCCGACGGCTACCGCGGCAGCGTCAAGGCGCAGGTCGAGGGCCAGCAGATGACGATGAGCTACGAAGGCAAGCGCATCGGCAGCTGCGACTACGCGACCGAGTCGCCCGAGGCCCAGGGCCGTGCGATCACGGCGCAGGTCTGCGAGGCGCAGCTCGAATCGATCGTGTCGCATACGATGTACATCGGTCCCAAGGCCGCCTGCCCGGCCTACAAGGCGAAATTCTGCGCCAACGTGAACCGTGCGACGGCGCAGGCCGGCGATCCGGCCCATTTCGCCGAGACCGACCGCACCTACGGCGCCGCGGTCTGGCAGGCCGTCGAAGGCTGCGGCGGTTCGCGTGCGGCGGTACTGGCCAAGGCCTGCGGCCGTGCCGAGGCCGGCGGCGAGCTCGATTTCGTCGGCGACTACTGCCCCGACCTGGTGCCGCGCCACTGCGCCGACGCCGACCCGAACCGCAATGGCCGCTTCCTCGTGCAGCATTGCGCCGACCGCGCGCGCGGGCTCGCCGCGCAGCACTGCGAAGGCCGCGGCTACACCGCGATGCAGTCCTCGCCGTACCGCGGGTTCTGCAACAGCTACGCCGCCGAGCGCCTGAACGCGCGCAACGCCGGCGCGCAGGCCGCGCCGGCGCACGATGCCGCCGCCCCCGCGCCCGCCGAGGACGCGGCGCCGGCCAAGAAGCCGTCGCTCCGCGACCGTT
>NZ_JANFVR010000080.1 GCF_024609805.1 Tahibacter caeni | reverse complement strand
GGAACCGGCCGGGCCATGCGGCGGCGGATCAGCCCACCGCGGCGCGCGGCGGCGCCGCCGGCGCGGCAGCGAGCTCGTCGCGCACGCGCGCATGCTCCTGCTTCAGTGCCGCCGGCGTGCGTTCGCCGAACGAATCCAGGTATTCGGCGATGCCGGCATATTCGCGCGCCCAGCCTTCGCGGTCGACGCCGAGCAGCAGGTCGAGCTGCGCGTCGCTGAGCGACAGACCGGCCAGGTTCAGGTCCTCGCGCCGCGGCAGGTTGCCGATCGGCGTCTCGACTGCGCCGACCGCGTCCTTGCAGCGGCCGACGATCCATTCGAGCACGCGCATGTTGTCGCCGAAGCCCGGCCAGACGAACTTGCCGTCGGCCTTGCGGAACCAGTTGACGTGGAACACCTTCGGCAGCTTCGCGTTGGGCCTGTCGAAGCTGAGCCAATGCGCGAAGTAGTCGGCGAAGTTGTAGCCGCAGAACGGCTTCATCGCCATGGAGTCGCGCCGCAGCACGCCGACCGCGCCGGTCGCCGCCGCCGTGGTTTCCGAACCCATCGCGGCGCCGACGAGCACGCCGTGCTTCCAGTCGCGCGCCTCGAACACGAGCGGCACGAGCGATTCGCGGCGGCCGCCGAAGATGATGGCCGAGATCGGCACGCCCTGCGGATCCTCGGACCGCGGCGACCAGCTCGGGCACTGCCGCGCGCTGACCGTGAAGCGCGAGTTCGGGTGCGCGGCCGGGCCGTTGGCCGGATCGTAGTCGCGGCCCTGCCAGTCCCTGGCCGGCTTGCCCTCGGGCAGTCCTTCCCACCAGGGCTGCTGATCGGCGGTCTCGGCGACGTTGGTGAAGATCGCGTCGTGGTCGAGCATGGCCAGCGCGTTGGGATTCGTGCTGCGGCTCGTGCCCGGCGCGACGCCGAAGAAGCCGGCTTCCGGATTGATCGCCCAGAGACGCCCGTCGGGGCCCGGCTGCATCCAGCATATGTCGTCGCCGATGGTCCAGACCTTCCAGCCCGGATAGGCGGCCGGCGGGATCAGCATCGCGAGATTGGTCTTGCCGCAGGCCGACGGAAACGCCGCGGCGACGTAGTGGATCTCGCCCTGCGGGCTCTCCAGCCCGAGGATCAGCATGTGCTCGGCGAGCCAGCCTTCCTGGCGCGCCTGCCACGAGGCGATGCGCAGCGCATGGCATTTCTTGCCGAGCAGCGCATTGCCGCCGTAGCCCGAGCCGATCGACTTGATCGTCAGCTCTTCGGGGAAGTGCATGATGAAGCGCTTGGCCGGATCGAGGTCGCCGATCGAGTGCAGACCCTTGACGAAGCCGCCGTCGCGCTCGATCCGTGCGAGGGCCGCCTCGCCCATGCGCGTCATGACGCGCATGTTCGCGACGACGTAGGGGCTGTCGGTGATCTCCACGCCGCAGCGCGCCAGCGGCGAATCGATCGGTCCCATGCAATACGGGACGACGTAGAGCGTGCGGCCCTTCATGCAGCCGGCGAACAGCGCGTCGATCTTGCGGTGCGCCTCGTCCGGGGCCATCCAGTGGTTGTTCGCGCCGGCGTCCTCGGCGTTGGCCGGGCAGACGAAGGTCAGGTGCTCGACGCGGGCGACGTCGCTGGGATTGGAGCGGTGCAGGTAGCAGTTCGGGTGCGTGGCCGGATTCAGCTCGGTCAGGTCGCCGGTGTCGAGCATCAGTTCGACGAGCGCCTGGTATTCCGCTTCCGAGCCGTCGCACCAATGGATGCGGTCCGGCTGGGTCAGACGGGCGACTTCATCGACCCATCGGTTCAACGCATCGAGCTTGCTGGCCATGTCTCCGGATCCTGGGCCCGCCGCGGGCCCGCCTGAAAGTGAGGCGGGCCACGTTAGCGGCCGGCCGCCGCCATTGCAACAAATTGACAGGCAGCCTCCAGAAAGATCAACGACTTGCGTCATAGCGCCGCAGCGGTCACGGAATCAGCGTCGACACCGCATGCTCGACGTATTCGTCGAACTCCGCATGCGACAGGCGCGGCAGGCCGAGTTGCAGCGACAGCTGCAGGAAGCCCGCATAGGCCGCATAGGTCAGCCGTGCGCGGAACGAGGCCGCGACCGGGTCGAGGCCGAGCTGGAGGTAGGTCGCGCTCAGGAAGTCGATGCGTTTCTGCGACACGCGCGACATGACCGGCTGCACGATCGGATGGTCCAGGGCGCGCAGCAGCGCCGAATAGACCGCATGCGACGGCAGGTCGCGGCCGGTCAGGCGGAACAGCGCGCGCAACCGCTCGCGCGGATCGGCGATCGGCTCGCCGCCGAGGAAGCCCGCCTCGTCGGTGCGCTCCCAGCGTTCCAGGGTCGCCTTGAGCAGGGCCTCGCGGGTCGGGAAATGCCAGTAGAAACTGCCCTTGGTCACGCCGAGCCGGCGCGCCAGCGGCTCGACCGCGGCGGCGGCCACCCCCTGCTCGGCGATGGCGTCGAGGGCCGCGTGCTCCCAGTCGGCCGTCGACAGGCGGCTGCGATTTTCCAGCGGGGTGACGGTGGCAGGTGCGTGTGTCATGGCTAGGTTCCGGCGGGTACCGCGTCGCGGCGAGGCCACGGGAACCTACTTGAGCCCGGCGTATGGAAGCCTCTGTTCAGAAAGATTTGATCGAATGCCTAGGTATCTCGGATTGAATACTCTAGTTCTCTGCGAATACTCAAACGAATGTTTGAAGCCCGCCAAACCCCTGCCAAGATGTTGAATCACAAGGCCGCCGTGAGCCTGCTCGCGGCCGACGGCCTGGCTATTTCGTGCGATCTGCACGGCATGGCCGGCAATCCTTCCCTGGTCTTCACTCACGGCTTCGGCCAGACCCGGCTGGCCTGGCAGGCCAGCGCCGCGACCCTGGCCGAACACGGTTTCCTCTGCCTCTGCGCCGACGCGCGCGGCCACGGCGCCAGCGACTGGCATCCGCAGGGCGCCTATTCGATCGATCAGTTCATCAATGACCTCGAGCTCGTGGCCGGCTTCGCCGGGCCGTCGGCCGTCCTCGTCGGCGCCTCGTTCGGCGGCCTGGTCGGCCTGCTCGCCCAGGCGCGCCGGCCCGGGTTGTTCCGTGCGCTGGTCCTCGTCGACATCACGCCGCGCTGGGAGACCGCCGGCGTCGAACGCATCCTCGCCTTCATGCGCGCCCATCCGGACGGCTTCGCCTCGCTCGACCAGGCGGCCGCGAGCATCGCGGCCTACCTGCCGCACCGGCGCGAGACGCGCTCGCCGCAGCGGCTGCAGTCGCTGCTGGTACAGCGCGACGACGGCCGCTACCGCTGGCACTGGGACCCGGCCCTGCTCGAACGCATCGCCGAGAACGGCGAACGCCACCAGGCCGCGCTGATCGAGGCCGCGCGGCAGATCCGCATTCCGGTGCTGCTGCTCTCGGGCAGCGACAGCGACGTGGTCTCGCAGGCCACGATCGACGAATTCCTCGACCTGGTGCCGCAGGCGCGCCACGTCGTCGTGCCGCGCGCCACCCACATGGTCGCCGGCGACCGCAATGACTTGTTCACCGACGCTGTGCTTTCCTTTGTCCGCACCCTGCCGCAGGGGCGGAACTGATCGACTGAGGAGTCCGCCATGCAACATTGGTTTCCCCTGCTCGCCGCGATCCTCGTATCGCTGGCCTGCTCCTACCGGCGCGTCGCGCTGCGCACCTGGAGCGCGCTCACCGCGGTCGCCATCGTTGCGGCCGGCGTGCTCGCCGAATCCCACTGGCTGGCGACGTCGATCACGTTTCTCGTGTTCGCCCTGGTCGCCGTGCCGCTGAACCTGACCGATTTCCGCCGCAAGCGCCTGAGCGCGCCGCTGCTGGCGATCTATCAGAAGATCACGCCGCAGCTGTCGCCGACCGAGAAGATCGCGCTCGAAGCCGGCACGGTCGGTTTCGAAGGCGAGCTGTTCAGCGGCAAGCCGAACTGGAACCAGCTGCTGCGCCAGCCCGAGCCGGTGCTGTCGGCCGACGAACGCGCGTTCCTCGACGGCCCGGTCGAGGAACTCTGCCGCATGATCAACGACTGGGAGATCACCCACGAGCTGGCCGACCTGCCGCCGCCGGTCTGGGAGTTCCTCAAGAAGAACAAGTTCTTCGGCATGATCATCCCGCGCGAGTACGGCGGCCTGCAGTTCTCGGCGCTCGCGCATTCGGTGGTGCTGCAGAAGCTCGCCAGTATCTCCACGACCGTGGGCTCGACCGTCGCCGTGCCGAACTCGCTCGGCCCGGCCGAGCTGCTGCTGCACTACGGCACCAAGGAACAAAAGGACTACTACCTGCCGCGCCTGGCCGACGGCCGCGAGATTCCGTGTTTCGCGCTGACCGGTCCGTACGCGGGCTCGGACGCGACCTCGATTCCGGACTACGGCGTGGTCTGCAAGGGCGAGTGGAACGGCGCGAACGTGCTCGGCGTGCGCCTGACCTTCGACAAGCGCTACATCACGCTCGCGCCGATCGCGACCGTGGTCGGCCTCGCGTTCCGCATGTACGACCCGGAAAAGCTGCTCGGCGACGTCGAGGACCTCGGCATCACGCTGGCGCTGCTGCCGCGCGACACCAAGGGCCTGGAGATCGGCCGCCGCCACATGCCGCTGAACATTCCGTTCCAGAACGGCCCGGTGCGCGGCAAGGACGTGTTCGTGCCGCTGTCGCAGCTGATCGGCGGACCGGAGATGGCCGGCGAAGGCTGGCGCATGCTCGTCGAATGCCTGTCGGTCGGCCGCGCGATCTCGCTGCCGTCGAACGCGACCGGCGCGGCGCGCATCGGCTCGATCGCGACCGGCGCCTACGCGCGCATCCGCAAGCAGTTCGGCATGGCGATCGGCCGCTTCGAAGGCGTCGAGGAAGCGCTCGCGCGCATCGGCGGCTATACGTATGCGATCAGCGCGCTGTCGCGCGCGACGGCCGCCGCCGTCGACCGCGGCGAGAAGCCCTCGGTGCCGTCGGCGATCGCCAAGTACCACGCGACCGAACTCGGCCGCGAGATCGCCAAGGACGTCATGGACGTGCACGGCGGCAAGGGCGTGATCCTCGGCCCGCGCAACTACGCCGGCCGCGCCTGGCAGGGCGCGCCGATCGCGATCACGGTCGAAGGCGCGAACATCCTGACGCGCAGCATGATGATCTTCGGCCAGGGCGCGATCCGCTGCCATCCGTTCGTGCTCAAGGAAATGCAGGCGACGCAGCTGGCCGATTACCGCGAGCGCCTGCAGGCATTCGACAAGGCGCTGTTCGGCCACATCGGCTTCGCGATCTCCAATGCCGTGCGCAGCTTCGTGCTCGGCCTGACCCACGCGAAGATCGGCTCGGCCCCGGGCGACAAGTACACGCGGCGCTTCTACCGCAAGCTCAACCGCTATGCCGCGGCGCTGGCGCTGACCGCCGACACCTCTATGCTGGTGCTCGGCGGCAAGCTCAAGTTCAAGGAAAAGATCTCGGCCCGCCTCGGCGACGTGCTGTCGAATCTCTACATCGCCTCGGCCATGCTCAAGCGCTACGAGGACCAGGGCCGTCCGGTCGCCGACCAGCCGATGCTGGCCTGGGCCTTCCACGACAGCGTCTGGCGCATGCAGATGGCGCTCGACGGCGTGCTGCGCAACTTCCCGGTGCGGCCGGTGGCCTGGCTGCTGCGCGCGCTGATCTTCCCGCTCGGCCGCCGCGAAGTGCCGCCGTCGGACCGCCTCGGCCGCCGCGTCGCCGCGATCCTCTGCACGCCGAACGAGACGCGCGACCGCCTGGCCGGCGACGTCTACCTGACGCCGAACGCGAACAACCCGATCGGCCGCATGAACGCGCTGCTGGCCGACGTGATCGCCGCCGAACCCGTCGAACGCAAGTTCCTCAAGGCCGTGAAGACCCTGGCGGTCAAGGCCTACGACTACAACGGCCAGCTGGCCGAAGTCGAAGCCGCCGGCGCAATCACGAGCGAGGAGCGCAAGCTGCTCGAGCGCGTGCGCACCGCGACGTTCGAGTTCATCAGCGTCGACGACTTCGACCCGCGCGATCTCGAAGCCGCGGTCAAGCACGGCAAGACCGTGCTGCGTTCCGTCGCCTGATCCGCCTCGCGACGGCGGCCGCCACGGCCGCCGTCGCTTCCTTTCCGTTCGTCCCGGGAATGCGACGCCATGGCTTCGCAAGCGCTGCAGCTGTTCCACAAATACGGCCGGTCGAGTCTGGGTCGCTGGTTCTTTTCGCGGCTGATCTGCTGGCGCGCGCCTTACTTCAGCAGCATCTCGCCGCTGATCGAACGCCTCGAAGCCGGCCGCTGCGACGTGCGCATACGCCAGCGCCGGCGCCTGCAGAACCATATCGGCACCGTGCACGCGATCGCGATGTGCAACATGGCCGAGCTCGCCGGCGGCCTGGCCACCGACGCGACGATACCGGCCGACATGCGCTGGATTCCGAAAAGAATGAGCGTGCGCTACCTGAAGAAGGCCAGCGGCCGCCTGACCGCGACCGCGCGCGTGCCGGCCGTCGCCGATCCGGAGCAGGCGCAGGACCTCCACGCCACGGTCGAAGTCCGCGACGCGCAGAACGACGTCGTGTTCGACGCCGACATCACGATGTGGGTCAGTCCGAAGAAGGTCGGCTAGGCGGCCGGCTGCAACGGAGCGCGCGGCACGCCGGCTGCCGGTGAGCCCGCAGTGCGAACCGCAACGTAGCGGCCGCGACGCTGCATGAGCTCGCCGGCGGAAGCTGCGGCGCCGGATCGCCGCGTCGAACTCCGCGAATCGCTTCGCCAAAGACGTTTCACACGCCGGCCTCGACGTGGCGATTCGGCGGCACAACCGGCTCGCAACTACCCCAGCGCGAGCTGCAGCGCCTGCTCGGCGCTCGCGAGTACGAAGCCGGTCAGGAAGAACAGGTAGCTCAGGCGCAGATAGCGGTACTTGTGCCGCGCGAGATAGAGCCCGAGGGAATAGAGGTCCTTGGCCTGGGTCTCGTAGATCGTGCCGTCGGGCTGCAGCGTGCGCGCGACTTCCTGCAGGAAACGCTCGCGCGAAAGCTCGGAGAAATGGCCGAAGAACAGCAGGTTGAAATACGGCGGCAGCTCGTCGCTGTGCAGCCGCAACGGCCGGTATTTAGGCAGCACGGCGAGTATCGCGAGCAGCAGCGCGAGCAGGGTGAAGCCGATCAGGATCAGCACGCTGACGCGCAGGCCCGGCTCGTTGAGCCGGCCCAGCGACAGGGTCAGCACGATGGACGACACCGTGATGATGATGTTGGCCTTGGTGTCGGCCATGGCCGACAGCTGCACGTGGTGCTGCTGCGCCGTGCGCAGGATGTTGTCCGACGTGTTGCGCTCGGGAATCTGCGCGAACGCATTGGGACTGCCGTCTGTCTCGCTCATGTCCTGCCCCTTTCGAATTCCCTCCGGCGCGACGCCGCCGATAGCGGCGCTGCGGAACCGCCGTCGCCCGTTCCGCGGAACGGCCCCGCAACGGCGTAGCGGCGAGCATAAACAACTCGCGCGGTCGCGCGGCAGCGGCGGCGTGCGGCACCCGCCCGGCAGCGCCGCAAACCGGCCCGCACGCGGTGCCCTCAGCCCGCCGTGTCGGCCTCGCGCCGCGCCGCGACCCAGCGCTGCAGCGCCGCAGCGCCGTGCTTCTCGCGCCGCGCCGCGCAGAGATTGATCGCCTCCTCGGCGCGCAGCAGGCCCTGCGCCGTGCCCCCGACCTTGGCCGCGTCGCGCGCGAAGAAGCGCACGATCTGCTGCGCCTGCTCGCGCGTGCACCAACCCTCGGCGACGAGCTCGGGCAGCCGGCCGTGGACGAACACCGGCGTATGCGCGACGACGGCCGCGTAGCGGCGCTGGAACCAGCTCCACAGCGCCGCGCGGTTGCGCGGTTCGTACTGGTGCACGCCGAGCACGCGCGCGGTCTCGCTGACCTGGGTCGCGTCGCCGATCGCGAATTCGCGCACGCGCTCGCCCTGCGCCGGGTCGGTCGTCGCACCGAGCGCCATGGCCATGCTCAGGCGCAGGTTCGCGTCGCCGGTGCGTGCGAGCTCGGCGATCAGCGCATCGATCGCCGGCGCGCCGAGTTCCTGCACCGTCACCGCGAGCACGGTGCCGAGCAGGTCGTAGTTCGCCGCGCCGAAGCGCAGGCGGCCCTTGCCGTCGCCGGCCAGCACCGCCTTGCCCTGGGCCAGCAGCGCCGTGCGCACGGGCTTGCTTTCGACCTTGCGCGCGAGCAGCTCGACGAGGTCGGCGCGCAGCAGCGCCGCCTCCTCGCTCTCGCCGGCGCGGCGCAGATAGCCCAGCGCCTGCAGGCGCGGCAGATAGAGCTGCACCACGTAGGCGTCGACCGCCGCACGCGCCGCGGCGTCGGCCAGGTGAGTGCGTATCCAGACCAGCTCCGCCTGCAGCGCGAACGCGGCCTCGCGCGTCGTCGCGCCGGCGAGCTGGCCGATCGCGTCGAGTACGCCGGCCGCATCGACGTCGCCGCGCTCGAAGCCGGCCTTGATCGCGTCGGCGAAGGCGAGCTGTTCGCGATCGCCGAGCCTGGCCGCGACGCGCGTCAGCGCGGCGAGGTCCCGGGCGGCCAGCGCGACACGGTAATAGCCGCGCGCGTCCGCATTCGGCAGATACCAGTCGGGACAACCGCCGTCGAGAATCATCTCGGCCTCGGGGCGATCGAACAGCTGGCACTGCACGGCGCTCGCCGCGCCCTTGCCGCTGCGCACGCATAACGGAATGCCCCAGGTCTGCGCCGCAGCTTCGCCGCCCGAGCCGAGCGGGAAATAGCGCTGCTGGCTCAGCCGCAGCCGCGCCTTGCCGCCGTCGCACCGCAGTTCGCTGCGCACGAGCGGCACGCCGGGCTGGTCGAGAAAACTGCGCATGGCCGTGCCGAACGCGGCGCCCTTGTCGCCGGCGCGCTGCAGCGCCGCGATCAGGTCGTCGGAGGTCGCGTTCGCGAACGCATGCTCGCGCAGGTACCGGCGCAGGCCGTCGCGGAACGGCCGCTCGCCGACCCAGGCCTCGAACATGCCGAGCACGGCGGCACCCTTGCCGTAGGTCAGGCTGTCGAACGCGCCTTCGATGTCGCCGTTGTCGCGGATCGGCTGGCGTACCCGGCGCGCGCCGGCCAGGCTGTCGGCGGCCATGGCCTGCTGCGCCGAGGCGATGCCGCGCAGGTCGGCGCGCTGGGCCGGCCGCAGGGTCTGCGTGATGCGCCGCTCCATCCAGGTCGCGAACGCCTCGTTGAGCCAGAGGTCGTCCCACCAGGGCATGGTCACGGTATCGCCGAACCATTGGTGCGCGAGCTCGTGCGCATTGACTTCGAACGAGGCCCGCCGCAGCTGCGCCGGCGTGTTCGCGTCGAGCAGCAGCAGGCTCTCGCGGAAGATCACGAGGCCCGGATTCTCCATCGCGCCGGCGCTGAAGTCCGGCGCGGCCAGCAGGTCGAGCTTGCCGAACGCATAGGCGTAGCCGAAATAGTCCTCGAGCGCGGTGACGATGGCCGGCGTCGCCGCGAGCGCTTCGGCCAGCCGCGGCCCTTCGCCGTGCGGCGCGATCGCGCGCAGCGGCAGCGCATTCTTGCGCCACGCCGTCGCGGCGATCGGCTTAGCGTCGACGACGTCCCAGGGTCCGACGGCGAACGCGAGCAGATAGGTCGGCAGCTCGGGCGTGGTGCGGAAGGTGACCCGGCGCGAGCCGTCGGGCAGAGTCTGCTCGGCGCTCTGCGCGGTATTGGCGACGGCCTGCAGGCCGGCCGGAATCACGAGGCTCAGCGCGAACGGCGTCTTGAAGCGCGGCTCGTCGAAGCCCGGAAAGGCGCGCCGCGCGCTGACCGGCTCCATCTGCGTGATGACGTAGGGCTGGCCCGCGCGTCGCGTGCGATATACGCCTTCGAGGCGGCTGTTGTAGCGTGCGCGGTAGACGAAGCGCAGCTGCAGTTCCTGCGGCGGCACGGTCTGGCCGAACTCGACCGCGGCGACGCCGCTGTCGCCCACGGACGCGAAGCGCGCCGGCTGCGCGGGGCCGGCCACGGTCCGCCATTCGACGCGCTCGACCTGCAGGTCCGACGCATGCAGCCAGATGCGCTCGGCCGGACGCTTCAGCGCGATGCGGATGTCCGCCGTCGCGCTGAAGCCCTCGGCGGCCGGGTCGATGCGGAATTCCAGCGCGTACTGCAGCGGCTCGGCCGTATCCGGCAGCTTGCCCAACGGCGGCGCCGGAGACACGCCAACGGCCGCGGCGCTGCAGGCGCAGAACAGGAAACCGACCAGCCGACGCGCGACGTCCATCGTGACCTCCGCAGGAATCCGCGGAGGCTAGCATCGTGCCACAGCGCGCGAACACGCGCCGGGCCGGCCGGCGCGCCGCGCAGCAGCGTCAGTCGTGATCGGGCAGGCTGACCCGGCCGCCGACGTCCGCGTAGTCGATGTTCTTGCGGCCGCCGGATTTCTCCTCGACGCGGAAATCGCCGCGTATGCCGCGCGCGTGGATGCCGCCGCTGGAATCGCTGCCGACTTCCGCGTTGCCGCCGATGTCGCGGAAGCGGATGTCGCCGGAGCTGTCGCGGCCGACGCGGGCGTTGCCGCTGACGTGCGCGATCTCGACGTCGCCGGAGCTGTCTTCCTCGACGACGACGTCGCGCGCCGCACCGTCGATCTCGATGTCGCCGGAACTGTCGCCGACGACGGTCACGTTGCCGCGGGCCTGTTCGACGTGGATGTCGCCCGAGGTGTCGCGGATGCGCACGTCGCCGCGCGGATCGTGGATCCTGATGTCGCCGGAGCTGTCGCGCAGCGCGATCGTGCCGGCGTCGGCGATCTCGATGTCGCCCGAGGAATCGTCGAGGTCCAGCACGAGCTCCTGCGGCAGGCGCACCTCGAGGTCGATGTAGGCGTAGTTGTCCGAGAACAGCTTGAACGTGCCCTCGTCGGGCGCCGTCGTGATCACGTCGAGGCGGTCGCCGCTGCGGCTGTGCTGCAGGTCCAGCGCGGCCAGCTGCTCGGCGCTCGCCGCGCAGGCGTTGCCGCGCAGTTCCACGCTCACGAGACCGGCGACGCCGACGACGCGCAGGTCGCCGGCGCGCGTCTGCAGCTTGAGGGTCTTGAGGCCGGCGGCCGGCACGGTGAGCTCGCGCTTGGCCTGGAAGGCGCAGCCGTCGGCGGCGGCGCTGCCGCTGAGCGCAGCGAGGAGAACGAAGCAGAGGATTCGGTTCATGGAGGGCTCGCAGTTGTTCGTGACGCGGAACAGGGATACGTCCGTGCCGGGATCGGATGCAGCAGCGCGGCCCAGGGTTTAAACCCGTCGCCGGCGGCGGCCGATCCGCGCCCGCCGACGCACGCTGCGGTCGCCGGAGTCTTTCACGGCCGTGCGGAATTCACGGCGGCGGCGCAGCGATCACGCGGATTTCACGCACGCCCACGACGAAGGTCGTAGATGCGCGGATGGAACTCCGCTCCGCACTGCATTGCGCCGTGTCGAACATTCTCAGTTGTTTGCATTTTGCGTGAGCCGTTTCCGATTTAACCGGTACACAATCAATCGCCGGTGCACGCAGTGCCCCGGATGGGTGCGTCCGACATGTCGACAGCCGTTGCGCTGCCGCGGCACTCCGCCAGTCGGGCGCGCCTGCAATCACACCGCGAGGACCGGATCGGACGCAGCCCGCGCACGCCGAAGGCTGCGCTCGGCCTCGCGCCGCCAAAGGTTCCGCAAGTGGCTAATACAATGACGAACCCGCAAGACACCGCGCCGTTCTGCATAGCGGTCGCGCTACCGACGCACCTGAAGTCCCTGGTCGAACGCCTGCTGCAGGGCGTGCTGCGCGAGCAGCCCGCCGATGTCGCGCGCTGGCGTCTCGGCGATGCGGTCGCGGCCGACGTGATCCTGCGCCTGCACGGCGACGGCACTCCGGCGATCTCGCCGAACCTGCTGGCGGAAGTGCGCGGCCGCGACGGCCGCTCGCATGCGCTGACGATAGAAGGCGCCTGGCGCAGCGGCGCGATGGCCGCGGCATTGGCGCGCATCGCGGAACTGGTCGTCGGCGAGCCGGCCGCGGCGCGGCCGCCGATCGCGATGCAATGGCTGCAGCGCTGGACCGCGCTGCGCCGGGAATGGCCGGCCGCGCAGCTCGCGCTGCAGGTCGGTGATCGTCCCGTCGCTGTGCTCGGCACGCGCCAGGCGACCCTGCATGCGCTGGACCGCGAGATCGCGGCGACGCCGGAAACGCTGATCGCCGCAATGACGCGCGCCGGCTGGAGCCTGACGCCCGCCGGCGGCGATGCGGCCGCGGCGCCGGGCGTTTCGCTGAAGCCGCTGCTTTGGCAGCTCGGCCTGCAGGCCGGCGCGGTCGGCGCGCTGCCCGCGCTGCAGTCGTCGGCCGCGCTGCGCCTCAAGGGCTGGCCGTATCTCGCCGCCGGCGGCCATCGCAGCTTCGCCGAGCTGATCCGGCACCTGCGCAACGGCGACAACAACCGCGCGAGCCTGCTCGCGCTCGAGCTCGCGCCGCGCGCGGTCGTCGACGGCTTCCTGAACGCCTGCGTGGTCTGCGAGTTCTTCCACGAGGACCTGCCGGCGCCGGAGCCGCGACCGTCCGCATCGGCCGCGGCGGCGGTGGCCGCCGCGCGCCAGTCCGGCGACTACGCGGCGATCGCCGCGATCCGGCGCACGCTCGGACTGGTGCGCCCATGAGCGAGATCACGCTGCTGTTCGCCGGCCCGATGGGCGCCGGCAAGACCACCGCGATACGCGCGATCAGCCAGATCGAGCCGATCAATACCGAAGTCGCGAACACCGACTTCAGCGAATCGGGCAAGGCGGAAACGACCGTCGCGCTCGACTACGGCGAGCTCTCGCTCGACAACGGCCATACCTTGCGCCTGTACGGTTCGCCGGGCCAGCGCCGCTTCGAGTTCATGTGGCCGCTGCTGGCCGAAGGCGCGCTCGGCGTCGTCGTGCTGCTCGACAACTCGCGCCCGGACCCGTTGGCCGACCTGCGCCTTTTCCTCGACGCGTTCGCGCGCCAGATCGGCGCCGGCCGCGTCGTCGTCGCGGTCGGCCGGCTCGACAGCCATCCGCAGCCGAGCCTCGACGACTACGCCGAAGCCGTCGCCGCGCGCGGCGAGTTCCTGCCGGTGCTCGCCGCCGACGTGCGCCGCCGCGACGACGTGACCGCGCTGCTCGATGTGCTGTTCGACCAGATCGAAGCGCAGGCCGCCGCGGCGGACGCCGCCGGCGACGATGACGAATGGCTGCAGCTAGTACGCCGCGCGAGGTCGCAATGAACCAGATTTCCCGCAGTCTGCCGCCGTCGCTGAAGAGCGCGATCGACGAGGCCGTGCGTTCGCTGCACCAGCGCGTGCCGGCCGCCATCGGCTGCGTGGTCGCGACCGTCGACGGCCGCCTGGTCGCCCAGGTCGTCGACAACGGCGCCGATCCGCAGCGCATCGCCGCGATGATCGGCTCGATGGTCGCGCTCGGCGAGACCATCGGCCGCGAAGTGCGCATCGACCGCTCCGACTACGTCGTCGTCAATGCGCTGAACGGCATTCTGCTCGCCCAGCGCGTGCCGGCCCGGCGCGAACTGTTCGTGGTTTCCACCCTCGCGCGCACGACGACCAACCTCGGCATCCTGCTGCACGAAACGCGCACGACCGCGGCCGAAATAGGTCGCGCCGTCGACGCCTGGCTCGACCACTACCAGGCCGCCGCCGCAGCCGCGGCTGCCGCCCACTGACCCTGACCGCCGCCCGCCGGCTGCGGGCTCACCAGACAACGAAGGATTACCAATGGCCAAGCTGGACCTCTCCCCCCTTTCCTCCATGGACGGCTTCATCGGCGCCGCCCTCGTCGACTCCGACAGCGGCATGGCCCTGGCCAAGCTCGGCGGCGGCGGCATCGACCTCGACCTCGCCGCGAGCGGCAACGCCGAAGTCGTGAAGTCCAAGCGCCGCGTCGCCACGGCGCTGAAGCTCAACGACACGATCGAGGACATCCTGATCAGCCTCGAACGCCAGTACCATCTCGTGCGTCCGCTGGAGCGCAATCCGGCGCTGTTCCTCTACGTCGTGCTCGACCGCGCCAAGTCCAACCTCGCGCTGTCGCGCCACGAGCTCAAGAACTTCGAGAAGAGCCTCGACTTCGCCTGAGCGAGAACGGCCGCGCGATCGCAGCGATCGCGCGGCCGCTTCGGTCCGCCGGGACAGAAGACGCCGCCCGATCGCCGGCGCTTCCCGGAACCGGACGTCGCGCTGCCCGCCGGAGTCGAGGCGCGGTTTGCGGGTTTTCTCAGCCGCGCTGTTCCAGCGTGACCGCGGCCGCGTGCACGACCGCGGCGATGCGCACGGCGCTCTGCACGGCCTGGGCCGTCAGCTCGTGCTTGCGCAGGGTCTTTTCGTGCGAGTCCATGCACATGCCGCAGCCGTTGATCGCCGAGACGGCCAGCGAGCAGAGTTCGAAATCGACCTTGTCGCAGCCCGGGTTGGCCATGGCGTTCATGCGCAGTCCGGCGCGCAGGCTCGCGTATTCGGTGTCGCTGACGAGATGGGTGAAGCGGTAATAGACATTGTTCATGGCCATGATCGCGGCGGCCGTGCGCGCGCCGTTGAGCTCGGCCTCGCTCGCATGCGCGGCGCCGTCGGCGGCCAGCGCCGCGACGAGCGGCTCGTAGCGCGAGGCGATGGCCGAGGCCAGCGCGACCAGCGCGATCTGCTTGCGGTTCAGGCCCGGCGCGCCGCCCTCGCTGAGCACGGAATCGAGGTTCAGGCGCAGGTCCTTGGCGTAGTCGGGAATCTGCGATTTCAGGTCGGCAACACTCATGGGACACTCCTCGCGTGGGGCCGCGTCGGCTGACCACGCTTCTTATCAATTGCTAAAAATGGACTGACGCGCCGGACCGCGGCGCGGATTCGCGCCGCGGCGGCAGGGAATGACGGGAATCGCGCCGCGGAGCCCGCGGCACCGGATCCGGCCGGCCGTTGCCGGCCGGATCTGCCTGCTTCAGGCGACCTTGATGACTTCCTCGCCCTGGTGCCAGTTGCACGGGCAGAGTTCGTCGGTCTGCAGCGCGTCGAGCACGCGCAGCACTTCTTCCGGATTGCGGCCGACCGACAGGTCGGTCACGTAGACGAAGCGGATGATGCCCTGCGGATCGACGATGAAAGTCGCACGCTGGGCGACGCCGGCTTCCTTGTCGAGGATGCCGAGCGCCGAGGTCAGCTCGCGCTTGATGTCGGCCAGCATCGGGAACGGCAGGTTGTTCAGGTCCTTGTGGTGCGTGCGCCAGGCGTGGTGCACGAATTCCGAGTCGGTCGAGCCGGTCAGCAGCTGCGCGTCGCGGTCGAGGAAGGCCTGGTTGTGCTTGGCGAAGCCGGTGATCTCGGTCGGGCAGACGAAGGTGAAATCCTTCGGGTAGAAGAACACGACGAGCCACTTGCCCTTGTAGGTGTCGTTGTTGATGTCGACGAAGGCGTTCTTGAGATCCGTCGAAACGGTGGCCTTGACGTTGAACTGCGGGAACTTGTCACCAACGCTGAGCATGGTTCACTCCTTGGGGTTGAAAACGACGTCCTTCGGAACGAAGGGGGAAACGCAACGGCGCGCAGAATACGCCCCGCTTTCTCATCTAGCCAATCAATTGATAACATCACGACGATAGATTCCGGCTATGACACCGCCATGAACCTGCGTGATCTGCGTTATCTGGTCGCCCTGGCCGAACACAAGCACTTCGGCCGCGCAGCGGATGCCAGCTTCGTGAGCCAGCCCACCTTGTCGACCCAGATCAAGAAACTGGAAGACGAGCTGGACGTGGCCCTGGTCGAGCGCACCCCGCGCAAGATACTGCTGACCGAGGTCGGACGCGAGATTGCGGCGCGGGCCCGGCACGTGCTCGACGAGGTCGAGCAGATCAAGGCCATCGCGCGGCGCACCAAGGATCCCGAGTCCGGCACCTTGCGCCTCGGCATCTTCCCGACCCTGGGCCCCTACCTGCTGCCGCACGTCGTGCCGGGCCTGCGCGAACGGTTTCCGCGGCTGGAGCTGCTGCTGACCGAGGAGAAGACCGAAACCCTGCTCGCGCGCCTGCGCGAAGGTCGCCTCGACGCGGCGCTGCTCGCGTTGCCGCTGCACGACGACCAGCTGCATGCGGAAGCGCTGTTCGACGAGCCTTTCGTGCTCGCCGTGCCGACCCAGCACCGCCTGGCCAAGCGCAAAGCACTCGCCGTCGCCGATCTGGAGACGGAAAGCCTGCTGCTGCTCGAGGACGGCCATTGCCTGCGCGACCAGGCGCTCGACGTCTGCCAGCTCGCCGGCGCCAGCGAACGCGACGGCTTCCGCGCGACGAGCCTCGAGACCCTGCGCCAGATGGTCGCGGCCAACGTCGGCATCACCCTGCTGCCGATGCTCGCCGTGCGCCCACCGGTGGTGCAGTCCGACGCGATCCACCTGCTGCCGTTCCGCGGCGAGGTGCCGAGCCGTCGCATCGCGCTGGTCTGGCGCAAGTCGGCCGCGATGAAAGGTTTCCTCGCCACGCTCGCCGACGAGCTCAAGCGGCTGACGAAGGGCTTGCTGTAGAAGCCTGCAACTTGCGGCGAGCGTCGCGAACCGCGACGTCGAGTCTCCGCCGGACCGCCCCGGGCGCAGCCCTCTCCGGCCCGGCAGTTCGCAGACGTCCACGGTCGGATCGCTGCGCCATGGACTCTTCGCGACGGACAATTCCCGCTGTCGCGGTTCGCCCGCGGCTCAGCGGCGATGCCTGCTCAATCCACCGCGATCACGCGCAGCTCGCGCGTGTCGCTGCGGCCGTGGTCGTCGACGACGCGCGCGGCGTGGGTGCCGGCGGCCAGCGGCGGCCAGAACAGGCTTTCGCCGGGTTTCGCCGCGCCGACGTAGTCGTCGTCGACGAACCAGTAGACCTCGCGCACGCCGGCGTCGACGGTCGCGCTGAACGCGACGCGCGCCTCGTCGCTGCCGGCGTCGTGGCGCGCACGCACGGTATAGGCCGCGCCGCGCAGCGGCGAAGTGATCTGCGGCGCC
>NZ_JANFVR010000008.1 GCF_024609805.1 Tahibacter caeni | reverse complement strand
CTCGGCGACGCGGCGCGCGCCGAAGCGCTGGTCCGCCGCGTGCTTCCGGGGCTCGTCAGGCGTGCACAGTCCGGCGGCGCGACGGAGGCGCAGGTCTTCCTCGCCGCGGCGCGCGACACGCTCGCCGAAGCGTCGCTCGCTCGCGGCGACGCGGCCACGGCCGAGCGCGAATATGCCGCAGCGGCGGACGGCCTCGCCAAGCTCGACCCGGACGCCTATGCCTCGATGCATACCCGTGCACTCGTGCGCCTTGCCGGCGTGCAGCTGCAGCGCGGCGAGCTCGATGCGGCCGACGCCACCTCGGCGCGACTCGACACCGCGATGAAAGGCGTGCATTCCGCGCTCGCCGAATCGCGCGCCGAAGCGGCGCTGTTGCACATCGATATCGCCGTGGCACGCGGCGAAGCGTCGGTACGCGAGCAGGCGCAACGGCTGCGCGAGTCGGTCTGCGCGAACGGCGAATCCACGGCGGCGCTCGCGCAGCGCTGGCCGGCCTGGTACGACGGTGCTTCGATGCCGACCTGCGAAGTGCGCTAGGGAATCGCTGAACAGGCCGGAATCTGGATTTGATCGTGGATCCCCCTTGAGTCAAGGGGGCGGTTAAACGCTTGCGTAGCGAGCGTTTGACGGGGGTTATGGAGATGAGAGGGCTGGGTACGAGAGTCGCGCCGCTTGCACTCGTTCAGACCTTGCCTAATGCGCTAGCCCGCCAGCCGCCGCCGCAACCAGGCACGTGCCATGCGCCACTCGCGCGTGACGGTGGAGACGGAAAGCTCCAGCGCCTGCGCCGCCTCCTCGATGTCGAGACCGACGAAGTAGCGCAGCTCGACGATCTGCGCCTGGCGCGCGTCAACGGCGGAAAGCTCGTTCAGCGCCACGTCGACGGCGACGAGATCGCTGTCGACGCGCAGCGCTTCCGGATCGAGTTCGTCGATCGACACGCGCGATTCGGCCGGCGGACGCTTGGCCGCCGCATGGCGCCGCGCATGATCGACGAGGACGCGCCGCATCAGCGTCGACGCGATGAGCAGGAAGTGCCGCCGGTCGTTCCACTGCGCGCGCTGGCCATTGAGACGCAGGAAGGCTTCGTTGACGAGCGCCGTGACTTGCAAGGTGTGATCGCGCCGCTCGCCCGAAAGCTGCCGCGCGGCCTGCGCGCGCAGCTCCGCATAGACGAGCGGCAGCAGGCGATCGAGCGCGCCGCGATCGCCGTCGGACCACTGGCGCAGAAGGCTGGTGACGTCGCTCATCGGCGTACTGTAGCAGGTGCGCGGGGCGTTCATGCCGCAAATTGCCGTCGCGAAGACGGCGCCGCGACGACGCCGACGCTTCGCGTGCAGCGGCGCTGTGATGTCCGCTCTTCTGCGTGCCGCCAGCCCTGGGCGATCGAGCGACGCGCCGCGTCGCCGGCGCAAGAAAAAAGAGGGCATGAGGGAAAACCGCGCAAGGCGTCGCTGACTGGGTCGAGCCCCGAACGCAACTGTCGCGGGACATCGGACGTGCGCTTGGGCTCGCCGGACGCAATCGCGCGTCCGGCTCCGACCAGCCTGCGGGGAACCCACGCCATGACCCACAAAACCTGGATGCAGCACAGCGACGCGATCCGCAACGCACCGTTGCAGTACATCTGCCTGCCCGCAACGCACGACACGGGCACCTACCGCTTCATCAAGCGCCTCGTCAAAGACGGCGCCATCGGCGCCTTCGCGCCCGTCTTCAATCTCCTGCAGGAGCGCTTCATCGAACCGCTCTCGGCGCTGCACCTCGAGGGCTGGGGACCGGAGGCGACGCTGGACTGGGTGATCGACCACGTCTACGACGCAGTGAAAGGGCTCGCGCGCGCAACTGACAAGACGGTGCGCGAGCAGCTCGAAGGCGGCGTCCGCAGCATGGATTTTCGGCTGTACTACGACGGCGGGAACGACAAGTTCTATACGTGGCATGGTTTCGTCGGCGTCGAGTTCGACGAGATCCTCGACGAGCTCGCGGCGTTCCTGCGCGAAACGTCGAGCGGTTCCGGGGGCGAAATCGTCTACATCACGATCAGCCACTGCAAGACGAATCACGGTGATTTTCCGTACGCGCAGCTCGCGCATGCCGTCGACAAATCGCTCGGCAACTATCTGTACGCGCCGTCGTGGGAGCCAACGTATGCGTCGCAGCCGACCGGCCCGCGCACGGCCCTGGACAATCCCGCGTTTGACATGACGTACGCGCAGATCGTGGGCGCCGGAACGGCGGGAGCCGGATCGCGCGTCATCGTCGTCTATCCGGACGTCTACGACACCAAGGATCTCGCGAAAGACTACGCCGACCGGTACTGGCCGGAATCCTACTGTCCCGCGAACGAGAACCGCGACTGGGATCCGGTCGCCGGCGGCATCGTCGGCCGCTATGCGAACAAGTCCGACGTCGGCGCGGTCGTCGCGGACCAGCACCGGCGCCTGCACGCGGCGGTCGAGGACGATCGGCCGTTCGCGCTGTTCCTGACGCTGACGCCTGATTTGGCCGACTACGTCCGCGTGGTCGTCGCCCATCTGCTCGAACCGGCGATCGCGCTGGTGCCGATCATCGGCGTCCTGTCGCAAGAGGGGCGCGAGATCGTCGAGGATCTCGTCGGGCTGATCGAAGAACACCTGCGTATCGAGCTGCCGTGGACGACGCTCAAGCAGCTGTCGTCGCACATCGACCGCGACACCCGCTCGATCGTCGACCGGATGGTCAACGAGGTAGGCCGTGCGCCGAACCGCCTGTCGATGATCTTCGTCGACTTCTACGAAACGACCGACCTCGTGCAGCTCGCGCAGAGCCTTTGCGGTATCCGCGCATGGCAGTGGGCCGGCGGCAATCCGCTCGTGTTCACCGACCTGCCGCAGAACGCCGTGACCACCGCGGACGGGTCGGGGACGATGGCCGAGGTCGGTGGCGCGTTGATCACGGTGTATCCGAACGACAGGTCGCTGTACTTCGCGCAGGCGTACCGCTTCCAGCACGAGAGCGTCTGGACGTACCGCGGACCGGTGCAGTCGAGCGCCGGCGTGTACGCGACGACGCGGCATCCGGCCGCGCTCGCCGGTCATGACGGCATCGGTTACCTCTCGTTCCTCGGCGAGGACGGCAACCTGTATCTTGCGACGTACCAAGACGGCCAATGGCGCACGATCACGGCGATCCGCGTGCCCAGCGGCGGTTCGACGCGCACGCTGCGATCGGGCGCCGGTCCTGCGCTTGCGGTCTACGGCCCCCAGGACGCGCCGGCGCTCTATCTCGCGTATCGCGGCACGGGCTCAGACGAGTCGCTGTATCTGGCGACGTGCGACATCGCGACGCTGACGTGGTCGGGCGGCGGGAAGATCGCCGGCATGCCCGGTAAGATCGATCCGACGAGCAAGGGCACGCCGACGCTCGCGAGCTGTCGCGGCGAGCTGTACCTGTTCTTCATCGCCGGCGAGGAGCAGCGCATCTACGTCGCGAACTACGACGGTTCCAGGTGGCTCAAGGACACGACGATCCATCAGCTCTCGGGCAAGACGATCGATCCGCGAAGCACCAAGGCGCCGTCGGCCGCCGCCGCCAACGGCGTGCTGACGCTGTGCTATCGCGGCGCCTCGGACGACAACGAAAAGCTCTATGCAACGTCCTACGACGGCCGGAAGTGGACCGGCGACAAGCCGATCTCCACGCTAAGCCAGGCGGTTTTCGTCGATCCGACGTCGCCCTACAGGCCATCGATGGCGCAGTTCCAGGGTGGGCTGTGTCTCGTCTATCAGGACGGCGCGACGTTGAACGGCGCCGGGTTCTTCGACAACCCGTGCCTGTGGCAGGGCGACAAGAAGATCGCGTCTGGCTCGGAAGGCGCGTCGTGCAAGTCCGCAGTCGCGCCGGCGCTCGCGACGTTCAACGTCGGCCAGGGCGTCAACGCGTACTACAACAACGACAACACGCTGTACTGCGCGACATGCCCCGGCGATCCGGCGTTGTTGCCTTGGACCGGCGGCTTGCCGCTACCAGGTGAGGGCGGCGGCTCCGTCGACATCGACGCCGGCACCTGGCCGGCTGCAGTCGTCGTCGACAACCAGACGCTGCTCGTGTGGAGCACCAGCGGTGTCCTGAACTGGGGCGTGTCGTCGTACAACGGAACGGCACCGCCGGCATTCAGTGGCCCCGTCGGGCCGATCGAGATCGAAGGCGCGTCGTTGCTGACGTCGATAGCGCCAAGCCTCGTGTTGTTCGAAGGCAAGGCCTATCTCGTGTACGCGCTGTTCGACGCGTCCGGCGGGCAGAACGTGCCGCGCGTCGCGGTCTACGATCCCGCCAGCGGCGCGTGGAGCGGCGGCGACGCGATCTGGTCCGGCTACGGCGTCGACGGCACGTTGTCGGTCGCGGAGCACGAAGGCAGGCTCTATCTGACCTTCGTCGGCAATACGGCGATCACCCTGTCGACGTTCGACGGCCGCGTCTGGACGTACCCGGAAGTCCTCTCGACGATTACGCAGCGGCAGGGCTACTACTTCGGCCCGCTCGCGTCGGCCGCGCCGGGCATGGCGAGCTTCCGTGGCGAGTTGTGGCTCGTCTATCCCGCGTACGGCGGGCCGGACAAGCTGCACGCGTCGTGGCTCTCGGCGAACGGCCGGTGGTACGGCGACATCGAGTTCGACCGGTTCGCGCCGATCAGTCCGAGCTCGACCCTGGCGCCGGCGATCGCCGTCGTCGAGGACGCGCTGGTTCTTGCGTATCACGGAGGCGACCCGGCGTCGAAGAATCTGTACTGGGCGTCGTTCGCGCCGGTTAGCTTCGCCGTCGCGAACGGTCGCGCCGAGCGCATTGCGGGCATATCGAGCGAGGCGCTTGCCGATGAGGCAGCCAGCCAAAGCTGAGGCCGGTCGTCGTGCGGGCGGCCCCGAGTGCCGTCCGCACGATCCGCCGAGCCGGCAATCGCACGCAGTGCGCGTCCGGTGCGGACTTTTAGAACGTCTTGACTATGCCGACGATCTTCGTTGCGGCAAGCGAGCCGAGAGATTTCGGACGGACTTGGCCAATTTGGCGTCGGGAAAAAACGGGAACCCAACGATCTGGGCCGCCATGCGCATAAGCCCGGCGACCGGTAGGTCCGAAAATCGTTGAACTGGATCGGACGATCCCGGCGCAGTGCGCCGGGACCGCAGCATCTAACGCAGTTTCAATCCGCCTGGACTTGATCGGCCTGCATGCCCTTCTGTCCCTGCACGGCGACGAAGCTCACGCGCTGGCCTTCCTGCAGGCTCTTGAAGCCGGAGCCCTGGATTGCGCGGAAATGCACGAACAGGTCGGCACCGCTTTCCGGGGTGATGAAGCCGAAGCCCTTGGCATCATTGAACCACTTCACGGTTCCGTGTTGACGATCTGACATTTGAAACTCCTTGCATCAATGGGTATGTACCGACATCGCGCCGGTACGAGCGACTGGTTTGCAAGGTGGGACGTGAACAATGAGATGCGGGATCACGGACGAACCGGGGTCAAGCAATCACCGTGACCAAACAAGCACAGTGCCGGCACTGTACGCTGACTGATGCCGCATCGCCAGTAAAACTTCGAACGCAGACGCGCGTGATCTGCGCGACTCGGCCATGCACCCGTAGCGTCCGGCAAATTTTTTCACGCGTGCGCAATCCGTCGGGTCTGGCAACGACTGCACGCTCTTGCGCGGATGAAGTCGGCGTATGCCGGGACGCGGCAAGCGCTCGCGATTGTGCGCTTGCCGTGCGCAGGTGATGGCGCCCTTGATGTTCATGCGAGTCGACAAGGCGCGGCGCCAGCGAGACCGTCAGCGCTTCAGGCGACCAGGAATCGTGGTCCAGGCGCACCGCCGTTTCAGGCGTTTTCCCGGCGGAACCGGCGTGTTCTCGTAACGCTCCCGTAACGATGTCAAGCGCACAGTCCCTGCTCCCCTGCCGGGTCTGCATCACGCAGAACCCTCAGCGACACCCGTTATCGTCGACTCCGCAGTTCGCCCTTTCTCGCATTGATCAATGCTGGAGAACCTGTGCTGCATGCCCGGACACTGCTCTCGGCTGCCGGCATCTGGCATGGGTGTGCCAAGGACGGCGCACAGGAGCAGTCCATGCACAGCAAGATCAACAGCCGTGAGTCCCATCCGGAAAATCCGGCCTCTCGCGAAGAGCCGGGAATTCCGGGATCCGCCGCCCCTCCGCCGCGCGATCCGGATGCGCCGCCGTCCGGGGCGCCCGATGAAACCGGCCAGGACGTGGCCTTTACCATTGTGGACGACCCTCGGAACGAATCGGTATACAAGGGAGCCGGAAGCTACGCCGCGACTCGCGCGGAAAGTGCGGTCCGCGCGGTGGAGAAAGCCTTTCCGCCACTTCGTTTCGAGCTGCGATTCGAGAGAAATCTCTCCGCCCTGCATGTGCAGGCGCGAGTCTCCACAGCGGTCGAGAATGACGCTTTCCTGGCCGTCCTGTCGACCGCGCTCACGTCCACGGGCACTCGACTGGCTCCGATCGTCGGCGAGCTGTGCAAGAGCTAGTTCGCAATGCCCAAGCGTGCCGCAATGCGCGAAAGAGCGGGTCCGTAACGGCCGACGCGCCGATTCCGTCGCATGCGCGGCGCTACGTGGGCCTGAAACCCGTGACGTCGCCCGCGAAAGTGCGAAGAGATCCGTGGCGCGCGGCGTGCGGTTGCGTCGCCGGAACGTGATGGCGCAGTGAACGGCGCTGCTCCGCTATCCGAACACGGGCGCGTTACGCTCGTGGGCTATGATGGCCCAGCCACCCCGGTATCTGGAGCCGTGTGGTTTCATTGCCGGCGCACCGATGCTTCGAGGCTGCCCGTGTCAGTTCCCCTTCCCTCTCCGCTTCCTGCACGAACGAACAGCCTGCTGCGGGCACTGCCGGCGGAGGAATGGGCGCGTATATCGCCTCGGCTCGAACCCGTCGACATGCCGCTGGGCGCGGTGCTCTACGAATCGGGTAGTCGGCTTCGCCATGTCTATTTTCCGACGACATCGATCGTCTCATTGCTGTATGTGATGAGAGACGGCGCATCGGCAGAGATCGCCATCGTCGGCAACGAGGGGCTGGTCGGTATTGCCTTGTTCATGGGCGGCGAGACCACGCCGAGCCGGGCCGTCGTACAAAGCGCCGGCCAGGGTTACCGTCTCAAGGGACAGTACATCAAGCAGGAGTTCGGCCGCGCTGCCGTGCTGCAGCAGTTGCTGCTGCGCTATACCCAGGCGCTGCTCACCCAGATGGCGCAGACGGCGGTCTGCAATCGTCACCACAGCGTCGACCAGCAGCTGTGCCGCTGGTTGCTGTTGAGCCTGGACCGCCTGCCGACGAACCAGTTGACCATGACGCAGGAGCTGATTGCCAACATGCTGGGCGTTCGGCGCGAAGGCGTCACGGAAGCTGCCGGAAAATTGCAGACCGCTGGATTGATCCGCTACAGCCGCGGCCACATCGTCGTGCTGGACCGAAAGCGTCTCGAAGAGCGAGCCTGCGAATGCTATCGCGTCGTCAAGGACGAGTTCGACCGGCTGCTGCCCGAAGCAGGTGCAGGCTGAGCCGCGCCTGCCACACCCAATGCGCGTCGCGGGGGGAACCCGGGCGTTCCTTCGAACAACGCCCGCGCCTCACGGCATCGCCTGCTGTACCGCGGGCTGCGGCGTCTGCGCCAGCGATGCCGAAGTGCCGGTCATGTCGATAGCCGAGTGGTCGTTCCTGATCGGCACCCTGCTGTTGACGATGGTGTTCACCAGCGGTCTGCTGGGGCGGCTGCCATTGAGCAGTGCGATGGTCTATCTCGCACTGGGGTGGCTGCTCGGACCGATGGCAGGCAACGTGCTGCGGCCGGATCCGTCGTTGCATACCCTCGTGCTGGAACGGATCGCAGAAGTCGCCCTGCTGATTTCGCTGTTCGCGGTGGGCCTGCAGCTGGGCGTGCCGCTGCGCGATCGCCGCTGGCGTCTGCCTCTGCGGCTGGCGTTCGTGTCGATGGCCGCGATGGTCGCGATGGTCACCGCCGTCGGCGTCTGGCTGCTGGACCTGCCGCTGGGAGCCGCCGTTCTTCTGGGCGCCATCATCGCGCCGACCGATCCGGTGCTGGCTACCGGCGTCCAGTCCGATGCGGGGCCGCAGCCGGATCGCCTGGGGTTCAGCCTTGCCGGCGAAGGCGGACTCAATGACGGCGCAGCGTTTCCGTTCTTCATGCTCGGGCTCGGCCTGCTCGGCATGCACGAGGTCGGCCCTCATTTTCTGCGCTGGCTCAGCGTGGATCTGCTCTGGGCTACTGCGGGCGGCGTGGCCATCGGCGCCAGCTTGGGGACCGTGGTGGGACGCTTCGTCGTCTATCTGCGCACACGCCACGGTGAAGCCGTCGGACGGGATGAGTTCCTCGCCCTGGGCCTGATCGGTGTGGTCTACGGCGTCTCGCAGCTCTGTCTGGCGTCCGGATTCCTGTCGGTCTTTGCCGCCGGCCTCGCCCTGCAGCGCGTGCGGGAACAGCCGCTGCGGAATACGCCGGTGTTGCACGCCGCCGCGGAGGTCGAAGGCCATTCCTACGAGACGATGGCGACACATCCCTCCCATGCCAGCGCAACGATGCATGACTCCGTCCAGGGCTTCAATGAGCAGCTGGAAAAACTGGCCGAGCTGGCCCTGGTCCTGGTCGTGGGCGCAATGCTGGCGTACACGAAGCCGCTTCCGGCCATCGGGTGGTTCGTTCCGCTGGTACTGGTTGTCCTTCGGCCGATATCCGTGATGACGGCTATCGTGGGCGAACGTCTGGGCAGGCAGCAACGCATCCTGATCGGATGGTTCGGCATTCGCGGCATCGGGTCCGTCTTCTATCTGCTGCTTGCGCTGCGCCACGGCGTCGATGGCGCCGTGGCCGACACGCTGGTATCGCTGACCCTGTGGACCGTCGTCGCATCGATCATCCTGCACGGCTTGAGCGCCCAGCCGCTCATGCGCCGCTACTGGGATCTGCGCCCATGACGGTGGCACGGCCCTGCCGTGGCCGGCTACTCCGGATCGCCGTCCGCGGCGGAGCGCCGCGCCCGATGAAAAGTCCCGCCTTCTTGTGGAAATAAATAATTTTCATCAAATGGCTCGTAACGGCCAGCTAACACCGGCTGGCGCATAGTCGTACTGCTCCCTCCGAACGACGACGGTTCCCGTCGAGTTCACCGACGACGATGTCGTCCTCTCCCGATCTTCACGTCTACAGCGCCAGGTTCCCGGCGCGCCACGACAAACCCGTTCACCGACCTGTTCACCGATGTGCCGGGCTCCGGTACGCCTTGTTGCAACTGGCCACGCCGGTTGCTGTGTTTCATCCTGGAAGAAACAGGCCAGGGATGGCACTCAGGAGCAATCCTCATGAAGAACCCCAACAGGCCCAGCAAGTGGAATTCCAACGACAAGCCGCGCACGGTCCTGGCCAGCGTCCCTGCGCCGGACGTGGTCGACAAGACCGGCGCCAAAGTCACGAATCTGCCTAGCCGGAGCGCCGAGGCCAGTCCTTCGCCGTCCGAGCCGGCGGACGACAAGCGCGACAGCAAACGCTGAGATCCAGCCGCTCAGGCGAAGGCCTGAGCGGTCGCGATGCCGGCGCCGTCCATCGGCGTTCCGCCTCGCCGCCAGGTGCGCAGATGTACTTTCGTACGGTCGTGCATTGCGAGGAACGACGATTCCGTTGGCCGAACCGTTCATGCGGATGCCGGCACGCCGATCCGGGAGAATCGTCATGAAAAGCAATTTTGCGATGGAAAAACGGAAGCGCTTGCTGCGCTGGGTCCGGCTGCAATGGAACAAGCCCCCGAGCGGCCGCGCCGTCTGGCGCGAGAATCGCGCCGGAGCGGCAGAGAAGCCGGCAAGAATGCCGGGAAATCGCTCGCGGCGCGGTACGCGTGCCAGCTAGCGAACGAGCGGCTGGCCAGGCAGCACGTCGTTTGCGGGCGCGTCATGCGTCTGATCCGGTGGTGCTTCATGGCCCAGCCCGGGCGAACGGGGAACGCTGGCCGCCGTCGGCTAGGCGACAGAGAGATCGAAGTTCCTGAGTAGATCCGGATGCGCCGGGTGCATGGCGACGGCGTCTGACTGTTTTCGTCCGACCATCGCGCGCGCCGCGTCGCTGGCGCCGGCAGCAAGCCATTCCGGCCCGGCGCTCTGCTCGGCCTGCAGCAGGTTCTCCAGCATCGAGCCGGCGAACTGCAGGTCGGCCAGCGCTACGATGCCGTCGAATCCCAGTTGCCGGCCCTGCTTCGCAACGTGCGCACGAGCCTCCGCTGCAATCTGCTGGGACTCCGTCCGGCAGGCGTCCATCGCACGGCGAATGGCCGATGCGGCGGCGGAGCGGGATGACGCGCCGGCGACCCCGGATGCTGACAGCGCGCGGGAAAGATCGCTGCCGATGCGGAAGATGGCGGCGGCCGATCGCACCGAAAGTGACGTGTGGTCGTGCATCAGGATTGCGCTGGGGTCCAGCGGAACCGGGTACGCGGCATCGGAAGGGGCCGACAGGCGCCGGCGCCGATTGAAGTCGAGATGAATCATCTTGTCCATTTCACCGGCTCCGGTCGTCACGGCGCATGCTTGCCTGCCGGGCGCCGGAATCGCGGAATGATTGCCTGACCGTGGCCGCGCGGCGAACGCTCAGCGTACGTTCGCGCTCCCCGCGACGAGCAAGGCGTCGGCGTCGACGCTGCGTACGCCATAAGTGCCGGCCACGAGCTCGACCGCCGTGCTGCGCGCCTCCGGCGAGGTCATGACGCCCTGCAGCACGACCACGCCGTCAAGGGTGCGGACGGCGATCCGGCAGTTGTCGGTGCCGTGCGACAGTGCCAGCGTGTTCTCTACCGTCGTCGTGATCCACGTGTCGCTGCGCACTCGGCGCAATCGGTCAGCGCCTTCCCGTCGCGAGGCGGCGTTGCGTGCGAAATCGGTGAGAGGCACCCAGTCGACGACGTCCAGCTGATTGTTGAGTTGATCCACGCCTCTGGTGTCGCGAGCCATCTGCTCGGCGAGAAGCCTTTGCGTGTTGCTGCGCGCCACCCCGCGCAGCTCCGTCATGCCGGACACGACGACGACGACGATGTCGTCCGCCTGGATGCGCGAACTCGCTCGCAGACGCGACTCGACCGCGGCGGCGACGCTTTGATCGCCCATCAACGTCGCGCAAGGTGTGGACGCCTGCGCCGGCATCGTGCAGAGCGCAAGCGCGATGGCGATGAGCCGACAGGGCGCAGGTGTTGGATGGAACAGGTTCATGGCATTCCTGAAGTGATCGCGACCAGGAAAAGCGGGGACGCCCGGCCGCTGCCGATGGCGGGTTGCGCACCATGGCTGTTCTGAAAGATGCACGGCGCCCCCTCGTGCGTCGCCGGCAAGCGATACTCGGCAACAAAGGAGACAGCTGGCAATCCGGCTGCGGTCGGCGTACCTCTCGATGTCAGGGTGGGCGCCACAGGATGGTCCGTCTGTGCGTCAGCGCACGTACGAACCGAAGGTGCTTGCATTCGCGGTTACTGCGCAGCCCGTATTCGCGTCGGCTGCGCCATCGTATTCGGCCCATGTCGTTTCTTCCCGGCCACGTTCACGGCGTGATCGCGCGCGGCGCCGTATCGTGCCGGCGTTGTTCCAGCAGGGCGTAATCCACCGCTTCCGCCAGCCGGTCGTAGCGGAAGCCGCGATAACAGAAACGGCCGTCCTCGAGTTCGATGCCGAGCGAGGCCATGTGCTGCTTGCTGGTTTCCGATTCAGCGCCGACATCGCGGCACCTGCGATACGGGCCGCGCGGGTCGTGCTGCTGCGGTCGCGACCGCATCAGGCGCGCATACGCGAGGGCGTCGCCGAGGCAGTCGTAGCGATAACCGTTGTACTCGTAGGCGCAGCCGTCGTAGTGGACCTGGTATTCGCGCATGTCGCGCTGGTCGTCCGGACTGCCGTTCAGGGCATGCCGGCTTGATGAGGTGGTGCTCATGATGCTCTCCTGGGTGCACGGTGATGCAGGCCGCTCGCCGTCGCCGACGACGTTGCGCCCGTTTCCGCGCGCCGTCTGTACGCCGGACCACCAAGCCGATCGCCATGTCTGGGCTCGCTATCGCAAATGGACGATCGGTCCCGTGTGCGGCACCGCACCGACATGGGCTGCGCGCGCGCGCAGCCTCAGGCCATGTCCATCACCATGCCATCGACCGAGCAGCGCCTTTACGATGCCGCCGACAATGCCTACCTTTCCGAAGGCGGCTATCTGGCGTCGATCGGCAACGACCTCGCGCAAGCGGCCGGTGACATTGCCGCAGCCGGATCCCGCCGCGGCAACGAGCCGTCGCCGCGCACAGGTCCGTCACGGGGTGATCTCGTCCTCATGGGCCGCATCGGCCCGTTCCGCTCCGGCCGCGTCTATCGCTACACGCAGCGCAGCCATGAACATCTGTGCGACGCGCTCGTACGTGCCTGGTCCGCGGCCAAACGTCCGCATTGACGTCGTTCCCGCAGCGTTGCCCTACGTATTCCGCTACACGCCGCCGCATCGGACAATGGCAACGGCGATCGTATTCACCCTCGCGGCGACGGAGCGCGCAAGCCAGTCTGCGCCGGCCGGGCCGCTTCACCTGGCGCCGACCGAGGAATCCACGATGCCGCACGCTGCCGAATGTAACCGACACCGGCCAGCGCGCCGGCCGTGGCGCTCATGACGAAAGTCCTGGCCGCGCTGGGCATGTGGCTACGCTCCGCACGGCGCGCGCCGGCACGCGATTTCCTGCCTGAAGCCGGCATCGAACCGCCGCTGCGGGCCGAACTTTTCAGCGCCGAGCAGATGGAAGAGCACGGCAGCGCGCTGGCGGCGTTCCATCGCGTGAAGCTTGGCTCCGCGCCGAACCGGCTGTTGCCGCGACTGGCGGACAACGAGACCGTGCTCACGGACACCTGCGCGCTGATCACCACGGCGATACGCGAGGGACGTCGCGTAACGCCGGCCAGCGAATGGCTGCTCGACAACCATTACCTGGTCGACGAACACGTGCGCACGGCCAGGCGTCATTTTCCCAAAGAGTACAACCGGCAACTGCCGCGCTTGGTCAACGGCGTATCGGCGGATCTGCCGCGCATCTACGACATCGCGCTCAACGCGATTTCCCACGGTGATGGCCGCTTCGATCCGGAAAGCCTGCACCGCTTCATCGCCGCTTACCAGCGTATGGTGCCGTTGACCCTCGGCGAGCTGTGGGCCATACCCATCATGCTGCGGCTGGCCCTGATCGAGAACCTGCGCCGCGTCGCCACCCGCGTCGCGCAGGACCGCCGCCACCGCAACCTCGCCGCCGACTGGGGCGAGCGAATGGCCGACATTGTCGCGCACGATCCCAAGAGCCTGATCCTCGCGGTCGCCGACATGGCCCGTTCGGATCCCCCGGCGAGCGCGTCGTTCGTGGCCGAGCTGATGCAGCGTCTGCTCGGCCAGAGTGCTTCGCTCGCCCTGCCCGTCTCCTGGCTCGCCCAACGTCTGGCCGAAGACGGCGTGACCATCGAACAGCTGGTGCAGTCCGGGCACCAGCAGCAGGCTGCCGACCAGATGTCGGTCAGCAACAGCATCGGCAGTCTGCGCCTGCTGCTGTCGACCGACTGGCGCAGTTTCGTCGAGGGCCTGAGCGACATCGAGGCCATCCTGGCCACCGATCCGGCCGAAGTCTACGCACGCATGGACTTCGTCACCCGCGACGATTACCGGCACGTGGTCGAGCGCCTCGCGCGCGAGGCCGGCAAGAACGAAGCCGACGTCGCCACCGTCGCCGTCGCGCTCGCCGCCGCGGCGGCAGCCGGCACGCCGCCGGCACACGTCGGCTACTATCTCGTCGGCGCCGGACGCGCCGTGCTGCAGCGGAGCTGCGGCTTGCGCCCGACACCGCGCCACCTGCCCGTAGCGGTCTATGTCGGCGCGATCACGCTGGTCATGACCATCCTGGTCGTCGCCGCGGCGGCGTGGCTGCCGCTGCCCGCCGCGCTCCTCGGCCGCTGCGGGATCATCGCATTGTTCGCGCTGGTCGCCGGCCAGCTCAGTGTCACCCTGGTCAACTGGCTGGCCGCCCACCTGGCCTCGCCGCAGGCACTGCCGCGCATGGACTATTCGCTCGGCCTGCCGCCGGAAGCGTCGACGCTCGTCGTCGTACCGACACTGCTGGCCGACATCGAATCGGCCGAGGGCGACGTCGACGATCTGGAAATCCGCTACCTCGCCAATCGCCAGGCGAACCTGTATTTCGCCCTGCTGACCGACTTTCCCGACGCCGCATCGGAGCACTGTCCGGACGATGCGACCGTGCTCGCCGCCGCCGTCGCCGGCATCGAGCGCCTGAACCGGCTCTATGCCGACGCCGGCGGTGCAGTGTTTCATCTGCTACACCGACCGCGCCGCTGGAACCCGGGCGAAGCCGTGTGGATGGGCGAAGAACGCAAACGCGGCAAGCTCGGCGATCTCAATGCGCTGTTGCGGGGCCAAGGCGCCGGGCGCTTCTCGTGCATCGTCGGACCGGTCGAGCGCCTGCGCGTCGTGCGCTATGTCATCACCCTCGATGCGGACACGCGATTGCCGCACGACACCGCGCAGGAACTGGTCGCCACGCTGCACCATCCGCTCAACCATGCGCAATTCGATCCGCACAGCGGCCGCGTGACCGCCGGCTACGGCATTCTGCAGCCCCGCGTGGGCACGAGTTTGCCGACGGCCGGCGCTTCGGCCTATGCCGCCTTGTTCGGCGGCGACCTGGGCCTGGATCCCTACACGCGCACGGTTTCGGATGCGTATCAGGATCTCTTTGGCGAAGGTTCCTTCACCGGCAAGGGCATCTACGACGTCGACGCGTTCGAGCGCTCCCTGTCCGGGCGCATGCCGGACAATCGCATCCTCAGCCACGACCTGCTCGAAGGCTGCTATGCACGTTCCGGCCTGGCCAGCGACTTGGCCGTGTTCGAAAGTTTTCCGCAGAGCTACGCCGCGGACATGAAACGCCGGCAGCGCTGGATCCGCGGCGACTGGCAGCTGACGCCCTGGCTGTGGCCGCGTGTGCCGCTGGCCGACGGCAGCCATCAACGCAATCCGCTGCCGCTCCTGGCACGCTGGAAGATTTTCGACAACCTGCGCCGCAGCCTCGTGGCCCCGGCGCTGTTGGCCCTGCTGATCCTGGCCTGGATCAGCCTTGCCGCATCGGCACGCTGGACGGTCTGCCTGATGTTCATGACCCTGGTGCCGGTAGCACTGGAAACATTGCTCGCGACGGCGCGCAAATCCGCCGACGCGTCCTGGGCACAGCATCTGCGACTGGCATCTCACAATGGCGCGCGCCGGTTCGGCCAGGTCGCGTTCACGCTGCTGTGTCTGCCCTACGAAGCGGTCATTTCGCTGGACGCGATAGTACGCACGCTGTGGCGTCGCCACGTCTCGCGGCGCCGGCTGCTGGAATGGGTGTCTTCCAGCGCGGTACAGCGCCGCGGCGATGACGGCTTGCGCAGCTTCTTGCGGCGCATGGCTGTCGCGCCGATAACGGCAGTGCTGACCAGCGTCGCCGTCCTGGCGTACCAGCCCGCCGCAATGCCGGTCGCCCTGCCCTTCCTCGCGCTGTGGCTGGCCGCACCGTTCGCCGCGTGGTTTGCGAGCCGTGCGCCGCGACCGGCGGAGGCGAGTCTGGACGCGCGCCATATTCCCGCGCTGCGCGATGTCGCGCGCCGAACCTGGCGCTACTTCGAACACTTCGCCGGTCCCGACGACCATTGGCTGGCGCCGGACAACTTTCAGGAACAACCCGGTGGCCTGGTGGCGCATCGCACCTCGCCGACCAATATCGGTCTGGGCCTGCTCGCGACACTGGCCGCCCATGACTTCGGCTATCTCACTCGCCTGCGCCTGATCGAGCGTCTGGAAGCCGCGTTCGATTCGCTCGATCGCCTGGAGCGCTACCGTGGTCATCTCTACAACTGGTACGACACGCGCACGCTGGCGCCGCTGCAGCCGCGCTACGTGTCCACGGTCGACAGCGGCAACTTCGCTGGCCATCTGCTGACGCTGCGCCAAGGCCTGCAGGAACTGGTCGCCGCCGCGCAATCGTCGCGTCGACTACTGCAAGGTGCCGTCGACACGGCGACAGTGCTGTACGGCCTGCTGCCGGCAGCGGCTCAGACCGCGCTGGCCTCGCGCATCGCCGCCGCGAACGTCGCCGCTGACGAGGAGGCCGCGCGCGCGGCATTGCGCGGCCTGCGCGTGCAGGCGCAATCGCTGTCCGCCGAACCGCTGGAACCAGAGCCGGCGAGCTGGACACGCAGCCTTGCCTTGCAGTGCGCCGACGCCGAGGCGGAGCTGGCCGCCGGCGCGGTGGCGGATCAGGCAGTGCGGCTGCACCGGCTTGCCGCGCGCGCCGCGCAGTTCGCCGTGCTCGACTATGACTTCCTCTACGACCGCACGCGCGATCTGTTCTGCATCGGCTTCAGCGTCACGGATCATCGGCGCGACGGTGGTTACTACGACCTGCTCGCCTCCGAGGCGCGGCTGGGGATCTTCGTCGCCATCGCCCAGGGTCGCATTCCCATCCGCGGCTGGTTTTCGCTGGGCCGACTGCTGATGAAGGCCGGCGGCATGCCGGTGCTGCTGTCCTGGAGTGGCTCGATGTTCGAGTACCTGATGCCGAACCTGGTGATGCCGGCGTATCCGGGCTCGCTGCTGGCGCATACCGCCCGCGCCGCCGTCGCGCGCCAGATCGCCTACGGCCAGGAGCGCGGCGTGCCTTGGGGTGTATCGGAGTGCGGCTACAACCTGACCGATGCGGCCAACAACTACCAGTACCGCGCTTTCGGCGTGCCGGGCCTGGGCCTGCAGCGCGGCCTGGCGCAAGAACTCGTGATCGCGCCCTACGCGTCCGCCCTTGCCTTGCTCGTCGCACCCAACGCCGCGGCGGCCAACCTGCAGCGCCTGCGCGACCAGGGTTTGCTGGGCAGCTACGGCTACTACGAGGCGATCGACTACACCGCTACGCGGCTACCGCCGGGGCAATCGCAGGCCGTCGTGCGCTCCTACATGGCGCATCACCAGGGCATGACCCTTCTGGCATTGGCGCACGTGCTGCTGGACCGGCCCATGCAGCGCCGCTTCGAAGCCGATCCGCAGGTGCAGTCTGCGCTGCTGCTGCTGCAGGAGCGCGTTCCACGCGCCAGTGGCCAGTCAGCCAGCGACCCGCGTCTGGTCGACGTGCGCGAGCAGGCCGATACGCCCTCGATACCGCTGCGCGTCTTCGACCGGCCCGATCCGGATTCGCCGGCAGTCCAGCTGCTGTCCAACGGACGTTACCAGGTCATGTTGACCAGCGCCGGCGGCGGCTACAGCCGCTGGCACGACGTCGCGCTCACACGCTGGCGCGAAGATCCGACGCGCGACGCCTGGGGTTGCTACGCCTATCTGCGCGACGTGAACAGCGGACAGGTCTGGTCCACCGCGTTCCAGCCCACGCTGCGCCCCGACGAAACCTATTCGGCAACCTTCACCGAAGCCTGCGTCGAATACCGCCGCCGCCAGGGCGATTGGGAGACGCATACCGAAATCGTGGTGTCGCCCGAGGACGACATCGAGCTACGCCGCACCCGCATCACCAACCTGTCGGCCGCCGAACGCGTGCTCGAGTTCACCAGCTATGCGGAAGTCGTGCTGGCACCCGCCATCGCCGACAGCCTGCATCCGGCCTTCAGCAAGCTGTTCGTCCAGACCGAAATCGCGGCGGCGCGCAACGCGATTCTGTGTTCGCGGCGGCCGCGCGATTCGCGTGATGCGCCGCCCTGGCTGGTGCACCTGGTGGTCGTGCGCGAAGGCGAAAGCCTTGGCGTGTCCTACGAAACCGACCGCGCGCGCTTCATCGGCCGCCGTCGTGACACGACTCGCCCGGCGGCGATGGACAGCGGCGCCGTGTTGTCGGGTACCGACGGTTCGGTGCTCGATCCCATCGTCGCGATCCGCCATCGCATTCGCCTGGCGCCCGAGGCGACGGCGCAAATCGATCTGGTCGTCGGCGTCGGCGCCAGCCGCGAACACTGCCTGCAGCTGGCGGACAAATACCGTGACCACCGCCTGGCGGACCGCGTCGCCGATCTTGCCTGGACGCACAGCCAGATGTCGCTGCGCCAGCTCAATATCAGCGAAGCACAGGCACAGACCTATGCGCGCCTGGCCGGCCGCCTGCTCTACAGCCATCCCTCACTGCGCGCCGACGCACAGCTGGTACTGCGCAACCGGCGCGGCCAGCCGGGCCTGTGGGCGCATGCGATCTCCGGTGACTTGCCGATCCTGCTGGTGCAGATCAGCGACATCGCCAACCTGGCGCTGGCGCGCGAAGCGGTGCAGGCGCACGCTTACCTGCGCATGAAAGGGCTGTCAGCAGACCTCGTCATCTGGAACGAGGAGCGTGCCGGCTATCGGCTGGACCTGCGCGACGCGCTGATGGGCATGGTCGCCGCAAGCGTCGAGTCGAGCCTGCTCGACCGGCCCGGCGGTGTCTTCGTGCGCGCCGGCGAACAGATATCGCACGAGGACCGCCTGTTGCTGCTGGCCGTCGCGCGCATCGTGTTCGACGACCGCCAGGGCGGGCTGGGCGAGCACCTGCGCCGCCGTCCTCCCGCCGAAGCCCTGGTGCCGCGCCTGGTGCCGAACGAAACCGAGCGTCCCGCGATCTCCGCTGCCCCGCCGGCGGACGAATCCGCGCTGGCCCTCTACAACGGCCGCGGCGGCTATTCCGCCGACGCGCGCGAATATGTGATCGTCAGCCGTCCCGGCGAGGCCACGCCCATGCCCTGGGCCAATGTCATCGCCAATCCGGACTTCGGCTGCGTCGTCTCGGAAGCCGGCACCGGCTATACCTGGCGCAGCAATGCGCATGAATACCGCCTGACGCCCTGGCACAACGATCCGCTCGTCGACGCGGCCGGCGAAGCGTTCTACGTGCGCGACGAGGACAGCGGCCGCTACTGGTCGCCGACCTTGCTGCCCGCGCGCGGGACGGGCGACTACGTCACGCGGCACGGCTTCGGCTACAGCGTGTTCGAGCATGTCGAAGACGGAATCCTGAGCGAGCTGCGCGTCTATGTGGCCGCCGACGCCGCCGCGAAGTTCTTCGTGCTGCGCCTGCGCAATGCGTCGGGACGGCGGCGCGCGCTGTCGGTGACCGGCTACGTCGAGTGGGTGCTCGGCGATCTGCCGTCGAAATCGGCCATGCACGTGGTCACCGAGCTCGACCCCCATAGCGGCGCCCTGTTCGCGCGCAATCCTTTCCATCCGGAGTTCGGCGACTGGGTGTCGTTCTTCGATGTCGACGAAGCCGCGCGCACGCTTACCGGCGACCGGCTCGAATTCATCGGGCGCAACGGCAATCTCGCCCGCCCGGCCGCGATGGAGCGCACACGCCTGTCGGGGCGCGTCGGCGCGCTGATGGATCCCTGCGGCGCGATCCAGATCCCGATCGACCTGGCCGACGGCCAGTCGCGCGAAGTCATCTTTCGCCTCGGCACGGCCGCCAGCGCCGACGCGGCCAATGCGCTGGTACTGCGCCTGCGCAGGACCGGTGTCGCGCGCACCGCGTTCGCCGCGGTCGCCAGCCAATGGCGGCGCCTGCTCGGCGCGGTCGAAGTGCAGACGCCGGATGCCTCGCTCGACGCCCTGGTCAACGGCTGGCTGGTCTATCAGGTCATCGCGTGCCGTTTATGGGGACGCAGCGGCTACTACCAGTCGGGCGGCGCCTTCGGTTTCCGCGACCAGCTGCAGGACGCGATGGCGCTGGTGCATGCAGCGCCGGAACTGCTGCGCGCGCAGCTGCTGCTGTGCGCGTCGCGCCAGTTCAAGGAAGGCGACGCGCAGCACTGGTGGCATCCGCCGGCCGGGCGCGGCGTGCGCACGCGCTGTTCCGACGATTACCTGTGGTTGCCGCTGGCGACCTGCCGCTACATCGCCTGCAGCGGCGACGCCGCCGTACTCGACGCGACCGAAACCTTCCTCGACGGGCGCGCCCTGAACCGCGACGAAGAGTCTTACTACGACCTTCCGCTGCGCTGGGACCAGCCCCTGCCGCTGTACGACCACTGTGTGCGCGCGATCGAGTACGGCCTGCGGCTAGGCCCGCACGGGCTGCCGCTGATCGGCAGCGGCGACTGGAACGACGGGATGAACAACGTCGGTCCCGACGGACGGGGCGAAAGCGTCTGGCTGGGCTTTTTTCTGTACCGCGTGCTGCTGGACTTCGCACCATTGGCGCTGGCCCGCGGCGATGCGGCGTTCGCTGCGCGTTGCCGCGACGCCGCCGCGCATCTGCGTGCCAGCCTCGAAACCAGCGGCTGGGACGGCGCGTGGTACCGGCGCGCCTATTTCGACGACGGCACGCCGCTGGGCGCCGCGACGAATGCCGAATGCCGCATCGATTCGATCGCGCAAAGCTGGGCGGTGCTGTCCGGCGCCGCGCCGGACGAGCGGGTTGCGCAGGCGCTCGACGCACTGCAGGCCCATCTGGTGCGGCCGCAGTCGCAGCTGATCCAGCTGCTGGATCCGCCGTTCGACGGTGCGGGGGCCGATCCGGGCTACATTCGCGGCTATGTGCCCGGCGTGCGCGAGAACGGCGGCCAGTACACGCATGCGGCGATCTGGGCGGCGATGGCGAATGTGGAAGCCGGCCGCACCGAAGCGGCCTGGCAGCTGCACGACATGATCAATCCGGTACGCCACTCGCTCACGCCGGCAGGCGTGAACACGTACCAGGTAGAGCCCTACGTGATCGCGGCCGATGTCTATGCCGTCGCCCCGCACACCGGCCGCGGCGGCTGGAGCTGGTATACCGGCTCGGCCGGCTGGATGTACCGGCTCAGTGTCGAATCGCTGCTCGGCATCCGCCGAGAAGGCGACACCTTGCGTATCGATCCGCGCCTGCCGGCGCACTGGCCGGGATTCCGCTGCACCTACCGCTACGGCAGCAGCGTATATCGCATCACGGTGGTCGCCGCAGCGGACGGCAGCTTCACCGAAGGCGGCACCGTGCTGCGCCTGATCGACGACGGCGCCGAGCACGTCGTCGATATCGCGGTCGGCAGCCGGGCGGTCTCCGAGGCGGCGGACACCCGCGCCGACGCGACCCCATAGCCGTTCCGCCCAGGGCCGCGTGGCTGGCATCTGCCCCTGTTCGACGCTCGGCAACTCTGTCGATGTCCACCGGGTTGCGCGGTAACGCTGTCAGCGTCCCGTGCGGCACTACTGCGGCTGTACGGCCCGGCCACCGCGCGATCACGACGTGCCCGAGCGGATGGGCGCAACCCGACAGACTCGCTGCACTGTGTTGATCGACTGCTCGCGCAGCGCAGCGGACGGTAGCCTGCGCGGTAAACCGACAACCATCGGACAGGGCGAAAGCCAGGGTGCAGTTGAGCCTCGGCTCGGCTTGCGCGTACGCTGGACAGGTCGCCTGGAACGCTAGCGAGTTCAGTCGTTGCATCACGGACGGCGTGTCTCCGCAGCCTCCCTGTTCCGGACTCTACGAACCGTGATCGAATCTTCCTTGTTCTGGCTTCCTCTGGACAATGCGACGCGTGCGCCCCAGCCCCTCACGAGAGAATTACCGTATGACTCGCAGAATTAGCCGCCGCCTCGCCGCTTCCGGCGCGATCGCTCTTTTCGCTTTTCCGCCGGCCGGTGTCCCGGCGACGCGAGAGCCTGCGGCCGTCCGCGCCGCGTTTTCGGTCACGACGACCGACGACAGCGGTGCCGGCAGCCTGCGTCAGGCCATGCTCGATGCGAACGCCGACACGAGCGGCCCCCACGTGATCACGTTCGCCGTGACCGGCACGATCACGCTGGCGAGCTCGCTACCGGCCGTCACGCAGCCGACGACGATCACGGGGCCCGGCGCCGACCAGCTGACGATCACGGGCAACAACACCTTCGGGATATTCAGCGTACAGAGCTCGCTGTCGATATCCGATGCCACGATACGCGGAGGATTCAGCCCGAACGCCGCCTTCGGCGGCGCGTTCCAGGTCGGCGGCAGCCTCAGCGTCGACCGCTGCCTGGTCCGCGACAACACCTCCGGCGCCGGCGGCATCGGCAGCGGCATCGCCGTCCTCGGCGGTTCGGCGACCATAGCGAACAGCCTCTTCACCAACAATGCCGGCGTGAGCGTGATCCACAGCGGCAGCCTGACGTTGCGCAATACGACGCTCAGCAACAACAGCGGCCAGGGCGTGTATTTCTTTCCCGACAACGGGCCCGTGTCCGTCACGCTGCAGAACACGACGATCGCGGACCAGAACAGCGCCTTCCTGTTCGACGGGCGCTTCGGCCCGATGACCTTGACGATCGGCAACACGATACTCGCCAGTACGATTCAGAACGCGCTGACCGTCGGCGCCACCGTGCCGACGATCGTGTCGCTCGGCGGCAATATCAGCAGCGACGGCACGCTCGCCCTCGCCGGCCCGGGCGATGTGCTCGGCACGAACCCGGTGCTGGCGCCGCTCGGCAACTACGGCGGTACGATCCCGACGCGCGCGCTGCTTCCGGGCAGCCCGGCCATCGACCACGGCGTCGCGACCGGCGCACCGGCGATGGATCAGCGCGGTATCGCGCGGCCGCAGCTGGCGGGTATCGACACGGGTGCCTACGAATCGCGCGGCTTCACGCTCGCCGTCAGCGGCGGCGGCAGCCAGAGTGCGACGGTGAACACGACGTTCGCCAATCCGCTGTCGGTGGCGCTCGCCGCGAACGCGGCCGGCGAGCCGGTGGACGGCGGCCGGGTCAGTTACGTCGCGCCGGGCAGCGGCGCCAGCGCGAGCCTCGCGCCGAATCCGGCGACGATCGGTGCCGGCGTCGCCGGCACGACCGCGACGGCGAACGGTACCGTCGGCAGCTATACGGTCGTCGCGAGCAGCGCCGGTACGCCGGGCCCGGTGAACTTCGCGCTCGAGAACATGACGACGCCGGTGACGCTGCAAGCCTTCGACGTGGAGTGAGTCCGGTTCGCGCGAGAGGATCGTGCCGCACCGGCTGGACCAGGCTTTCCTGTGTGCCGGCGGCGAGGTCCCGCTCGGTGAGAAGTTGCCGAGCCGGCACAGCACGTCGTTGACGGCCGCCCTGCGACACCGCCGTGCCCTGCCTCGGCTTCGCCGGCGTCGGCCTCCGGCGCAGCGAGGTCGCCGCGGCCAAGATGCAGGATCTGCGGCGATCCGGCGAGGAGCCCCACATCGGCGGTCGGGAGCACCGCAAGACGCGCCGGCTGGTGTCATGACGGCGCGCGTCCGGACGTAAAGCCATGCAAAAGCGGCCGCTGTCGACCGCTGAGCACCGCATGAAAGCCGCGCCGCTGCCGAAATGGCTACCGGTCCTCCGCTGAGGAACAGTTCACAGGCTTGACCTGGGTCAAGTGCTCTTGCGGCAAACAGCTTAGATTGCCGGCGTCACTGCCGGAGAAGGCCGCCATGCTCGCAAGGCACATCCTCGTACCCACCGATGGCACGGCGCAATCGGAAACCGCCACGGACGTGGCTGTCCGCCTGGCGAAAGCGCTCGGCGCAAGGGTGACCTTCCTCCATGTTTGTCCGCTGTTCCACACCTATGGCTATCTCATGGAGATGCTCGAAGAGGATCGCGCCACGTTCTTTCAACGGACCGAAGAACAGGCTCAGAGCTACCTGAGCGTTGCCGCTCAAGCTGCCAAGCGAGCCGGATTGGATTGCGATGTGGTGAGCGAGCGTGACGAGCATCCCCACCGGGCGATCATCAAATCGGCCAACGCGCGCGGGTGCGACCTCATTTGCATGGCATCGCACGGTCGCCGGGGATTGGAAGGATTCCTGCTCGGCAGCGAAACGCAAAAAGTCCTCACGCATAGCACGATCCCTGTACTCGTCATCCCTGCTGCGCGGGCCTGAGACGAGATCGGCAGAACGCAAGGCGTTCACTACGACCAAACGGAAAACACGCCCATTCCGCCGGGACATGCCTTGTTCCGGGCGCAATTCACCGTCACCTCGACGGCGGAAATGATCGCGCTGGCCGGCAGTATCGTGCGCTGCGCCATCTGTTCGTCGACTTCATCGCGCAGGCCCGCGCCCATGGCACGACGCCGCTGCCGCGGTCGTCGATGCGTCCGCCGTGCGCGCCAAGCCGCTCGCGCTCACCGGCATGGCTGCCACGATCGGCGCATTCCTGGCCCGCGACGACCGCGTCTTCAACGGACCGGCCGCCCCGCCGGTCTTCGGGATCCGCATCGGCGCCGCGCTGACGCGGGCGGTGATCCTGTTGCGCTGCTGCGCTTGCGCTCGGCGTGCGCGCCAAGGCAGGAGCATTGATCTGCGTCAAGGCACGCGTATCGGTCCGACGGATACTGGAAGCGACCAGGGCGCGCCGGAGAAACGTCGTGAAATGTGGTGGGCTTCTCGTGTTGTGCGGCATGCTGGCAGGGTGTGTGTCCGCCCCCGCCATCCACGTTCAGCAGGATGACACCGTGGACTTCAGCGTCTATCGGACGTATGCATGGAAGCAGCTTCCGCCGATCAGCAATCCGATGCTTCGGCAACGGGTCGTATCGGCCGTCGATGCCGAGTTCGCGGCGAAGGGGTGGCGGTCCGCACCGGATGCGCAAGCCGACGTACTCCTCGTCGGCAACGTATCCTCCCGCGAAGACGCCTCGCTCAACTACTTTTACCAGGACGCCGGCTGGGACGGCTGGAACTGGCACGGACACGCATCCGGCGGCATCCAGCGCATCGAACTGCGCGTGCTGCGTATCGGGACGCTGGTGCTGGATGTCTTCGACGCCAGGACGCAGCGTGCGATCTGGCGCGGCCTGGCACAGGGCTACGTGCCGGATTCGGAAGCGCGCCAGGACCGCGAGGCGATCGAGGCCGTCCGCCGGATGTTTCGCGAGTTTCCCGAAGCCGCGCGTGAACGCTAGCAGGCTTGAACGCCTGCCCTGCTTCCCGGCCCGCACCGGCACGATCTCGAAAACGGAAAGCAGCACGATCGCGATATCCGGCAGTCGGTGGCGATGGCTGGAGGTTGCGTCGTAGAGCACGGCGCCGGTGTCGCACGCGGTCGCCGGCAGCCAGGCGGCGTGACGGCGACGACCGGCGACTTGTCGTTTCAGTCACCCGCCCTGCTCCGCCGCCTTGACCTCGCAAGACTCCGACAATCCGACGATGCGCGCCTGCGCGTCGACCGGTCGTCCGTCGTCATCGGCGGCCGGGAAGCACAGGTTCCAGAATCCGTTGCGCGCGAACGGCCGATCGAAACAGGCGGGAACGACCTGCACCCAGACCAGCCGCACGCGCAGTCCCGCATCGACCGCGCGCACGTCGGCGCCATCGATCGTCTCGAACGCGCCGCTGGCCGCGGCGTGCGCGTAGAGGCCGACGTAGGCGTCGAACTCCCGTCCGTCGATGCCGCGCGACCTGCGCGTCACCAGCAGCAGTTGCGCGACGCCGCGCGGCATGCCGTCGGCGCCGCCTTCGTTCGCGAGCGGAACGGACTGCAGCGCGACCGTGTCGCCTCTGGCGTCGCGCAACGTGAAGCCCGCATCGGCAACGCGCAATGTCAGCGCGTCGAACCCGGGCGGCAGCAGCCAGCGCCGGTCCGGCAGGCATTGGGTCCATGTCGGCGGCGTGTAGTCCGACAGCCGCGGCCCCGACGCGATGCGCGCACCCGAGCAACCCGCGAGCGAGATCCCGAAACCCAGCGGCTGGGACGCGTGGCGATGGGACAGCGAAGCGCTGAAGACGCGCCGCCGCAGCGGCCTGCCGTTCCGCGTTTCGGCCACGCAGGCGGCGACTTCCCAGTCCGACCCGACGACCCGGCCCAGTTCGCGCACGTCACGCAGGCGTTTCACGTAGAGGCTCAGCCGTCCCTTACCCGCTCCCTTCAGCACGCGCCTGAATGCGCCTTGCACATCGAAGCGCCATCCCGCCTCGTCGACGTGCAGGCGCAATGCGGCCGGTTCGGACGTGCCGAGCGACAGCGTCGCGACGCCGTCGACGTCTTCCGGATCGATCACGGCCACGAACTCGCCACGGGCGGCGACGGTCGCGGCGTCGGCAGCGGTCGGCGGCGCTTTCGGGTCGCCCATGCCGGCGGGATCGAGCACGCGGCGCAATTTGAGTTTCATGAAATGGAAAGGCAGCGCATCGTCCGGCGGATCGAGCAGGAAGGACGTGGCGACGAACAGCGGCGCGACGGTGTCGGTGTCGAACGTGTGGCCCAGCGGTCCGCGCACGTCGAGCGTCCGCAGCGGTTCCTCCGCGCCGGATCGTTCGGCGCCGCTGAAGAGCGGATCGGCACCGAACTGCTGCAGGCCGGTCTCTGCGCCGTCGGACGTCTTCAGCCAGACGTCGTCGATGACGGCTTCGATGCCTTCGGCGGTGCCGCCGATGTCGCAGAAGCCTTCGTTGAGCAGGCACATCACGCCGGAGGCGCTGCGCGATTCCGCGGCGAGCGTCAGCGGCACGAACGCCTTGACCAGCGGCGGCGGCACCGGCTCCGTGTTGCGGCCGGGCCGCAGCGCCGGCAGCCACGGATCGTTGAACGGATACGGTGCTTCGCGCCGGCGTCGCGCGGACAGCCGTGCTTCGTGCGCCGGCAGCGGCTCCCCGAGCGCGCGGTAGATGTCCGCGTAGCGATGGTGAGCGGCGACGGAGAAGCGGAAGTAGCGTTCGCGCGTGTCGCCACCGCCGGGTTCGCGTCGCAACAGCACGCTCGCGCCGGCGAGCACACGGCACGACGATACGTGCGCCGCCTCGGGCGCGCGATCGGCGAACGCGTCCGCTTCCCAGTCGAGGTCCGCCGCGCCGGCGGAATCGACGGCCGGCGCCGGCGCCGTGCGCGGCGGCGGCTGGAACGGCCGCCCTTGCCAGCGCCAGGCTTGCGTTCCCGTCTCGATCTTCCAGATGCGCCGGAAGGCGCGGCGGTCCGCGTCGGCCACGACCAGCGAGAGCTCGACGTCGCGTGAGGCCTGCGGGTCGGCGAGGGTCAGCGCGAGCGAGCGGTACAGCTGCTGCGCGTCGATGCCGATGGTACGCGTCGCGCATTCGACCGGGAGGACGACGCCGGGCCACGTTCCGCGCGTGCCGGCGGCGAAGCGCGCCAGGTCTCGCGCGTCGCTCACCGGCTGCATGCGCAGATAGTGCACCGACGCCTCGGGCACGCGGATCGCCAGGATGTCGCCGTCGAGCGCGATCGAGGCTGCATCGCCGCCGAACGTCAGTGCGATGCCGACATGGCCGCGGTCGTCCCGCGACAGGTCTCCGTGCCCATAGTCGTCCGGCACGTCCTGCGGCAGTACGGCGCGCAGGCGCCGCTCCTTCGCCTCGCCCACCGCGTCGCCGTTTTCGTCGAGCAGCGAGAACCGCAGCGCCGCGACGGCAGGGTCCGTCGGCAGGCAGCGGCGGCGCTCGGCGTCGTCGGCCTCCTCGAGATACCAGGCGAGCGCTTCGGCCGCGAGCAGGAAACGGTCCCACCGATGGTCCGCCGGATTGCTCAGCCGGTCGTATTCGCACCAGCGCACGAAGCCGAGGCAGTCGATGCGCGGCGGCCGCACGACGAACCGCGCCTCTGGATGCCGCTGCGGCAACAGCAGCAGCGGCGCGAGCAGGTGCGCATCCTGCAATGCCTGCGGCCGCTCCAGCTCATGCGCCAGCAGCGGCGTGTCGCGCGAATATGCCGCGCCGGCGCTTGCGGGCTCGCGCAGCGCCGTCCGGCGTGCAGCGTCGATGAATTCGAGCGCCTGCACGCCGGCGCGGCGGCGGAACGCCAGGTCCTGCGCGGGAATGCCGGCGAGGTCCTGCTGTCGCAGGCCGTCGCGCAAGCGCAGCGGATCGCCGGGCGCCTGCAGCACCGCTGGCAGCACGCCGGGGTTCGGCAGAGCGAATGCGGCGAGCCGGTAGTCGGCGCCATAGGCCAGCGCGGGAACCTGCATGTCGGGATGCGGCTCCTCCGGCATCCGCACGGCATACATCGACTCGATCGCCGGACCGCCGGGCGCTTCCGCCCGTGCCGCGAGCGCGTCGTCGAACTGCACGAGCGTGTCGCCGCGATAGACGACGCCGGTGCGCAGCATGCCCTGCATGCGCTGGAACGGCAGCGCGCTCAGCGCATGCGGCCAGGTGAAACCGCTGCGTTCGCACAGGCCCTCGCCGAGCGACGGACAGCGCCAGCCGCTCGGTGCCGGCGTCTCGCGGCGAATCAGCAAGCCCACGCCGGACAGGTCCGCCAGTGCCGCGTCGTTCTGCCCCGACTGGATCTGCAGCGCGATGCCGTCGGCGTCGGACGGGTCGGCCGACGGCGAGGCCGGCTGCGCCTCGGGCCAGACGGCCTCGATGGCGAGATCCTTCCAGGCCGCCGCGGCGACGGGACCGATCGCGAGGCTGGCTTGCAGCGCGGCAGCGATCGCCGCGCCGAGCGCGCCGCGCGAAGCCAGCGCGCCGTTCGCCGCCAGCACCGCCGCGACACCGGCCGAGCCGTCGTCGAGCTCGACGCGGCGCGCCAGGTCGGTTTCGGCGATCGACGGCCACGGCAATCCGGCCACCACGTCTTTCCAGAGGCGCTGATAGCGGCGCAGCAGCGCTTCCGGCGTCGCGACCGCCAGCGCGAGTTCGCGCAGTCGCGCGCGACGTGCCGCGGTGTCGAGTCGTTGCCATGCGTCCTCGAACGCGCTGCCGTCGGCATGCTCGTTCCACGTGGCGGGCAGCCGGGCGCGAGCGTCACCGAGCAGCGCGTCGAGCCGGGCGGCGACGTTCGGTTCCGATACCCAGGCCTGCGCTCGCGCTTCGAGCGCGGCAACGGCCGCCGGGTCCTGCACGACGGCGCGAATCAGGTTCGCACCGTCGAGCGCGAGCTGCACTTCGCCCGCGGCGTGGCGCGCGCCGAAGCCCGGCCTCTCGTCGATCGCGCGCGTGACGAGATCGAGATCGACCGCGCCTTCGTCGTGGAGCAAGACGGCCGGCCGGTCGAACCACGGCAGCAGGCGTTGCGGCAGCACGTCCAGTCCCGGGCCCTGCGAGGCGACCGTCTGCGTGATCCAGCCGCCCGACTGCATCCAGCCGTGCGCAGGACGCGGATCGCACGCGGCGAGCCGCGCGGCGATTTCGGCCGGGCGGCCGTCGACGGTGATGTTCACGACGATCGATTCATCGGTCGAAAAATCGAACTCGAGATCGTTGTCCTGCGCGCCCACACGCAGCCTCGCGCGAACGGCGTTGCCGAGCGCCGCGAGTTCGGCGGCCCGGACGGTGAACAGCCGGTAGACGCCGGCATAACGCACCGGCACCGGAGCGGTTTCCTGGCCGAGCGTGGCCAGCACGGCGGCCCACGGCGGGAACGACTGCGGCTGCAACACGACCTCGGCGGGCGGCGTCGACCAATACCGGGCCGCCGCCGCGGGATCGTAGAGCGTATCCGCCCACGCCCCGCCTGCTTCGCGACGGCGGTCGACGAACTGGTAGATCGCCTTGCGACAGTCCGCCTCCGCGAGCGGCCCGGGCAGCAAGGTCGCTCGTGCGCTATTGCCGTCGCCGCGCAGATCGAGCGAGGCGATGGTCCAGGTCCAGGGCATGAGCAATCCGAGAGGCACTGCCAGCGCCGCCTCGTAGCCGGCGGCATCGTCCTCGGGCAGGCGATCGCGGACAGCGGCGCGCACCGCGGCAATCTGCTGCGGACCGACACCGTCCACGGCGGCGAAGGCGGCGGGATCGAAGTCGGCGTCGATGCCGAGCGCGAAGCCGCAGGCGGCATCCTTGTCGAGCTGCGGCAGCCGCAACAGATGCAGGCGAACGCGATAGTCACTCACGCGATATCTCCTTCAGCAACGCGACTTGCGACGGCGGTCGGCATTGAGTTGATAGGCGTCGGCGGCGTTCTTGCCGCCCCCGTCGCCCTTGGCGATCTGGTACCGGATCGGCGCCGAATAGCTGACCTTGAAGAAACGCGAGATGCGCACGGAGACGCTGATGTAGCCGTCGCCGCGCAACGACTTGTCGGCACCGTAGATCAGTTGCAGGTAGAGCGTGAGCCCGATCGTCACGAGGCCGTACAGCGACGCGCTGCCGGTGATCAGCAACGTCACCGCCGCCGTCAGCTGCCCGCCCTTGCCGATGACGACGTAGCGTGCGCGCAACCCGACGAGCACCATCGCGTGGCCGCGCACAGGCCCGAAGAAGAACGCGGCCGCGGCGCCGGCCGACAGGCCGAGCTCCACCTCGGCGGAAAAGTTGTCGTGCTTCAGTGCCGGCCAGTACGACGCCTTGCCGGACAGGAAGCCGCCGCCGCCGAGAAACGCGATGAACAGCGAGAACGGCATCTCGGGCTTGCCGAGACCGAACCCCGCCGAGATCGCGAAGCCCGGCTCGCCGCCGCGCGGCGGTTCCTTGGCAATGTCGAGCTCGAAGAACGCGCTCAGGATGATGCCCGCGACCGTCACCGCGCCGGCGCCTTGCGGCGGCAACGGCAGCTCGAGCGACGCGCGCACGCCGCGCGGCGTGCCGTCGTCGCCCTTGAGCAGCGCGAGCGTGAACCCGCTGTCCGGGTCGCTGAACTGCTTGACGACGTCTTCGAGCCACCGCAGCGCGCGGTCCAGCACGATCTTGCGCGCGTCGACGTCGAAGCGCAGCGAGCCGCTCTGGTCGAAGCGCAGCGGCGTGTCGACGAAACGCACGAGCGTGTAGCCGCCGAAGGTCAGCAGCCAGTCGCCGCGGATCTCGCCCCACGTGCTCTCGTCGCGCAGGCCGTCGAGCGTGGCGACGACACGCGACTGCCCGGTCAGGTGGCCCTCGTCGAGGCCGAGCGCGAGCCCGGCGAGCGAGAACACGTCGACGCGGCGGTCCAGTCGCACGTCGATGTCGCCCTGCAGCCATGCGCTCTGGCGTTCCTTGTCGAAGCCGTGGCTGATGCGGATGCCGCGCTCGGAAAGATCCGGCATCTTCAGGCCTGCGAACAGTCCCTCGAGATTGCGCAGCCCGGCAAAGCTCGGCAGCAGACGGTTGAGATCGAAGTCGCGCAGCGCCGGCGGCACCAGGACATCGGCCAGGCCGTCGAACGGCACGCGCAGCCCGAGCGCCTTCAGGTCGGACCCGACGCGGTCGACGAGCGCCGCCGCCGGCGAGGAGCGGATGGCCGCGGCGTAGTCGTCGAAGACATAGGCGAGACGATCGCGGTTGATCGTCATGTTCGGCAGCAGCGGCCCTTCGCCGAGCGCGCGCACGAGCCGCAGCGTCTCCTCGGGTTTGCGGAAGCTCGGTGCCTGCCGCACGCGGTCGAGCACGCGATCGACATCGTCGAACGCGGAGCGCAGCGGCGCGGTGAACGTGGCGATCTGTCCGGCCAGGCGCTCGGCCGCGTCGCCGGTCGCGGTTTCCAGGCGGGTCAGGAGCGCATCGAGTTCGGCGCGGGAGTCGTCGATCGCGTCGCCGAGCCGCTGGTGCAGATCGTCGACCGGTGCGATCAACGCATCGAAGGCGGCGGCGGCCTGCTCGAGTTTGCCGGCCAGCGCGGCGACACCGGCGTCGAACCACTGGAGGAACGCGTCGAAGCGCTCGCGCATCCGCGTGCCGAGCACCTGACAGCGATCCTCTGCCGTGTCGAAGACCCCGTCGATCACGGCGAGTACGTTGCGGCGCACGGCCGCCGGCCATTGCGGCAGTGGACTCGCGCCGAACGTCAGTTCGCCGATCCGCATCTGGATTTCGCCGCGCACGGCGTCGACCGGCCGCACGAGATCGTCGGCGAGCGCGCGGACCTCCTGCTTCAGCGCGACGATCGCCGCCCGGATCTCGGCTTCGGGGGTCGCCGCATTCGCGAGCCGGTGATCGAGCCCGTTCTCCAGCGCGCCCAGCGCCGCTTCCATTTTGCGTGCGCGCGCCGCAAGGTCGCCCAGGAGCGCGGCGATGGCGCCGTGCGGCAGGCGCTCCACGAAAGTGGCCAGCGTCGCCAGCGCTTCGGCACGCACCTGGCGCACGCGCGGCAAGGCCGCACGCAGTCGCTCGCGGCGCACGTTCCACGACGTGGCCGCATCGCCGACGATCGCGAGCAGAGTATCGGCCTGCGTTTCGACGTCGCGCCGCGCGCGATCGACAAGCTCGCTCGCGCGCCCGGCGGTCGCGTCGACCTCGCGCGCGAGCAGGCGCCGCGCATCGTCCGGCAGCGCGGCAAGACCGGTCGCGATCAGCTGCAATTCGTCGATCCAGCGCTCCGCACGCTGCCGGGCTTCGCCGCGCTCGAGACGGCAGATGGACGCGCTGAAGCGCACCGCTTCGTCGCGATACGTCTGCAGCGCGCGCCGCACATCATCGAGCTCGCGAGCGACGGCCGAGCGCAGCCCGTCGCGTACGCGGCGGCGGGTGTCCCGCAGCAGGCTTCCGGCCTGCGACCGCTGCGCATCGAGCCATTGGTCCGTCGCGTCCAGCTGGTCGTGCAGCGCCTTCGAGGTGGTTCCGAGCCGGTCCTTGAGCGCGCGAACGCGGTCGCGGCGCTGGTCCGGATCGGACAAGCCGGCAAGCGCGCGCGCACCGTTCGCGATGCGGACGAAGTCGTCGTTGCCGCGGCTGATGGCACCGAGCAAGGTCGCGCCGCCGTCGCGTCCCCCGACGACGGCCGCGCCGCGCACCAGCGTGACGTTGTCGAGGCGTGCGGCAATGCGAGCCGCCTGCGTACCGGCGACGAGATTCGCCGGCCGCGACTGCGGGTCGAGTGGAAATGTAAAATAGTACATTCCCAGCGGCTCGCCGGCTTCGGCCGGCAAGGTCTCGTCGTCGGCGAGGTAGTCCGCCGGCCCGATCCGCCCCTCCACCGGCGCACCCGGCGCTTCGAGCGGCACGTCGCGCGTGTCGACGCGCTCGACCGGATCCCACTGCTCGGTATCCTCGCCGTCGCCGGGACGCGTGCTCGTGTAGAAGCGCAGGCGCTGCGGCTCGCTGATCGGCGGCGCCGATCCGGTTTCTTCCTCCGACCCGGAGAACACCGGGCATATCGTCGGCCGCGGATACACCTCCGGATCGGCGTCGGGATTCCACAACGGGATGACCCAGCCGCCCTCGATGTCGCTACCCCACGCGCCGTCGACCGGAATGACGACGCTCTTGAAATCGATGCTTTCGACGCAGCGCGCGCCGAGCGCCGTCTGGCCCGGACGGCGCGTGGAACGCCGCGGCTCGAGGATCTCGACGTACTCGGAAACCTTGCGCAGCAGCGGGCGGCCCCGATGCGGCGGCTGGTCGTCGCGAAACTGCCGGCTCGGCAATACCGTGCGCTCGTACACGATCACGTGCCGTGCGCGGTTCCAATAGCCAGCGATGCGGCCCTTGCGCTCGAGCACGTAGCTGGAAAGGCGCCCCATCTCCGTTCGCACGCTGACGATGCTCTTGCCGTCGGCGAACACCGCGCGCTGCTCGCCGTAGCCGCCGAGCGCGGAGAATCGCAGGCGATCGACGCTGCCCTGCCGGCTGTCCGGCACTTTCACCACTTCGTCGTAGACGGTGCGGGACTCGAACGCCCACAGCGCGCCGCCGCGCAGAAAGCCGCCGCCTGGACCGGTTCCGCTCCAATGCCGCCCCGGTTCGAACGGGTGCTCCATGGCCGCTGTCGGACGCAGTTCGAAATGCAGCCCGCGATCGAGCTGCAGATCGGCCGTCGCCGCCGCGCGCCCGCCTGACGCCTGCGACCGTTCCGCGGGATTGTAGAGTTCCAGCTGCGCCAGCCGGCTGTCGTAGCGGCGGCGCAGACCGATCAGTTCGATGGCGGCGTCGAGGACGATGCCGCGCCGCCGGTCGTTCTGCGGCAGGCGATCGAGCCGCAGCTCCGGCGGCGGCGCGCCGACGCGCGAGCCGAGTTCGGCCAGCTGCGTGCGATAGGGCAACGCGGTCGCGTCGAACGACGTGGAAAGCCCGTAGACGAGTTCGAAGTCGAGGCTGACGACGCTCGCGCCCGGCGCACGCTGTCCGGCATAGCCGAATACGCGCCGCACGTTCCACGGCGCTTCGTTGAACCGCTGATCGAACCACGACGATTTCAGCAGCAGCTTCGCCGGCGCCGCGTAGCGATAGTCGATCGGCCGGCCGGCGGCGATCGCGGGCGCGAAGCGCGAGCCCTTCTCCGCGTTCTCGCCGACCGCCTGCGGCGGCAGGCGCAGGTCGAACGACGAGCGGATGCCGGCAATCTCCCATTTCGATCCGTCGAGTTCGCTCTCGGCATAGTTGGCGATTTCCTCCATGCCTTCGGCGGGCTCGAGCTGGATGTCGGCGATTTTGCCGACGAACAGCGGCGCGCCGTCGAGCACCGCCACCGACTGCGGCGCGGCGTCGCCGGCGCTGCGGATCTCGAGACTGAGCGCACGCTGCCGAAACGGCTTGTAGCGCTCGGCCGCGCGCAGCCACGCGCGCCGTTCGCCGGTTGCCGTGCCGAGCGGAACCACGAGCGTGCCGTCGTCCGCGCCGCGCGCGTTCCTGATGAGCGCCTTTTCTTCCGGCTGCAGCATCAGCGGCGGTTCGGTCCGCGCGCGTGCCGCATCGGGCACGCCGTCGGTCGCACCCGGCCGCACGTGCGACAGCGCGAGTTCCTCGATGTCGACGCTGAGATCGAGCGGCGGAGCCTCACGCCGTTCGAGGACGACTCCGGCGGCAAGCGCGCTGCGCAGCGCCACGCGGATGGGCAACGGCGGTGCATCCACATCCGCGCCGACGACCTGCAAGCTCAGCGCGCCGAGGTCGATGCGTCGCGGCGCGTCGTAGCTCAGCGAGAAAACGAGCCGGGAAGACGTACCGGCGAGTTTCGCCGGCAACGTCCCTGCTCCGCCGGCACCGGCGAGGATCGTCGCGGACAGGCGCTCCTCGTTCGCGAGCGACGGCAAGGGCTCGAAGCCGGCGAGGCGCGCGTGGGCGACGTCGCGGTGATCCGGCGCGTCTCGGCCCAACGCCGCCTTGAAGACGAACGCAAAGCTCAAGCCTGCCGCCGCGCGCTTCGCATCGCCGCGCGGCGCGAGCGACGGCAGGAACGTCAGTGCCGCACCGCGCGCGCGGACCAGCCCGTCGACGAGCGGCCGGTACAGCGACTCCGTCCAGACGGCGCAGAAGTCGGCCGTCGACACCGGACCGACGACGATCCGCCACGCCGTTTCGCCGAGATACTGCTCGACATCGAGCGCGACGCGGCGCGACGGCGCGAGCTGCTGCGACAGCGTCGCCGGCGGTCCGTTGCTGGAGTTGGCTAGGCGGATGTCGCCGGCTTCGTTGGCGAGCGGGTCCGCGCGCTCGCCGAGATCGACCCCGCGCAGCCGCAGGAGGTCGCTCATGGTGCCCTTCGGCGCGATGCGGTGCCAGCTCAGGGTCGGAGTTCGTACCCTGTCATTGCCGTCGGCGTCGTCGGCCGGCGCGGGGTCGCTGACGAGTTCGCACTTCCATTCGCCGTCCCGATCCAGCATCAGCCTCGACGGCGGATCCAGCCCGCCGGGCAGCCGGAACACGCGCGGGCGCGGATCGACCTTGTCGCCGGGATCCCTGTTCGCGAACCGGACGACGCCGCCGGCGGCGGAGAGATCGAACGTCGCCGTGACGAGGCCTTCGCCGTCGTTGAAGAACACCGGAAGCGCGATCGTCGCGGCGAGCTTGCGCGCCGCCGCCGTTCCCGTGATCGCGATCTTTGCCGCGCCCGTACGCAGGCCTTCGGCCGCGAACGCGAGCACCCCGCGGTCGTCGTAGATCTCGACACGTCCGAGCGGGCCGTGCGTGCCGTTCTGCAGCACCGTGCCGTCCAGCCGCCATTGGCCTGCATCGCGGTGCAGGCGAAGCCGTTTCACCGCGTCGTTTTCGCCGACGAAGAAATGCGCTTGCGAGACGAGCATGGGAACCTCGACTGCGTTCGTGACCAAGGGCACACGCCCCGGAATTTCGCGACCTTCAGCTCACCGCGCCCTCAGGCGACGACGGCGAAATGAACGTGATCCTTGTGCTGGGCCAAGGTCGCGTCGTCGTAGACGTGCTTCCGGCCGGCGTCGTAGTTCCATCGGTTGCGGTTGCTTTCGCCCGCGACGGACGCGTCGAAGATGATTTCGTCGATGCCGAGCGCGTTGACCTGGGCATCCGTGGCGACGAGCGGCAGCAGGACCTTGGCGATCTCCTCGTTCCCGATGTCGACGGCGCGGCCGGCGACGTGGTGGGAAGTGCCCGAGGGGCGCAGCAAATCGCTGATGCGTATCGGTTCGCGCGAGATATCGCACAGATGCAGGACGAACGATTGCAGCTTCGGGGTGATCCGCGGACCGGCATTCGTTCTCAGGAGCTGATCCCGCAGCTGCGGCTTGCCGGCGTCGAACACGATGCGTCCGGCAGCGATGCGCTGCCCGAGCTCCTCGGCGACGTTCGACACGAGCTCCAGGGTCGCCAAGTGCAGGGAATCGCCCGCGCTCTGCGTTACCCGCTTTTCCTTGACCGTGCCGGGACTGATGCCGAAGTAGGCGTAGGCGGCCGACACCGCGAGACCGAGCCAGGTCGTGCCGAGATCGGAAATCGTCTTGTTCGCTTCGGGGGGATAGAACATGACGCCGACGACGAGCGCGGCGAACCCGGTCAGGATCCAGACGACGAGGTAGACGGCGACCACCGTGTTGAGCGTTATCGTGCCGAGACGCGACTCCGGACTCAGCCCTGCGATCGTCGGCGCGGCGCCGGGCCGGGTTACGCTGAGCTGGGCGATGACCAGTGCGGAGACCAGACCGGCGACGGTCGTCAGCACGTAGACGTAGCCGGCGCTCTTCTTGATCTCCGCGCCGTCCGCCATGACGATCTGGGCGATCCAGTGGAGCGTGGCGGCCGCGAAAAGCAGCAGAAGCAGCAACGCGAGAATCGCCCCGAAGGCGGCTCCGAACCTCTGGCTCATATCCTCGTCTCCGTGCGGGCGATTCGGCGGATCGACGATCGATCCGGCCGGGATGACACAAGTAGCGGTCGTGCGGCTTCACTGCTTGTGTCCCGGCGGCGGACGACCTCGCACCCTCGTCGCGCCGGACCGCCAAAAAAAGACTGCCGGAGAAATCCGGGCGAACTCCGGCGTTTCCGCGAGCCGGGCATGGCTCGCAGCGCACGGACACGAACGTGCTCGACGCCGCCGGAATCGGACCCGGACCTGCTCCGGGTTCGATGCGGATGGATACGTCGAGGATCGGCGGATTCAGACCGTACTCCGGACGATTCCCTGCCGGCGCCCGACACGACGACGATCGGGTCGGCCGATCGCAGGTTTGCGCCGGCGCCCCGGGCGACGGGCGATCCGGCTTGCGCGCATCGGAGTGCGACCGCGACCGTGTGCTTCGATGCACCGAATGGCGCCGAGCATGCGCATCCGATCCGGAATCCGCGCCGCGCAGCGGCTTCCGTACCTGCCCGCTGCCCGCCCGGCGACACGCGTGATGCGCACGCGCTACCGCATCGACACCTGCCAGAAGACCTGTTGCGAAGGAGCGGCTGGCCGCCGCCTCTTCGATCACCGCCGCAACCACCTGCGGATTGGCGACCTAGACCGCGTGGCTGCAGGAAGCCGTCCTGACCGTCACGCCGGCGCGGCCCGACGTGGCGCGCTGCGCGTCGGGCGGAATGACCCGGTCGTCCTGCGCGATCAGGTACCAGCCCGGTCTGGCTCTCCACGCCGGGCTGAGGATCTGTCCGTCCGGCGCCCGGCTGCTCCAGGGAAGCTGCGAGTCGGCCATGAACCGTGCGACATCCGGCGCGACGACCACGAAGCGATGAAAAGTCGAACTCGCCCTCGCCGCGCCGGACGGCCGTTCGTTCCGCCGTCCGCGTCGGGCGATACGCACGGCGAAGCCCGTCCGATTCCGCCGGGATCGCGGCCTCCGCGCCCCGCCGCCAGCGGCGGCCGCTCTCGCCGTTCACCGGCAAACCGCGACCGGCAGCGGGCCGGGCGTGCCGGCCGGCGCGCCGGAGAAACCCCAGCGAACAGGCCGAAACGGATCGCTAATCCAGCGCGAAAGCCGCACGAATGGCCTGCGGCGCGCCCTGCGCCGATCGTCGGGCCGCTTGTCAGCCAACGGAGAAATCGAGCATGCGTCCTGTCGTCGCCGCCGCGGTCGCCGCCGCAACGGTCTTTGCTTCGCTCGCCCATGCGGGCCAGTTCTATCCGACTCCCCGTTTCGCCGGGGTCGCCGGCTTGTCGCACAACGGGCGCATCGCGACCGGCGTGATCGCGTCGGGCTTCAACGGCGCGCCGGCCTGGCGCTGGACGCCGGAGACCGGCGTCGAGATGCTGCCGGACTTCGTCGATGCGCTCGGCACGAGCGACTGGGCGCAGCCACTGGCCGGCGCGGTGCTCGACGGCAAGGGCATCGAGGTGGCGGCGCTGGCCTACAGCAACGTGCCCGTCGTCGGCCCCATCGCGATCGGTCCGTATCCGGGCGGCGTGCAGCTCGACAACTACCAGAGCTCGACCTACGGCGTGTCCGACGACGGCATCGCCGTCGGCCTCGCGTACGACGAGACCGGCAATTCGGTCGCGTTCCGCTGGACCGCGGCGACCGGCATGACGCGCCTGCCGGTCAACCGCCCGTCGACGTACTCGCGCGCGAACGGCATCAGCCTCGACGGCAGCGTCGCGTTCGGCTGGAACGACCAGCCCGACGGCTATCGCACCGGCGTCATCTGGCGCAACGGCGCCGCGACCGACCTCGTGGACGCGGACGGCAACCCGGTCGGCGAAGCGCTCGCCGCGACCGCGGACGGCCGCGTGGTCGTCGGCGGCGGCTACTACACCGCGAACGGCAGCGAAGCCTGGCGCTGGACCGCGGCGACCGGCACGCAGCCGATCGGCATCCTGCCGGAAGATCCCGGCCCGGCGCGCGCGACGCCGTCGCGGCAGTCGCCGCGGCAACGGCTCGCGCAGCTGCCGACGGGTCCTTCGCCGACCGGATTCCTGCCTCCCGAATCGTTCGGGTTCGCGGTCAGCGGCGACGGCAACGTCATCGTCGGCGCGAGCGGCGCGTGGCCGATCCGCACGGCGACGATATGGACGCCCGAGACGGGCCTGCAGCGGCTCGCCGACTACGTGACCGCGCGCGGCGTGACGATTCCGGACAACTGGTTCCTCGCCGCCGCGGCGGCGATTTCCTCCGACGGCCAGACCATCGGCGGCTGGGGCCTCGATGCCGAAGGCGTGATGGCGGGTTTCGTGATCGACCTGCATCCGGAGCGGACCGTCGATGCCATCGTCGAGGCGACCGGCACCGTCGCCTACAACGATCTGACCTCCGGACCGTTCGTCGGCGCCGCGGTCGGCACGCCGGTGACGCTCACGTTCGCGCTGTCGCCGCAGGGATTCGAGATCGCGCCGTCGCGGGCGACGAGCTATCCGATCCGCCCGGGCACGTTCGCGCTGCGCATCGGCAGCGCGAGCGACACGCTCGCCGCGACGCCGGACGGTCCCGCTGTGATGCTGACCAACGACTATCCGCGTTCCGACGGCATCCATCTGTTCGCCACGCCGACCGTGTCCGGGCAGACGTTCGAGTTCGAGCTGTTCAACCCGGGCGGCGACCTGTTCGACTCGGACGACGTGAACCGGATCGACCGGACCGTCGGCCCGGAGCATTTCGAGAAGGCGTCGTGGCAGATCATGCAGGGCGACCGCAGTCTCCGCGTGGAGCTCGGCACGGTCGGCATCCACGACTCGGAAACGATCTTCCGCGACGGCTTCGATCCGGACTGACGCGGCCGCAGCGGCACGGCGGCGCAGGCCGCCGCGCCGCTGTTCGCAGGAAGCTGCTTCAGTGCGCTCCGGGTGCGCCGACGGCGAGCTGCGTCGCGGCGGCCGGAATCTCGCGATCGCCGGCGAGCCGGCGGGCGACGGCCAGCGCGTGCTGCCAGGCCTGCGGCTGGCCGAGCGCGGCGTAGAGCCGCGTCTGCAGCACGGCACAGGCGAAATCCTCGTCCGCCCAGCGCGCGGTCCGGCCGACGACCGCCCTCGCCCGCTCGAGCTCGCCCGCGTCGATCAGATGCGTCGCGTAGGACACGGCGACTTCGGCGATGTCGACGGGCACTCCGGTCTGCTCGGCCAGGGCCAGCGCCCGGTCGTACTCGCTGCGGCCGGCAGCAACCTGCGCGTCGGCGACCTGCTGTTCGGCGCGCGCGAGGCCGGCGTACAGCTGCGTGACGGGCGTCGCGTCGGATTGCGCGATCGCGGTCAGGCGGGCGACCGCGTCCGAGGCCTCGTTCGCGTGTCCTGCCGCGCGCAGCGCGCGTGCGCGGACGAGCCAGACCGCCGCGCGATCCCGGGCGCCGCTGCGCTCGTCGAGACCCGTCGTCGCGGCCGCGGCGAAATCGGCGGCGGACTGCGCCCTGCCGGCGCC
>NZ_JANFVR010000079.1 GCF_024609805.1 Tahibacter caeni | reverse complement strand
GCACGCGCGAGCCGGATACGGGCGCTTCGACGTAGGCGCCGCCGGCCGCGCGCACGTCGGCGGCGAGCGCGGCGGAGTACTCGGGCGAGGTCGTGCCGAGCGGCACGACGATCGTGCCGCCGACGCGTGCCGCGAACGCCGGCGTACCGCGGCCGAGCACCGCGTCGACGGCTGCGTCGTTCAACAGCATGACGAACACGAGATCGCACTGCGCGAACAGCGCGTCGACCGAATCGGCGCACCGTGCGCCGCGCTGCACGAGCGCGGCGGTTTTTTCCGGCGTGCGGTTCCACACCGTCAGCGCGACGCCCGCCTGCAGCAGGTTGCCCGCCATCGGCTGCCCCATGTGGCCGAGGCCGACGAAGCCGACATTCACAGGACGGTTTCCGCAGCGAACAGCGGCGGCGTCGCATAGAGACGCCGGCGCAGGAATGCGAGCACCTCGTCGCGCGCCTGTACGGTCGGCTCGCCGGCCGCGTCGACGAGGTGCGCGGTGAACACGCTGTGCGGACTCGCGACGACGTCGCGGAAGAACGGCGGCGGATCGGGATTCGCCGCGGAGTCGGGCAGCACGCGGCCCACGAAGCGTTCGCCGAGCGCGGCGCGGTAGGCCGCGAAGCGCTCGGCTCGGCAGTGCCGGTCGCCTTCGAAGCGATACGCGAGCACCGTGAGCTCGTCGCGCTCGAGCCGCGCGCGGATCGCCGCAAGTTCCGCCGCGTCGCTCTCGAGCGCGGCCGGATCGTCCAGCGGCAGCGACGGCTGCGCGAGCACCGGCGCGAGCATGGCCGGCTCGAGCATCATCGACAACGCGAAATTTCCGGTGAAGCACATGCCGACCGCACCGACGCCGGGTCCGCCGCATTCCTGCATCGCGAGCCGCGCGAGCGCGCGCAGCCAGGCCGTGACGGGGCTCGCGCCCTTGCCGGCGAGGGCATGGAACTCGGCGCTGATGCAGGCGCGGCGCAGCACGGCCAGGCCGGCTTCGGCCTGCGGCACGGCGCCGTCCGTGCCGAACAGCGACGGCAGGTAGACGGTGAATCCGCCGTGGCGCACCCAGCGCGCGAAGCGCGCGACGTGCGGACTGATGCCGGGCATCTCGGCGAGCACGACGACGGCGGGACCGGAACCCGATACGAATACACGCCTGGTCACGCCGTCGAGGGCGACGGCGCGGGCGTGGAAGTCGGCGAGATCGTCGTCCTGCGGAACGGGCTGCGAGGTGTGCATGGTCTCTCCGATGGTGGTCATGCGTGTGCCGGCCTGTCCAGCAGGAGCAGCCGCAAGGCGAGTCCGATCAGCACGCCGGCCTGCAGACGGTCGAGCCAGCGCAGCGACGCCGCGTCGCGGCGGCGCAGCACTGCGGCGACCCGCCCGCTGGCGAGGCCGAGCAGCGCGTGGAACAGCAGCGCGATCGCCGACAGCAGCAGGCCGAACAGCGCGAGCTGCGCCGTGACGCCGCCGCGCCGCGGATCGGCGAACTGCGGCAGGAACACGAGGAAGAACAGCAGCGCCTTCGGATTGAGCAGGCTGACGATCACGGCACTGCGAAACAGGCGCGGCAGCGGCTGCGTCGCGGCTCGCTCGAACCGCGGTGCGCCGCGCCGGCGCAGCCCGGCCAGCGCGAGTCCGGCCAGATAGACCGCGCCCGCATAGCGCAGCAGGTCGAACGAGGGCGGCCACGCCGCGGCGAGGCCGGCGACGCCGGCGCAGACCAGCGCGGTCATCAGCAGATCGGCGACGCAGATGCCGGCGGCCGACGCCAGTCCGCCGCCGACGCCGCCGGCGAGGCTCTGCGAAATCACGAGCGCCATGTTCGGGCCCGGCGACAGCAGCAGCCCGAGCACGGCGGCGCAGAACAGCAGCAGGGTCGCTTGGGTCGGCATGGCCACCTCGTCGCGGACGATGCGCAGGGAACCTGCGGAGCCGCCATTACAGCCTCGACAACACCGTCGGCCCAGTGTCCAATGGGACGTCTTTCGAGCTGGAATGGACATGAGGGATTTCGAGGTCCTCGTCATCGACGGCGCCTATCCGAGCAGTGTCGCGATGAGCCGCGACATCCTCGACGCAGCCGCACAGGTCGCGGCCCGGATCGGCATCGCCGTGCCGACCTGGGGCCTGTATTCGCTGGCCGGCGGCCGCGTGCCGCTGCGCGACGGCATCAGCGTGGACACTCGCGCGCTGCCGCCGCGCCGTCAGTCCACGCGTTCCGTCTGCGTGATTCCGGGCCTCGGTGCGGATCCCGACGTCATCGTCGCGCGCATGGCCCTGCCCGAGGGCCGCGCCATTGCGCGACGACTGCAGGCCCAGGTACAGCGCGGCGGCCAGCTCGCCGCGTCGTGTTCGGCGGTGTTCGTGCTGCAGGCGGCCGGCCTGCTGGCCGGGCGCCGCGCGACGACGACCTGGTGGCTGGCGCCGGCGCTCGCGCGGCTCGCGCCGACCTGCACGGTCGATGCGGCGCGCATGGTCTGCGCCGACGGGCCGGTGACCACGGCCGGCGCGGCCTTCGCCCATGCGGACCTGATGCTGCATCTGCTGCGCGAGCGCTGCGGGCCGGTGCTCAGCGAGACCGTCGCGCGAATGCTGCTGCTCGAGCATCGCCAGTCGCAGTCGCCGTTCGTCGTGCCCGAGGTGCTGGCCAGCGGCCATGCGCTCGTCGCGCAGCTCACGGCGAGGCTCGAAAAATCCCTGCCGGGCATTCCGCCGATCTCGCAGCTCGCGCGCGAGCTCTGCGTGTCGGAAAAGACGCTCGGCCGGCACGTGCGGCGCGCGACCGGCAAGAGCACGAGCGGCCTCGTGCGCAGCGTGAAGCTGCGGCGCGCGCGCGCGTTGCTGGAGAACAGCCGCATGACGATCGAGCAGATCGCCGCCGAAGTCGGCTATCGCGATGCGACGGCGCTGCGGCGGCTCATGCGCAAGGCCGTCGGTGCGAGCCCGCGGCAGTTCCGCGCGACGACGACGGTGGACGGCTAGGCGACGATCCGGTCGGCGTCTCCGATTCCCGCCCAGATGCGCCGGTCAACGCGGCGGCGACGGTCCGCTGGCGACGCGCTGTTCGGCGCTGCAGTCGATGACCGTGGACTGTTCCGGTCCGGCCAGCTCCAGCTCGTCGTCGGCGAGCAGGCAGCGCACGCGCACGAGCCGGCCGCGCGCGTCGTAGTCGAGCAGCACGATGCGGTCGTACAGCTCGGCGGGCCACTGGTCCGGCAGCGCGTCGGGCGGCGCGCCGAGCGCGCGCGCGACGGCGAGCAGGCGCGTGTGCCGCCAGACGACGACGGCGTGGCGCCAGTCCGGCGGCGGATCCGGCCCGAACAGCCGCGTGACGGCTTCGCCCGGCGTGCGGCACTGATGCACGGGCAGTCCCAGCCGGTGCGCGAGATGGACCAGGGTCAGCGACGGACGCTGGCTGCGCGAAGTGTCGCGCGCGGCGATCAGGCAGTCCGGCGCCCAGGGCCAGCCGTCGCGCCGCGACAGATCCTGCAGCAGATACGGCAATGCGAACGCGCGCAGGCGTCCGGTGCTCGACAGCCGTGTCGGCTGTTCGCGGCCTTCCTTCTCCGCATGGCGCAGCAGGCTGACACGGCGCACGGCCTTGCCCGGGGCCAGGCCGCGGAGATCGGCCGGAATGAGGTCGGAATCCACGGCGTTTCCTGTCGGGTGGAGACGGTTCGCGGCATCCGGCGTCGCGGCCTGCCGCGTCATCGGTTCGCTGCCCAGTGCGTGAAGCCGGCGCCGACCAGAACGATCAGCGAGCTGTAATAGACCCAGACGAGCAGCAGCACGACGGAGCCGGAGGCGCCGTAGGCGTCGGCCTGGCCGCTGCTCGCGAGATAGGCGCCGAGCGCCCATTTGCCGAGATCGAACAGCACGGCCGTGACGAACGCGCCGGCCGCGAGCGGCCGCCAGCGCGGCCGGCTGTCGGGCACGAAGCGGAACAGCGCCGCGAACGCGAGCGTGAACGTCGCGAGCGTGACGGCCTCGTTGACGGCGACCCAGGCCCAGCCCTGCCGCGTCAGCGCAGCGCTGAGCAACGTGCTCACGACGAGCGTGACGACGAGGAAGAAGCCGATCACGGCGATCATGCCGAACGACAGCAGGCGGCGGCGCAGCCACGACCGTAGCGCGCTGCCGTGGGACGGCGCCTCGACCAGCCAGATGCGGTTGATCGCATCCTGGAACTGCGCGAACGCCGTCGATGCCGACACGAGCAGCGCGCCGACGCTGACGAATTCCGACGCATCGAACGCGAAGCGCCGGTCGCGGCTGCTGTCGACGACGAGCCGCGCGACGTCGCCGACCTGCGTGCCGAGCAAGCTGTCGAGCTGCGCGACCAGCCGCAGCTCCGAACCGGGCCAGAACTGTGCAGCGATCGAAAGGCTCAGCACGACTACGGGCGCGAACGACAGCGCCGCGTAGAACGCGATCGACGCGGCGAGCGTCAGCGGATCGGCGCGATAGAACGCCGCGGCGGCGTCGGTCCACGACAGCGCGACGTCGGCGGCGTCGGGCTGCGCCGCGGTCGCACGACCGTCGCTGGTGCGCGACGGCGGCAGACGCAGATCGACGTGTGAAATCATGCCGCGCCTCCGTCGTCCGGTAACGATGCCGTAGGCAGGGCAACCCACGTGCCAAGCGACAGTCGCGGCGACAACGCGGCGGCAGGCACATTCTTCACGACGTTTTCGACGACGGCCGGCCGGTGCCGGCAACGGTTTCCGTCGCAAAACGCCTGTCGCCGCCGGGACGTCCCGCGAATTGCACGGCGGCGCCGGTGCGTCGGAGTTTCCGCGCGTCGCACAAGTGGACAACGCGGGCCGCCGGCGCGTTGACGCGTGGATCACCCCGGCGGTCGTAGCGTGCCGCGCCGCAGACGACGGCGACGGAGCCCGCCATGACTGAGCGCGAAACCGCGAACCCGCTGGACACCAGCTGCCGTGCGCGGCTGTTCGACGCACGCGGCCAAGACCGCAGCGTCAGGTGCGGCGATCTCGCGCAGCTGCAACTGCAGGACCGCCATCTGCTCTGGGTCGATCTGACCCGTCCCGATCCGGCGACCGTGGACGAGGTCTGGGCCGCGCTCGCGCTTCCCGGCGCGGCCGAGCAGGAAGCCCGCTCGACGGCGACGACGCCGCTTCTCGGCAAGTCCGGCGATTTCTTCTGGGTGCGCGTCGTGGCGGTCAGCGGCAACGACGGACTCGCACTGAACGGTCAGGTGCTGACGCTCGTGGCCATGCGCAACGCCGTCGTGAGCCTGCACGACGAGCCGATTCCGTTCCTGGATACCTTGCTGGAGCGCGAGGCGGCCGGCTCGGACATCGGCGGCCTTAGTGCCGAGAGTTTCGTCGCGGCGCTGCTGGACTGGCATCTGACGACCTATTTCGGCGCGGTCGCCGATTTCGAGATCGCGGTCGAACGTCTCGAAGTCGGCATCCTCGACGAGCGCAAGCGCGATTCGCTGCCGGAGCTGCGCCGGCTGCGCAAGGCCGCGTCGCGGCTGCGGCGCATGCTCGCGCCGCATCGCGCGGTGTTTTCCGCGCTGTCGCGGCCGGACTTCCGGCCCAGCGAAAGCGACCGGGCGAACGCGCATTTCGCCGCGCTCGACACGCGCTACGAACGTGCGATGGACATGGTCGAAAACACGCGCGACCTCGTCGTCGGCAGCTTCGAGCTGTTCAGCAGCCAGGTCGCGCTGCAGACCAACACCTCGATGCGCCTGCTGTCGTTCATCGCCGTCGTCGTGGGCACCTTGGCCGTTCTAGCCGGCATCCTTGGCATGAATTTCGATGCGCCGTTCTTCAAGACGCAGGCGACCGGCTTCTGGACCGCCGTCGCGGCGATGGCGGTGCTGGCCGCCGCGTCGATCGCCGTGGCGCGTTACCGCAAGTGGTTCTGACGGACGCGCGCGCCGGCGGACGGCCTTCACGACACCGTAAGGAGAAGCCCGTGTTTTCGACCGAACTGAGCGCCTGGGAATTCGTCGCGCGCGCCGCGCTGGTCTACGTCGCCATCATGGTGCTCGTGCGCATGTCGGGGAAACGCACCGTCGGCGAGTTCACGCCGTTCGATCTCGTCGTCGTGATCCTGATCGGCGAATCGACCCAGGGCGCGCTGACCGGCGGCGACGAGTCGGTCGTCGGCGCGCTGGTCGCCTCGGCGACCCTTATCACGCTGAACTACCTCGTCGGCTTCCTGACGACGCGCTTCAAGGCGGTCGACAAGCTCATCGAGGGCGAGGCCGTCGTGCTCGTCCGCGACGGCCGCCTGCTCGGCGACGCCCTGCGGCGCAACAACGTGCCCGAGTCCGATCTCGAACAGGCCCTGCGCGCCGAGGGCATCCTCGACCGCGACGAGGTGCATCGCGCATTCCTCGAAGTCGACGGCACGATCAGCGTGGTCCGCAGGAAGGCGGACTGAGGCGTTTGCGCGCGTCGGCGACCGCGCTGCCGTCTCTGCGCAGATCCTGAACGGCGCCGCGGGCGCGGCGGGCACGTTTCTTGCGGTATCGTTCCGTTCGGACCGGACTTACAGTCCCGGAAGGCCGCGACGTTTCCGGCATGCCGGCGCGGGGAAAGGACATTCCTGAATACCGTGTCCGCAGCGGTTTCGCCGCGGCACGGAAACTTATGCCGTCACGTGTGTAAAAAATTCATCGATCGTCGACGCCGGCGGGTTTGCTGCGACCGCTGCCGGCGTCGGCGATCCGGCGGCGGCATCCGGGAGAACCATCAGTCCCGTTGACGTCGTTTCGCGTGTTGGGTTTGATGGGCAGTCGCGGGATCACGACATAACGACACGCGAGGAGGCTGGTCCGTGCGTCTGGCAGAGTTCATTGCAAGAAACCACGACCGCATCGTCGACACGTGGCAGCAATTCGCCGAAATGCTGCCGTCGCTGGACGGTCGGGTCTCCGCGGCGGAGTTGCGCGAGCATGCGGGGCATCTGCTCGACGCCGTCGTCGACGACATGCGCTCGCCGCCGCAACCGTTCGCCGCCGTGCCGGCGGAGCGCCCCGACGCGCGCGGCGCCGGCGGTTCCGAGCACGGCCTGCAGCGGCACGCCGCCGGGCTGTCGCTGGTGGCGCTGATCTCCGAATTCCGCGCGCTGCGCGCGGTCGTTCTGCGGCTCTGGGCCGGCGCGGGCTTCGTGCGCAGCGCCGGCGCGTTCGACGACCTGCTGATGTTCAACGAATCGCTCGACCGCATCACCGCCGACGCGGTGCTCGCGTTCGCACAGGCCGCCGAGCGCGACCGCGCGCTGGTCATGGGCATCGTCGCGCACGATCTGCGCGGTCCGCTGCAGACTGCGTCGATGGCCTCGCATATCCTGGCCTACCGGCATCCGTCCGTCGGCGAGGACGAGACCCTGGGCCAGCTGCGCCGCTCGCTCGCGCGCATGGTACCGATGGTCGACGACCTCATGAGCGTGGCCGCGTCGGGCCTGCGCGGTCCGATGAACGTGCAGCCCGTCCGCATGGACCTGACCGCGCTCGCGGCGGAGCTCGTATCGGAAGTGACCGCGGAGTTTCCGGCGCACCGCTTCGCGCTCGAGGCCGCCGGCCCGCACGTCGGCAACTGGGACAAGGCGCGCCTCGGCCAGCTCGTGTCCAATCTGCTGCGCAACGCGGCGGTCCACGGCGATCCGTCCGGCGTCGTGCGCATCGCGCTGCGCGAAGACCAGGATAGCGTCGTGCTGTCGGTCCACAACCGCGGACCGGTGATTCCGGAAGCCGAGCGCGCGGGCCTGTTCTCGCCGGCCGCGCGCGGCTCGACGGCCAAGTCCGGGCCGCATCTGGGCCTCGGCCTGTTCATCGTGCGCGAGATCGCGCGCGGCCACGGCGGCGACGTCAGCGTGAGCTCCGACGCCGAGCACGGCACGGTCTTTTCCGTAGTGTTGCCGCTGGATGCCACGACGCGCGACGTGGCGGTCGATGCGGCCGGCGCAAACGGCGCTTTCATCGGCGCCGTCGCGCAGTCCTGCGAAGGCGCCGGCGGCCGGGTGGACCGGCCGCAGTGGAACGCCGACGCCTGATCCGATGCGGCCGCCCCTCATTTGCGCCGGTCGGAACGCAGCGCGCTGACGACGAGCGCCGCGCCGAGGCCGAATGCGGTCAGGAACAGGGTCAGTGCGAGCGCCGGATAGCCGAGCAGGCGCGGCCCGGCTTCGATGCGCAGGGTCAGCGCGGCGGCGACGACGAGGCCGGCCGAGATCAGGCCGGCGCTGATGCGGTTGGCGATCTTCTGCAGGTTTTCCAGCAGGCGCGCCTCGCCGAGTCCGGAGATGCGCACGCGCAGCCGGTTCTGCGCGATCGGCTCCAGCGCGTCGCGCAGCTGCTGCGGCAGCCGGGCGCCGAATTCGGCGAGCTCGAGCAGCCGGCTGCGCAGCCGCTTGCGCGAGAACTCCTCGCCGAGCCGGTGCCGCAGCAGATCGTCCAGCCGCTCACGCACGACGACATTCGGCCGCAGCGCCGGATCGAGGCGCTTGGCCGAACCTTCGAGCGCGAGCAGGGTGCGCCCGAGCGCGGCGAGCTCGGGCGGCGGCCGCAATCCGGATTCCACGCTCTGCCGCGCGAGCGCGAGCAGCAGCTCGCCGGCGCCGAGGTCGTCGTGCACGGACTGGCTGCAATAGCGCAGCACCAGCCGGTTGCAGCGGCGCTGCCAGGCGCGCTCGTCGAACACCGCGAGACGTTCGCCCATCTGCGCGATCATGGCGGCGACGCGTTCGCTCTCGCCTTCGACGGTGGCCTGCATCAGCGACAACAGGTCGTCGCGCGTGCGCGGCGCGAGCCGCAGCACCATGCCGGCGTCGATCAGCGCGAGGCGGTCGCCGCAGAGCATGAGGTTCCCCGGATGCGGATCGGCGTGCACGAGGCGGTGCATGAAGATCTGGTCGAGATAGGCGCGCACGAGATCGCGCGCGAGCAGGGCGAGCGGATGCTCCAGCCGCTGCAGGCCGGGGTGCTCGCCGATCTTGCGCCCGTGCACGCGCTGCATCGTCAGCACGCGCCGCGTGCTCAGCGCGTCGATCGGCGCCGGCACGAACAGGTTCGGATAGTCCTGCAGCTGGATCGCGAGCGCGCGCATGTTCGCGGCCTCGAGCCGGTAGTCGAGCTCTTCGGACAAGGTCTCGGCCATTTCCTCGACCCAGTCGCCGAAGCGGACGCGGCGTCCCTGGTCGGTGTAGCGGTCGGCCGCGTCGGCGAAGCCGCGCAGCAGGGCGAGGTCGCTGTCGACGCTCTCGGCGATGCCGGGCCGCTGCACCTTGACGACGACTTCGCGGCCGTCGCGCAAGGTCGCCGCGTGCACCTGCGCGAGCGACGCCGCGGCCAGCGGGCGCTCGTCGAACGTCGCGAACACCTTCGACACGCGCCCGCCGAGCTCGCGCTCGATCACCGTGCGGATTGCCGCCGCATTCTCCGCGGGCACGTCGTCCTGCAACTTCTGCAGTGCCTGCAGATGGCGCAGCGGCAGCAGGTCCGGGCGTACCGAAAGGGTCTGGCCGATCTTGATGAAGGCCGGGCCGAGCTGCTGGATGTCGGCGACGAAGGCGTCGGCGTCCTCGCGCGCGCCGGTTTCTCCGGCCGCGCCCGCCAGGTGCCGATAGCGCGACGCGAAGCGCAGCAGCCGTGCCGAGCGCGCCATGATGCCGGCGCCGGCGGCCGGCGTTTCCGCCGCGGCGCTCATGCGGCGTCGGTCCATGGCGACTGCCGCGGCGCGGTCGCGCAGGTCCGTTGCATTGCAACGATCTCGGCGAATTTTTTCATCGGCATCCGAAATCTTCCGTTCGCGGCGTCGCCGGCGCTTCGCATTCTCTAGTCCTGCCGTAGTCGGCCCGTGAACGGCGCTGCGCGAACCGTGTGCTGCCGGCGTCGCACGAGCGGAATCGCCTCATTCGCGCCGGAAAGTCACGCGTTGGCATACGTGTTGCCACTGCCTGCGTGATCGCTCGCGCGAGCTTCGCGGCTCGCCTCACGTCGCACCGCGCCGTCGCGGCCGGTCTGCTCCGGCAGCCCCATCGACGGCGCATCACACAAGGAGACATCACATGGCCACTTCTCGTTCGCTTGCGCTCGTCACGGGCGCGTCTTCGGGCATAGGGCTGGAGCTCGCCAAGCTCGCCGCGCAGGACGGCCACGATCTCGTCGTCGCCGCGGACCGCGCGCTCGCCGACGCAGAACAGACCTTGCGCGCGCTCGGCGCGCAGGTCATCGCCGTCGAGACCGATCTCGCGACGCCGGCCGGCGTGCGGCAGCTGCTCGATGCGGTTGGCGAACGTCCGGTCGCGCTGCTGTTCGCCAACGCCGGGCACGGTCTCGGCGGCGCGTTCCTCGACCAGCATCCGATCGCGATTCAGCACGTCATCGACACCAACGTCAGCGGCACCGTCGCGCTGCTGCACGCGATCGGCAACGGCATGCGCCGCGCCGGCGCAGGCCGCATCCTCATCACCGGTTCCATCGCCGGCTTCGAGCCCGGCAGCTATCAGGCCGTCTACAACGCGACCAAGGCCTTCGTCGATTCGTTCGCGCTGGCGATCCGCGACGAGCTCAAGGACACCGGCGTGACGGTGTCGTGCCTGATGCCGGGCGTCACCGACACCGAGTTCTTCGAACGCGCCGGCCTGCTCGACACCAAGCTCGGGACCGGCAAGAAGATGGATCCGGCCGAGGTCGCGCGCATCGGCTACGACGCGATGCTCGAGGGCGAGGCCGACGTCGTCGCCGGCTGGAAGAACAAGCTCGCCGTCGCGATGGCCAACCTCACGCCGGGCGAGCGCCTCGCCGCGCGGCACGCCGAAATGGCCAAGCCCGGCAGCGCACGGCATTGAGGAGACCGCGATGAAGGCCCTGACCTAGCACGGCGCGAAGGACGTGCGCGTCGAGACCGTGCCCGATCCGGCGCTGCAGCACGACGACGACGTCATCCTGCGCATCACGGCGACGGCGATCTGCGGCTCGGATCTGCACCTGTATCGCGGCAAGATCCCGGCGATGAAGAGCGGCGACATCCTCGGCCACGAGTTCATGGGCATCGTCGAGGACGCCGGACCCGCGGTCACGCGGGTCCGCAAGGGCGATCGCGTCGTCGTGCCGTTCGTGATCGCCTGCGGGCAATGCTTCTTCTGCGCGCGCCTGCAGTTCGCCTGCTGCGAGGCCAGCGGCGACAACCCCGGCTCGGCATTGAACCGCAAGGGGCTCACGCCGCCGCCGGCGCTGTTCGGCTACAGCCATCTGTTCGGCGGCGTGCCGGGCGGGCAGGCCGAGTTCCTGCGCGTGCCCAAGGCCAACGTGGGTCCGTTCGCCGTGCCCGGCAGCCTCGGCGACGAGCAGGTGCTGTTCCTCAGCGACATCCTGCCGACCGGCTACCAGGCTGTGCTGAACGCGGAAGTCGGGCCCGGGTCGCGCGTCGCGATCTTCGGCGCCGGTCCGGTCGGGCTCATGGCCGCGGCCTGCGCGCGGCTGCGCGGCGCCGAGCAGATCTTCATGATCGACCACCACCAGTACCGCCTCGATTTCGCGCGCGAGACCTACGGCGTCGTACCGCTGGACTTCGACGAGGTCGGCGATCCGGCCGAGTCCATCATCGCGCAGACCGGCCACCGAGGCGTCGACGCGTCGATCGACGCGGTCGGTTTCGAAGCCAAGGGCAGCACGACCGAGACCGTGCTGGCCACCTTGAAGATCGAGGCCGGCAGCGGCTTCGTGCTGCGGCAATGCATCGCGGCGACGCGGCGCGGGGGCATCGTCAGCATTCCCGGCGTCCATGCCGGCTGGCTGCACGGCTTCCTGCTCGGCGACGCGTTCGACAAGGGCCTGAGCTTCCGCATGGGCCAGACCCACGTGCAGCGTTTCCTGCCGGAACTGCTGCAGCACATCGAGAACGGCGATCTCGATCCGACCGTGATCATCACGCACTGGCTGCCGCTGGCCGAGGCGGCGCGCGGCTACGCGATCTTCAGCGACAAGCAGGAAGATTGCCGCAAGGTGGTGCTGACGCCGTGACGGCGGCGGACGGCGCGGTTTCGCGCCGGCGAATGCCGGGCCGGCGTTGCGCCGGCCCGGTTCCTTCTGCGCACGATGCGATCGCGGCCGGTCGGCGAGCCGGCTTCGCCGGCCCGCCGATGACGGACTCACGCCGCCTGCGCCGAGCGCGACGCGGCGCGTACCGGCTCGTAGCCGGCGAACTGCACGCTGGCCGCGGCGCGGCCCTGGCTCAGCGAACGCAGCGCCGTGGCATAGCCCGACAACTGCGCGAGCGGCGCCAACGCCGCGACGACCTGGCGGCCGCCTTCGTCGCCGATCGCGCTGATGCGGCCCTGGCGTCGCTGCAGGTCGGCCAGCACGTCGCCGAGCGCGGCGGCCGGCGTTTCCACCGACAGCTGCATGACCGGCTCCAGCAGCTGCGTGCCGGCCTGCGCGAGCGCGAGCCGCAGCGCTTCCGCGCCGGCGCGCTGGAACGCGAGCTCCGACGAGTCGCGCACGTGCGTCTCGCCATCGACGAGCACGGCGCGCAGGCCGACGACCGGATGGCCTTGCGGACCCTCCGCGAGCGCCGCGCGCAGGCCTTTCTCGGCCGCGAGCACGAACGCGCGCGGAATCACGCCGCCGCGCGTCTGGTCGGCGAACTCGATCTCGCCGCCGGCCAGCGGCTGCAGGTCGATGACGACGCGCGCGAACTGGCCGGCGCCGCCGTTCTGCTGCGACACCTTGCCCTCGATACGGCGCACCTCGCGCCGCGGCGTTTCCTGGTAGGCCACGCTCGGCGCGCCGGTGCGCAGGTCGAGCTGCCATTCGCGGCGCAGACGTTCCACCTTCACCTCCAGATGCAGTTCGCCCATGCCCCAGATCAGGGTTTCGCCGGTCTCCGCGTCGCTGCCGATGCGGAAGGTCGGGTCTTCCTGCGCCAGCGCCGCGAGCGCCTGGTTGAGCCGGATCAGGTCGCCGGGCTTCGCCGCCGCGACGCGCCAGGCCAGCACGGCCGGCTGCGCCTCGATGCGCTCGAGCGCGAAGCGCTGCGCCGGCGCGCCGACGGTCTCGCCGCCGATCGCGTCCTTCCAGCCGGCCACGGCGATGATCTCGCCGGCGACGGCCTGCTCGACCTCGCGGCCGCGATCGGCCTGCATGACGAGCAGACGGCCGACGCGCACGGTGCGGCCGCGCTGCGACGCCCACACCGTGTCGCCGACGCGCAAGGTGCCCGAGTACAGGCGCACGAAGCTCAGCGGCCCGTGTTCCTGGCGCACGATCTTGAACACGAGGCCGGCCAGCGGTCCGTCCGGATCCGGCGCGAGCGACTGCGGACCGGATTCGCTGTCGGCCTGCACGGCGGGACGATCCAGCGGCGAGGGCAGATAGTCGACGATCGCGTCGAGCAGCCCGTCCATGCCTTTCGTGCGGAACGCCGAACCCGCGAGCACCGGCACGCCGGCGCCGCGCAACGTCGCACGGCGCAGCGCGGCCTTGAGCTCGGCCGTGCCGATGCGGCGTCCGACTAGCCAGGCTTCGGCCAGCGCGTCGTCGTGCTCGGCGACGGCTTCGATCAGGCGCTCGCGCAACGGCCGGAAGTCGGCCGCCTGAGCGTCCGTCCAGGGCTGCGCCGCTTCGCTGCCGTCGTCGCGCCACTGCAGCACGCGTTCGCCGACGAGATCGACCCAGCCGTGCAGCCGGCTTTCGGCGCCGAGCGGAAGTCCGAGCGGCCACGGATTCGCCTGCAGGCGTTCGCGCAGTTGCGCGACGACGGCGTCGAAATCCGCGCCGACGCGATCCATCTTGTTGACGAACGCGATCAGCGGCACGCCGTGCCGGCGCGCCTGGCGCCAGACGCTTTCCGACTGCGGCTGCACGCCGGCGACGGCGCAGAACACCGCGACGGCGCCGTCGAGCACGCGCAGCGAACCCTCCACTTCGATCGCGAAATCGATGTGGCCCGGCGTGTCGATCAGGGTCAGGCGATGCGTCTGGCCGCCGGCCGGCGTCCATTGCGCCTGCACGGCGGCGGCGCCGATGGTGATGCCGCGCTCGCGTTCGAGCGGACTGAAGTCGGTCGTGGCCGCGCCGTCATGGACTTCGCCCATGCGATGGATGGCGCCGGTCTTCCACAACAGGCGTTCGGTCAGCGTGGTCTTGCCGGCGTCGATGTGGGCGATGATGCCGAGGTTGCGCCAGCGGGAAAGGGAAAGAGCGTTCATACACGTATCCAGGCAATGCCAACGACGAAGGGCCGTACGCCCCGGTTGGCTGCAGGGCGTACGGCTAGGCTTGCGACTCCGGCGCGGCGGTATTCACGACACGTTCTCCTCGGGTTTCTTGCGGTCGGACGGAAAATTCGGAACAAAAAAAAGCACCCTTGCGGGTGCCTGCGATGACTGCGGGAAACGCGCGATCAGCCCGACCGGCGCTTGCCTCGACAGACCTGCGGACGCACCCGGCCCGCACGGTCGTGCAGGTCGTTCGGCAATATCAGCAGCGGCATCGTGGTGCGGGTCATGGTCGGGGTCCGGCGAAGGCGGCGCACTCTGCGCGAGGCGCTGCCGAAAAGTCAATCGATGCGCGGCAGATGGCGGCGGCGCGCCGCTTTGCAAGGGGCGCTGCGCCGGCCGCGTGCAGGCCGCCGTACGTTCGTGCGCACAGGTGCGAGAACTGCAGCGCTCGACGCTCCGTATCCGACGAACGGCGGCGCCGCGACGGCGTCCGGCAACGAATCGCCCGCGGACGCGCGAATGCCGCGTCGCCGCCGATGTACCGGCCGACAGGAGGAGCATCCGATGTACGCCTTGCTGGAACAGATCGCCAAAGCCAAACAACGCCAGGGGGCCACCGACCTCCGGCGCCTCGCCGACAACGCTCGCGACAAGCCGCCGGCGGAACTGGAGACGCGCCGCCATCTCGACGAGCGGCGCGAATTCCTGCGCGAAAGCCTCGGGGACACGCGCGAATCGACGCTGTCGTTCGAACGCATCATCGCCGGCAACGAACTGCAGGACGTCAACTATCTCGCGCGCGGCGAACGCGCGGCGCGGGCGGTCGCGCGCGTCGCCATCCGCGCCGCTTCGGGCCGGCTCGAAGGCTGGGGCACCGGCTTCCTGATCGCGCCGGGCGTGCTGCTGACGAACAACCACGTGCTGCCGGATGCCCGGCAGGCGCAGCGTTCCGAAGCGCATTTCGGCTACGAGCTCGACGTCGACGGCAATCCGCAGAGCTTCGAGACGTTCGCGCTCGAACCGGAGCGTCTGTTCCGGACCTCCGAGCAGCTCGACTTCACTGTCGTCGCCGTGCGCGCGAAAGCCGAGAACGGCCCTTCCGCGCTGTCGAGCTACGGCTGTCTGCCGCTCGTCGCGGCGCTGGGCAAGGTCAGCGAGGGCGAATGGCTGACGATCGTCCAGCACCCGCGCGGCGAGCGCAAACAGCTCTGCATCCGCGAGAACCAGCTGATCAAGCGCGACACCGACGTGCTCTGGTATTCGACGGACACGCTCGGCGGCTCGTCCGGCTCGCCGGTGTTCAACAACGACTGGTTCGTCGTCGCGCTGCATCACAGCGGCGTGCCCGAGGAACGCGACGGGCGAATACAGACCATTTCCGGCCGAGACTTCGATCCTTCGCGCGACAAGGAAGAGGACATCCGCTGGATCGCCAACGAAGGCATACGCGTGTCGCGCATCGTCGACTCGCTGAAGTCCAGCGATCCCGCCCATCCGCTGCTGCAGCCGGTGTTCGCCGCGACGCCGGGCACCGCGCGCATCGAGGCGCCGGCCGGTCGGGTCGCCCAGGCCGTGGTGGACCTGCCGACTGAGCGCAGGAATCGAGCGTCGTCCTTCGCCGGAGTTACCGTCATGGATGCATCCGCTGCCGTTCCTGCGGCGCGCGAAGTCGTCGTGCGCCTGGGCATCGACACCGCGGGCTCGGCGCGTCTGCTGCCGATGCCGGCTGTCGGCAGCGTCGTGCGCGAGCTCGTCGGCGAAGCCGCGCGGTCTTCGGCGCAGGCGGTGCAGACCGTCGACGTGCCGTTCAACGCGCGCTACGACGATCGCCGCGGCTATGCGGAAGATTTTCTCGCGCCGGGCCAGGAGGGCCTGCAGGTGCTGTTGCCGGAGCTCGGTCCGGGCCTGTCCGGCCAGGCTGAGCCGCTGCTGATCGCGGATCCGTTCGATCCGGCCAACCAGTTCGTGCTGAAGTACCACAACTTCAGCGTCGTCATGCATGCGCAGCGCCGCTTCGCGATCTACAGCGCGGCCAACATCGACTTCGGCGGCCGTTTCGATCTGTCGCGGCCGCCCGACGTCTGGCGCACCGATCCGCGCATCCGCCAGCAGGCGCAGGTCGCGAACTTCTACTACGCGCGCAATCAGTTCGACCGCGGCCACCTGACGCGGCGCGAGGACCTCGAATTCGGCGCGACGCGGCGCGACGCGCTGATCTCCGCCGCCGACACCTGCCACTGGTCCAACTGCACGCCGCAGCATGCGCGCTTCAACCAGAGCAAGACGCTGTGGCAGGGCATCGAGCGCTATCTGCTCGAGGAGTCGATCCAGGACCGCGCGTTCCGCGCCCAGGTGCTGACCGGGCCGGTGCTCGACGACGACGATCCGGTCTGGGAACGCCATGGCGAGATCCAGTATCCGGTGCGTTTCTGGAAGGTGGTCGCCGCGCTGAACGACAGCGGCAAGCTGTTCGCGACGGCCTATCTGCTCGATCAGAGCGAAGTCGTGGCGCGCTACGGCGTCGAGGCGGCCGGCGAGCAGCCGTTCGGCGCCTTCAAGACGTTCCAGGTACCGGTCGCCGAAATCGAGCGGCTCACCGGGCTGCTGTTCTTCGGCGGCGGCGCGGCGAGCAAGACGCGGCTGTCGGAGGCCGATCCGCTCGCCGCGGTGCGTCCGAGGCGCCGGGCCCGGGTCGGCGCGCGGTGGCAGGAAGCGGAACCGGCCGGGCAGCGCGAGGGGTACTACCTGCTCGAATCGCTGGATGCGATCGTGCGCGACTAGCGCCGGCAACCACGGCGACGCCGCGCGGAGGCGCGGCCGCCGGCCGGCCGCGGATT
>NZ_JANFVR010000078.1 GCF_024609805.1 Tahibacter caeni | reverse complement strand
GAACGCCGGCGTCGTCGGAGCCGCGGCGATCGGCGGCGCGGCACTTTCGCCGCTCGGCGGCAGCGGCGAGCGCGTCGGCGGCGGCTCGGGCGCGTCGCCGTCGTCCTCGGGAACCGGCCAGTAGCCGAGCGCCTCGAGGCTTTCGCGCGTGACGTCGAGGATCTTCTCGCGGCCGGCGCGCTGGTCGCGCGTCGCTTCGAGGTAATACTCGATCGAGGCGATCGTGTCGGCGAGCTTGTCCATCTGCTCGGCCGTCGGCACGCGGCGCCAGCGCAGCAGCTCGACCTCGATGAAGCGCACGAGGCCGTGCATGAGCTCGGCCGGCTTGTGCAGGTCGAGCATGCGCAGCGCGCCGGAGACTTCGTCGAGCAGGCGCGGGATCTGTTCGACCTTGGCGTGATCCCAGGGCGACTCGATGAACGCGACGATGTCGTTCTTGGCCTGGGCCAGGTTCGTCGTCGCTTCCTTCATCAGCGCATCGAGGATCTTGCGCACTTCGGCCTTCGGCAGCTCCATGCCGCCGCTGCCGGTATCCTCGGGCGTGTCGGCGCCGAGGCGCTCGATGTGGTCGTCGAGCGAGGCTTCGACGTAGAGCAGCGCGCCGGCGACGTCGAGCAGGGTGCTCTCGTCGGGCGAGCGCGTCTTGTTGGCGATTTCCTCGACGATGCCGCGCTGTTCGACGACGACGCGCCGCGGCACGCCGAGGCCGAGCATGCCGAGCGTGTCGCCGACGCGGTCGAGCACGTCGACCTGCGCCATGAGCTCGGCCGGATCGTTGCCCTGGGCGCGCAGGAAGATGTCGAGCGCTTCCTTGACGCGCAGCAGGTCGTCCTTGATCGCGAGCGACACGGTGTCGAGCAGCGCGCGGTTGTGGCCCGAGATCGAGCCCTTGGCGTGTTCGAGTTCCTTCTCGCTCGGCAGCAGCGACTGCAGCCGGAAGGCCTGCCGCACTTCGGCCAGGCGCGGCGATTCGCCGTTCGCGTGAGCGACGTAATACAGCAGGTTCTTCAGCAGCTCGCGCGGCGGCGCGGACTGGAACGCGGCTTCGCCCGCGTCGACGAGGCGCTTGATCTCGCGGTCGACCTTGCCGAACAGCAGCTTGACCGCGGGACTCGCCTCGATCGCGCCGGCGCCGACGCCTTCGAGCACGGCGCTGCCGATCCACCAGACGCGGCGCGGTTCGACCGCATGGCTGATCGCGCGCACGCGGCCGAGCAGGTCGATGAGCTTGTCGGTCTCCAGGCGCGGATCGGACGCGCGCAGCCATTTCAGCAGCGAGACCTGGTAGGCCGTGCGCAGACGGCCGGCGGTGAGCTTGAGTTCGCCCTCGGGCAGCGGCTGCGCCGCGCCGTCGGCGCTGGCCGGCAGCGGCAGGCTCAGGTCCGGCGAGAACAGCACGCTTTCGGAGAACAGCTCCTCGCCGCGCACGGCGCGCAGGTCGTTGAGCAGCGGCAGCAGGACGATCGGAATGTCCTTGTGGCCGCTCTGCAGGCGCTCGAGATAGTCGGGCAGCTGCACGATGCCGCGCATCAGCACCGAATAGGCTTCTTCCTTCTGGCGGATCTCGCCGTCGAGCAGTGTCTGCGCGAGACGCTCCATTTCCTCCACGACCATCGACGCGCCGTAGAGCTCGACCATGCGCAGGGTGCCCTGCACCTGATGCAGATAGGTCGCGCAGAAGCGCATGAGGCTGGAGTCGGCGGGATCGTCGACATAGGCCTCGAGCGCCTGGCGCGCCTGCTTCAGGGTCTCGTCGAGCTCCTGCTTGACCCAGTTGAGCGTGGTGAAGTCGATGTCGTCTTGCAGTCTCATGCGCTTTTCTCTCAACGGTTGCGCAGGAAGGCGAGCGCCTGCCGGTGCGGCACGCGGCTCAAGGTGGGATGGGCGAAGCTGGTGACCTCGCCGGCGCCGAGCACCAGCAGACCGCCGGGCTTGAGCAATCCCGCCAGCGCGCCAAGCAGCTCACGCCGACGATCCCGTGCAAAGTAGATCAGTACGTTCTGGCAAAAAATCAGATCGAGCCGCTTGAGCGGCGCGCGCGCCACGTCGAGCAGATTGAACTGGGCGAAACCGACGCGCTTGCGCAGCGTCTCCTTGATCTGGAACGAGTCGGCGTCGATTTCCTCGGCATAGCGTTCGCGGTAGTCGGGCGGGATCTCGCCGAACTTGGTCCGCGGATACAGCCCGGAGCGGCCCACCGACAGGGCCGGCTGGCTCACGTCGGTCGCCGTGACGCCGAAATAGACGCGCGCGTCGTTGAACGCGCTGACGTGGCGGTCGAGCACCATCGCCAAGGTGTACGCCTCCTCGCCGGTCGAGCAGCCCACGCTCCACGCGTGCAGCGCGCCCTGGCTGCCGCTCTTGACCAGGCGCGGCAGCCACTCGTTGGCGATCAGGTCGAACGACGGCGGATGGCGGAAGAAATGCGTCTCGTGGACCGTCAGGCGGTCGACCAGCGTGGTCCACTCGATCGCGCCCTCGGGGACCTTGTGCAGATCGCGGTAATAGTCGTCGAAGCGCTCGTGGCCGGTCTCGCGCATGCGGCCGCGGACGGCCGTGACCAGGAACGGCTTGCGCGCCGGCGGCACGACGACACCCGTGCGCCGTTCGAGCATGTCCGCCCAGCGCGCGAATTCGGCATCGTCCATGCCCGGCAAGGCAGAGAGCGCCGACCAATTACCGATCGCAAGGGCCATGCGCGCCGAATCACCTCATCGTCAGGCAAGCGTCCGCCGTCAGGTCGGAAGCTTGAAGTCCGCTACCGAACGGCGCAGATCCGCGGCGAGCTGGGCCAGGTTGCCGATCGATTCGGCGGTCTGGCTCGCACCGAGCGAGGTCTGCGTCGTGATTTCCTGAATCACGTTCATGGTCGCCGAGATGTTCGTTGCAGCAGCCGACTGCTGGCGCGCCGCCTCGGAGATGTTCTGAATCAGGTCGGCGAGGTCGTTCGACACCTTTTCGATCTCGCCGAGGGCCAGGCCCGCGTCCTCGGCCAGCCGGGCGCCGGCGACCACTTCCGCAGTCGTCTGTTCCATCGAGCTGACCGCTTCGTTGGTGTCGGACTGAATCGTCTGCACCAGCGTTTCGATTCGCTTCGTCGCGTTCGACGCGCGTTCCGCGAGTCGCTGCACTTCGTCGGCGACGACCGCGAAGCCGCGGCCCGCCTCGCCGGCCGAAGCCGCCTGGATCGCGGCGTTCAACGCGAGGATGTTCGTCTGTTCCGCGATGTCGTTGATGAGTTCGACGATCGAGCCGATTTCCTGCGACGACTCGCCGAGACGCTTGATTCGCTTGGACGTCTCCTGGATCTGGTCGCGGATCGAGTCCATGCCCTGAATCGTCTGGCGCACGATGGCCGCGCCCTTGGACGCGATCTGCACCGAGCGCTGCGCCACGTCGGCCGATTCGGCGGAGTTCTTCGACACCTCGTCGATCGACACGGCGATTTCGTTGATCGCCGCCGACGCGGACGTGATCTGCTGCGCCTGATGTTCCGCGGCTTCCGCGAGGTGCATCGCAGTCGCCTGCGTTTCCTGCGCGGCGGCCGACACCTGCACGGCCGTCTCGTTGATGGTGGTCACCAGGGAGCGCAGCGCTTCGACGGCGAAGTTGACCGAGTCGGCGATCGCGCCCGTGATGTCCTCGGTGACGGTCGCCTTGACAGTGAGGTCGCCTTCGGCGAGCGATCCCATTTCGTCGAGCAGCCGCAGAATGGCTTCCTGGTTGCGCTGGTTCAGTTCGGCCGTGACCGAGTAGCGGCGGCGCTGGTCGCGCGCCTGGGCGATCAGCAGGATGACGAGCAGCGCGGCAGCGACGGCCGCGGCGATCAGGCCCCACCAGACGTTCGGGAACAGGCGCTTGTTGGACAACTCGCCGATCTTCGTCGCGACGTCGTTGGCGCGCAACAGCACGGTCTGCGAGTCGCCGAAGATATTGTCGGCGGATTCCTTGACTTCCTGCAGGCTGGAGGCGGAATCGAGGATCTTCTGCACCGGCTCGGCCATGCCGGTCCACTTGGCGTAGATGTCGGTCAGGATCTCGCGGCCGTTGGCGTTGTCGAGCGCCTTGATGTTGAAGTCGGGGGAGCCGTTGATCAGGCCGTTGAGCACGGCGCCGTAGAGCCGCGCATCGCGCGAGAAGCCGTCGGCCGCGGACTGGGCGCCCTGGCCGCCGAGCAGGATTTCCTGCACGCGGCGGATCATGCGGTCGGCCAGCAGCATCTGGCGCATCGAGATCTGCACCTGCTGGGTCGAGCCGCTGCGGTTGGTCAGGATGTTGACCACCTCGTCCATGCGCGAGTTGAGGATCGGGATCTGGCCGGAGAAGTCGCTCGCGGTCGCGGCGGAGCTGAGCACGAGCTCCTTGTTGCCGAGGATCTTCGTCGCGTTGGTGTTCAGCGAAGCCCAGGCGCGGCTGAGTTCCTGCAGCTGCTTGGTGACGATGGCTTCCTCGGCATAGCCGGGCATGCCTTCCTTTTCGTCGCCGCGGTTCAGCGCCTGGATGTACTTGTCGATGTTGTTGCGCGTCGCCTCGAGCTCCTTGAAGGCGTCGATGTTGCCGCCTGCGGATTCGGAGGCGTACTTCGCGATCGACTGCGACAACACCTGGATCTGCGTGGTCAGCGCCACAGCCTGGCGGTCGTCGTTGTTCTTCTTGTTGAGCAGGAAGAAGTCGACTGCGGCCACGGCGAGTGCCAGCAGCAGAAGAATGATCAGCCAAGTATTCGTGCCCGACGCACGTTCCTTGACGGCCCCCGATGTTGTGCTCATGCCTTCACCTCAACAGCCAATGAGTTCGCCCCGCGTCTTGGTGGCTGGACCGCGCGCGGGATTACGCCGATGCTTGCAGGAATTCCGGTGTGCGGACCAGCGCTGTCATGCTGAACAGCCCCCAGAACACGTCCCCCAACTGGTAGCGCTCGGGTACGAAACGGCCATAGCGCGAGTCGGATTCCGCTTCCGCCTCGGCGCGTTGTTCGTCGGAAAAATTGCGCTGTCCCAGCACTTCGTCGACGAGCAGTCCGACGCTGCCGCCGTGCTGGCGGATGATGAGTACGCGACTGGAGTCGGCCAGCGCACTGCGCTCGGCTTCGACGAAGTTGCGCAGGTCGACGATCGGCACGAGGTTGCCGCGCACGTTGGCCACGCCGAGCAGCCACGGCCGCGTGCCCGGCACGACGGTCAGCTGCGGGAACGTCAGGATTTCGTTGACCTCGGCGATGCTCGACACGAGGTAGCGCGTACCGACGCGGAAGCCGATGCCGCGCCAGAGGCCGGAAGCCTCGACTTCCTCGGGCATGCCTGCAATGTGCGCAAGACTGCGCCGCTCGTAGTCGGCGAGCACTTCGAACGGAGTCAGTTGCAGCGTGTCGGTCGTTGCAGACATGGGGTCGAGGCTCAACTCGGCAACAGGGTCTGGATTCGGGCGAGCAGTTCCTTCTCGCTCACCGGCTTGGTCACGAAGTCCTTCGCCCCCTGGCGCAGACCCCAGACGCGGTCCGTCTCCATCGATTTCGTCGTCACGATGAGGATCGGAATATGCGCCGTGGCTTCGTCGCGGCTCAAGGTTCGAGTCGCCTGGAAGCCGTTCATGCCCGGCATGATCACGTCCATGATGACGAGATCGGGCCGCTCGCGCTTCACCGCGACTATGCCGTCCTCGGCATTGGCCGCGCTGCTGACGCGATGACCCGCCTTTTCCAGCAGCGTCGTGAAGACGCGGATGTCGGTCGGCGAGTCGTCAATGATCAGAATGTGAGCCATCGCTTCCCCCTGTGAGCGCCATGGCGTTACCCCCTAAAGCTGCCGCTGTGGCGTCACGCTTTCAGATCCACGTGGCGCCGGATCGCGCCGAGGAGCTCTTCCCGGGTAAACGGTTTGGTCAAATACTGTTCCGAGCCGACTATGCGGCCGCGGGCCTTGTCGAACAGACCGTCCTTGGAAGACAGCATGATCACGGGCGTGCCCTTGAACATCTGATTGTTCTTGATGAGCGCGCAGGTCTGATAACCGTCGAGCCGCGGCATCATGATGTCGACGAAGATGATGTGCGGCTGGTGATCGGAGATCTTCGCCAGCGCCTCAAAGCCGTCGGTCGCGGTGACGACGTCGGCGCCTTCCTTCTTCAGCAGCGTCTCGGCCGTGCGGCGTATGGTCTTCGAGTCGTCGATGACCATCACCTTCATGCCGCTCAGACTGCCCGATTTCGTCGCGTCTTCCACGTACCCTCCAAGCCACCGTTCTGCGGCACGGGGGAATCCCCATGCACGAGCCTTGCCATTACCACTGCGACGTCGTTCTGCAACCTTGCCGCAGCGCTGCACGGGGCGCCGGAGCCGGGCTTTTCCGCTGTTTAACCGCTAGTCAGCGAACGTGTCAAGTTCGTCGCCTAAGTTGCTGCCGTCGCTTAGGAACCTCGTTCCGGCGGCGCTCCCCGCACGCTCGGCGAGAGTCTAGCGCGATGCTAGTACAGATGGCACCTGCACGGGCATCATCGGCACTTCCCGCCTTTGCCAGGACCCGCGTGCATGGCCCGCACCCTCGTCGTGCTGATGGACCCCATCGCCACGATTACGCCCAAAAAGGACTCGACCCTGGCGATGCTGCTGGAGGCCCAGCGGCGCGGCTGGCGGCTGCGCTACTGCACCCAGGGCGACCTGGCCGTGCGCCAGGGAGAGGCCTGGGCCCGGCTCGCGCCGCTGACCGTCGAGGACGATCCGTACCGCTGGTTCGCGCTCGAAGCGGCCGAATGGCAGCCGCTGGCCGGCGTCGACGCGGTGCTCGCGCGCAAAGACCCGCCGGTCGACCCCCAGTTCATCTACGACACGATGGTACTAGACCTGGCCCGGGCCGCCGGCACCCTGGTCGTCAACGACCCGCGCGGCCTGCGCGACATGAACGAGAAGTTGTTCACCCTGTCCTTCCCGCAGTGCTGCGCGCCGACCCTGGTCGCGCGCGACCGCGGCGAGCTGCGCCGCTTCGCGGCCGAGCACGGCCAGATCGTGCTCAAGCCCCTGGACGGCATGGGCGGCCGCGGCATCTTCCGCTCCGGACACGGCGACCCGAACCTGAACTCGATCCTGGAGACGCTCACGCTGAACGGCCGCGCGTTCGCGCTGGCGCAGAAATACCTGCCGGCCATCGTCGACGGCGACAAGCGCATCCTGCTGATCGACGGCGAACCGGTGCCGTATGCGCTCGCGCGCATCCCGCAGGGCGACGACTTCCGCGGCAACCTCGCCGCCGGCGGCCGCGGCGAAGGCCGGCCGCTGACCGAGCGCGACCGCTGGATCGCGGCCCAGGTCGGCCCCGAGCTCAAGCGCCGCGGCATGATCTTCGTCGGCCTCGACGTGATCGGCGACTGGCTGACCGAGATCAACGTCACATCTCCGACCTGCATCCGCGAGCTCGACGCTCAGTTCGGGCTTAACATCGCCGGATCCCTGTTCGACTGCATCGAAAGCAAACTCGCGTGAGCACGACCCGACCCGCGTCCGGCGCCGACCGTTTCGGCGTGACTCTGCTGTTCTCGCTGATCGCGCACGCGGTGGTGATCCTCGGCGTCACGTTCACCTATGCGACGCCGGCCTCGCGCCTGCCGGCGCTGGACGTGATCCTGATCCAGGCCACGAACAAGGAAAAACCCGACAAGGCCGACTTCCTCGCGCAGAGCAGCAACGCCGGCGGCGGCGACCGGGACGAGGCGCGCCGGCCGGCCGATCCGCTATCGAGCCCGGTGCCTAAGCCCACGCCCGGCGTCGCGCCGCGTCCGCTCGACGCCGGCGCCCCGCAGCCCAAGCCGGCGACGCCGACCGAGGTGCTGACGCAGAAGCGCGCCGACTTCGCCGTGACCACCGCGCGCGAGGCGCCCGAATCGCCGAGCCTGCCCAAGCCGCCGGCGCAGGAGCTCGTCGAGCACAGCGCGGAAATGGCCCAGCTGGCCCAGGAATACCAGCGCCAGCGCGAGTCCTACGCGAAGCGCCCGAAGAAGAAGTTCCTGTCGGCCAACACCAAGGAATACGCCTACGCCTCGTACCTCGCCGGCTGGGCCGCGCGCATCGAGCGCATCGGCAACCTGAACTATCCGGACGAGGCGCGCCGCCAGCAGCTGCACGGCGACGTGCTGCTGACCGTCACCTTGAACAAGGACGGCAGCGTCAAGCGCATGGATGTGATCCAGGGCTCGGGCCACAAGGTGCTCGACGACGCCGTGCAGCGCATCGTGCAGCTGGCCGCGCCGTTCCCGCCAATCCCGAAGACCGGCGAGGACATCGACGAGCTCTACATCACGCGCACCTGGCAATTCCTGCCCGGCGACGTGCTGCGTAACCGCTGAGGCGCGGGGCGGCCGATGAGTACCGGCCACAGCCTGGGCGCGCAGCGGGCGGCCGGCGAATGCCGCTCGAAAATGCCGCTACAATCGGCGCCCATGAGTTCCTTCGCCTCGTTATCCAATCAGCTGCTCATCGCGATGCCGGCGATGCGCGATCCCAATTTCGCGCGCGGCGTCACCTTCGTCTGCCAGCACAACGAGGACGGCGCGATGGGCCTGCTGGTCAATCGCCTGTCGGAATACCGCCTCGGCGACGTGCTCGCGCAGATGAACCTGTCCTCGGAGCTCATCGAGGTCAACGACGCGCCGGTGCTGATCGGCGGGCCGGTGCAGCCCGAGCGCGGCTTCGTGCTGCATGCGCCGGGCGGCAACTGGGAATCCTCGTTCCGCATCTCCGAACGCATCTCGGTCACGACCTCGCGCGACATCCTGATCGCGATGGCTGCCGGCGAAGGTCCCGAGCATGCCGTCGTCGCGCTGGGCTATGCGGGCTGGAGCCCGGGCCAGCTCGAACAGGAACTGCTCGACAATGCCTGGCTCACGGTGGCGGTGCGCGAACAGCTGCTGTTCGACACGCCGCTCGACGAGCGCTGGGACGCCGCCGCAGCACTGCTCGGCGTCAGCAGCATGGCCCAGCTGACCGACTATGCCGGCCATGCCTGAATACGGCAGCACGCACTCCCCTTGCCACGCCGACGGCCGCGATGCGGCAGGCTGACGCGCGCCGCAGCGCGCTCGGGCTGCGATGAACGTGCTGGGCTTCGATTACGGCAGCCGGCTGATCGGCGTCGCGCTGGGCAACCGGCTGACCGGCACGGCGCGTCCGCTCGGCGTGGTCACCAACGGCGGCAACGGCCCGGACTGGGAACGCATCGACCGCTGGGTACGCGAATGGCAGCCCGACGCGCTCCTCGTCGGCCTGCCGCTGACCCTCGACGGCGCCGAGCAGCCAGCCAGCCGCGGCGCGCGCGCGTTCGCCGCCGCCCTGGTCAAGCGCTGCGGCCTGCCGCTGCACCTCGTCGACGAGCGGCGCAGCTCCATCGAGGCCGCCCGGCGCTTCGCCCAGCGCCGCGCCGCCGGGCTGGCCAAGCGCAAACAGGTGGCCGACATCGATGCGGTGGCCGCCGAAGTCATCACCGAAACCTGGCTCGCCGATCCCTCATGACGCTTTCCGACCCGCCCGACACGCCGCGCCGCCTGCGCCACCTGATCAGCCTCGAACATCTGTCCGCCGCGCAGATCCTGCATCTGCTCGACCGAGCGGAACGCATGCGCGAGCAATGGCTCGCCGACCGGCATGCGCTGGGCCTACTGCAGGGCCGCGCCGTGGTCAACCTGTTCTTCGAGAACTCCACGCGCACGCGCACCTCGTTCGACCTGGCCGCCAAGCGCCTCGGCGCCGACGTCATCAACTTCGACATCGCCAATTCCTCGACCAGCAAGGGCGAGTCGCTCGTCGACACCCTGCACACGCTCGAAGCCATGCACTGCGACGCGTTCGTCGTGCGCCACAAGGAAAACGGCACGGCCGAGTTCCTCGCCCGCCACGTGCGCGGCTCGGCCAGCGTCGTCAACGCCGGCGACGGCAACAACGCGCATCCGACCCAGGGCCTGCTCGACGCGTTCACGATCCGCCGCCACCGGCCCGACTTCGCCGCGCTGCGCGTGCTGATCTGCGGCGACATCCTGCATTCGCGCGTCGCGCGTTCGGACATCCACGCGCTGCGCACGCTCGGCGTCGGCCACCTGCGCGTCTGCGCGCCGGCCAACCTGCTGCCGGCCCAGGACGCGCTGCCCGGCTGCGAGATCGTCGAGGACTTCGACGCGGCACTGGACGGCGTCGACGTCATCGTGATGCTGCGCCTGCAGAAAGAGCGCATGCAGCAGGCGCAGGTGCCGTCGGAACAGGCCTACTACGCGCGCTACGGCCTCGATGCACGCCGCCTGCGCATCGCCCGGCCGGACTGCCTCGTCATGCATCCGGGCCCGATCAACCGCGAAGTGGAAATCGCCTCGGCCGTCGCCGACGGCGCACAATCGTGCATCCTCGAACAGGTCTCCAACGGCGTGTTCGTGCGGATGGCGGTGCTGGCCGAACTGCTGGGCGCCTGACGGCGCGTTCGGCGGCAGCCGCCGCCGTCGTTTGTAGTGCGCAATCGTCCGTGCGGCCCCGCGGTCCGCACCGTGTTTCCACCCTGGGGAATGCCTATGTCCGCCCTCGTCCGACGTGTCGCTCCGCTCGCCCTGCTGCTGGCCCTGGCCGGCTGCGGCAGCAAGCCCGACGCCAACGCGCCGCTGGCCTTCGTGCCGGCGGACACGCCTTACGTCTTCGCCAATCTCGAGCCCATGCCGCAGCCGGTCATCGACCAGTGGTCGCAGACCACGCGCGAGGTCTGGCCGATCTCGCTGACCATGTACCGGCGCCTGCTCGACAAGGCCGAAGCCGAAGCGCCGAACGCGGTTCCGGTCAAGGCCGCGCGCGCGCTGCTCGACGAAGTTTCCGGGCACGTCAGCGCCGGCACCACCGAGGCGCTCGGCATCAAGGGCAGCGCACACATGGCCGTCTACGGCGTGGGCGTGCTGCCGGTGATGCGCCTGGAGCTGGCCGACCCGGCCAAGCTGCGCGCGGCGATCGCCCGCGTCGAGGCCAAGGCCGGCGCGCAGCTGCCGACGGCCAGGCTCGGCGAGCTCGAATACTGGACCTTGCCGATCGAGAAGGCCCAGCTGCTGCTCGGCATCGTCGACGGGCAGCTCGTGCTCAGCGTCGCGCCGGCCGCGGCCAGCGAGGATCTGCGCAAGCGACTGCTGGGCCTGACGCGTCCGGCCAAGCCGCTGGATCCGGCGAGCCTGGCCGCTCTGAACAAGCGCTACGGCTACCTGCCGTACAGCTCGGGCTATGTCGATTTCGTGCGTCTCGTCGATTTCCTCGGCGACGAGACCAATCCGCTGCGCCGCGAACTCGCGGGCACCGTCGGCGACATGCCGCCGCTGGACGCGACCTGCAAGGCCGAAGTGCGCTCCATCGTGGCCAAGTTCCCGCGCCTCGTCGCCGGCTATACGCAGCTCGAACCCAAGCGCATGACCGTGCACGCTCAGCTCGAGCTCGAGCCGGCGCTGGCCAAGGACTTCGCCGCGAGCCTGGTCGCCGCGCCCGGCACCGCCGCCGCCGCCGAGGGCCTGACCGATTTCGCGCTCGCGCTGCCCGTGCTCAAGCAGAAGGCGTTCTGGCTCAAGCAGGCCAAGGCCGTCGTCGAGAAGCCCTATGCCTGCGCCGAACTGGCCGACCTCAACGAAGGCTTCGCCAAGTTCAAGCAGAGCCTCGACACGACGATTCCGCCGCCGGCCAGCGACCTGGCCGGCCTGCGCGTGCAGCTCAGCAAGCTCGATTTCGCCGCCGGCAAGGAAAAGCCCGAGGTCGCCGGCAAGCTCGTCGTCGCGCTGAACAATCCGGCCGGCGCCGTCGCGATGGCCCAGCTCGTGCTGCCCGCACTCAAGGACCTCAAGCTGACCGCCGACGGCAAGCCCGTCGCGCTGCCGGCCGGCCTCGCGCCGCCGCCGGTGCCGCCGCTGTTCCTCGCCATGGACAACCAGGCGCTGGCCCTGTCGGCCGGCGCCGGAGAGGAAGCCGGTCTCTCCGCGTTCCTGACCGCGCCGGCAGCGAAGGAACCGGTGTTCCTGCGCATGCAGCTGACCGGCGCGATGTACGGCCGCTTCGGCGGCATGTTCGACGCGATGGGCGCTCTGATTCCGGCCGAGCAGCGCGCCGATCTCGAGGGGCAGAAACAGCTGTTCGCGCTGTACGAGAAATGGTTCGCCCGCATCGCGTTCACCTTGACCGCGAACGACGCCGGCGTCGCCATGCACGAAACCGTGGAAATGCGCTGAACCCGGCGGCGGCGGCGCCAGCCGCCGCGGCCTGCTGCGCAGAGGCCGGCAGGCCGTCGGGCCGCCGTCCTCGATGACCTTGCGGCCTGGCCGTCCAGCTCGGGCCTATCTCCCCGCTCAAAGTTCCGGCATGAGTCTCTAATTGGGGGCTGCGGCCAAGCCGCTGCAGCGCCGTCCGTGCCGATGTCGCCACACTGAACTTCGTCGAGTCTCAATGGCCTCTGCGGCCAAGCCGCTGCAGCCAACCCGAAACAGGCCCACGTTGCTCTCCTTGAAGGTCTCAATGGCCTCTGCGGCCAAGCCGTTGCAGCCCCCAGGTGCCTGTGCCCCTGAGGATCCCTGGTTGGTCTCAATGGCCTCTGCGGCCAAGCCGCTGCAGCCGTGGAAGATCTGGCCAAGAAGGTGACAGACCTCAAGTCTCAATGGCCTCTGCGGCCAAGCCGCTGCAGCCCACATCAAGTCGCTCGTGCGCGGCACCGTTACGAGTCTCAATGGCCTATGCGGCCAAGCCGCTGCAGCCGCCGCCATCGTTCTCGTCTCCCTCATCGGGGGTGAAGTCTCAATGGCCTCTGCGGCCAAGCCGCTGCAGCCGCAGTCAACGCGGCGGAAACGGTAGCCGAGCTGTCCGTCTCAATGGCCTCTGCGGCCAAGCCGCTGCAGCGCAACGCGGCTGGTCAGCTCGACCAGTGGGTGATTCTGTCTCAATGGCCTCTGCGGCCAAGCCGCTGCAGCCGGTCGGCGGCGGCTGCTGCGTCCCGATCAACCACTAGTCTCAATGGCCTCTGCGGCCAAGCCGCTGCAGCCCGCACCTTCGGCCGCGACGACGTGTTCTGCCCCGAGTCTCAATGGCCTCTGCGGCCAAGCCGCTGCAGCGCCGGAACAGCATCATCATCCCGTCCTGCGAACCGTACTGTCTCAATGGCCTCTGCGGCCAAGCCGCTGCAGCGACTACATCTACGGCCTGTTGCCGAACCCGCTCGACGTCTCAATGGCCTCTGCGGCCAAGCCGCTGCAGCCGGCCCGATGGCCGACACCGCCTATACCTTCAGTCTCAATGGCCTCTGCGGCCAAGCCGCTGCAGCCTACTTCGAGGGCGCCGATGGTGGCACCCGCGTGCGGTCTCAATGGCCTCTGCGGCCAAGCCGCTGCAGCAAAACTGGTTGAGAGTTTGTTTCAATATTTAAGTCTCAATGGCCTCTGCGGCCAAGCCGCTGCAGCTGTTCTACTGCGAGATTCACGGGAGAATGTTCGGTCTCAATGGCCTCTGCGGCCAAGCCGCTGCAGCCGTGGAACCTCACTCTCTCTGACACAGGTTGGAAGGTCTCAATGGCCTCTGCGGCCAAGCCGCTGCAGCGAGGAAGAGAGCCACCTCGAGGACAAGAAGGAGTCTCAATGGCCTCTGCGGCCAAGCCGCTGCAGCCCAAAGCCGAAGTCGACGCCTTCGGCGCTGCCTTGGTCTCAATGGCCTCTGCGGCCAAGCCGCTGCAGCTGATCGGGCCGGGCGGCATCAAGCCGGGCTACAAAAGGTCTCAATGGCCTCTGCGGCCAAGCCGCTGCAGCCGCCTGAACGCCTCTTCACCGTGCATATCACCAGGTCTCAATGGCCTCTGCGGCCAAGCCGCTGCAGCAAGACCGTCGCTGCCAGCACTGCCGCCGCGTTGGGTCTCAATGGCCTCTGCGGCCAAGCCGCTGCAGCATCCCGGGTGACTGGCTCACCCTGCTCAGGCATAAAGTCTCAATGGCCTCTGCGGCCAAGCCGCTGCAGCTTCACATCCGCCCGCTGAAGGCGCGTTACGGCCGCATGTCTCAATGGCCTCTGCGGCCAAGCCGCTGCAGCCTGAAACTTGCCATGGGGCGAGTCGAACAGCAGCGGTCTCAATGGCCTCTGCGGCCAAGCCGCTGCAGCCGTGCTGCCGAAGATTTTCAGAGGCTCTCTGCCATCCGTCTCAATGGCCTCTGCGGCCAAGCCGCTGCAGCGGCACTCCTTTTTTCGCCAATCGGAGCAAGGAGGTAGCGCGATGTTTGCACCGACCTCCGGCGCGCCGCAACAGCGGCGCCCCGGATTGCCGGGGCCAAGGGGTATTCCGATCCCAATAATCCTCTGTTGTCAAAGCTGCACCAACCGTTCTTGTCGCAGGCAGTGACGATAACGGCGCAACAGGCTGTCGCCGTGAACTTTTTTCGCATGATCGGCGTTCCTGGCACGGCACGGAAACCGGTTGCTGCAGGAGTGTTCCGTCGCGACCGGGCGCGGATCATACGACGACCGCCGCGGCCGGCAGACACGGCGCCGGCGCGCCGATCGCGCCGGCGGCGGCAAAGGCGTCGCGGTTCAGCCCGTACCAGCGCAACTGCCCCGGAAACGGCGGCGGACACAGTGCATGCAGATCCTGCACCAGCCGGCGGAACGCGGCGTCGCTCCTGACGGTGATCTCGAACACCGACTCCTGCACGCGCAGGCCGTCGCGCAGCAGGCGCCGGGCGATCTGCTCGCGCAGGCGGGTATCGGCGATATCGTAGGCGACGAGATAGCACTTCATCGGAATCGCGGCGCCGCAAACGGCTGCCGGCCATCGAAGGCGGCCACGAGACGGCTGGCCTGCTGTTGCAACTGGCCGTAGAGGCCGAGCGCCTGAGCCGCATGATTGGCGCGCAGCGGAGCCTGGAAACGCTGCTGCATGGCCAGAATGAAGCCGCGCCGCGCCGGCGGCGCGAGCCAGCAGGCGCCGTCGGCGCGCAGGACGAAATCGTCGGCGCGGAACTCGCTACGGTTGAGCTGACTCGGCACCTGGCGTTCGACGATGAAGCGGAACGGCTCGACGAAATCGGAGGCGAGCGCGGCATGCGTGCCGCGGGGCTGGTGATAGACGCCGAGCCGCGGATTCAGGCGAGCGGGCCAGCAGCACCGCATGGGCGGCCTGGTGCAGCAGCGTATGGCCCAGCGACAGCAGGGCATTCACCGGGTCACGCGGCGGACGGCGCGTCCGCGCCGCAAAGTCGAATCCTTCCGGCAGCAACTCGCCGAAAACGGCGAAGTAACGTCCTGCCGCCTGCCCTTCCACGCCGCGCAGCACGTCGACGTCGGCCGCCTTCTCGACATCGCCGAGTACGCGCCGGAGCACGTCGATGGTCGCCGGCGCGGCGCGGCGGCGGGTGAGCACGGTCATCAGCGAAGAATCCGGCGTGAACACGACGACCAACCTGCGCGCCGCATCAACGGCGATTGCCGCAGCCTCGTGCCCGGTTTTTTTCGATGCCGGGAACTCCGCCGTCCCGTGATCCGGCCGCCGCTCCGGCCGACGTCAGCGCCGGCCGTGCGGGCCTTGCTGCCCGCGGTCGACCGCCGGGGCGAAGGCCGTATGCGGCTGCGGCGCGGCAGAAGCAGGCGTTTTTTCGCCGGCCGACCACCGGCTCGGCTGGGCCGCGGCGCTCCTGCGATCCGGGACCCCGCGCGCGGCCTGCGCTACTGGTCGGCCAGCTCCCAGCGGAACTCCATCTCCTCGCGCGCGCCCATGGCGTGGCGCAGCGCCGACAGCAGCGCGGCTTCGGCGCCGCGCTCGGCCAGATAGTCCAGCGTGTCGCGATCCACGAAGTAGTCGTGGTCGGTGCTCGATTCCTCCTCGAGCACGTCGATCAGGAAATCGAGATCGGCGCGCTCGATGCGCGCGAGCTCGCGGCCGTCCTGCACGTCGATCAGGCGTATCGGGCCCATGGCGCGCTCAGCTCTCCATGAGCTCGACGCCGTCGAGTCCCTGGCTCAGGGTGTGCGCGTCGCCGCCCTGGGCGAGCTTGATGCGCAGACGGACTTCGTTGGCCGAGTCCGCATGGCGCAGCGCGTCCTCGTAGCTGATCTCGCCGGCCTGATAGAGCTCGAACAGGCTCTGGTCGAACGTGCGCATGCCGAGGTTCGTCGACTCCTTCATGACGTCCTTGAGCTTGTGCACTTCGCCCTTGCGTATGTAGTCCTGCACGAGCGGCGTGCCGAGCATGATTTCCATCGCGACGCGGCGCGCCTTGCCGTCGGGGGTCGGAATCAGCTGCTGCGCGACGATGCCCTTGAGGTTCAGCGACAGGTCCATGAACAGCTGTTCGCGGCGGTCCTCGCCGAAGAAGTGGATGATGCGGTCCAGCGCCTGGTTCGCGTTGTTCGCGTGCAGGGTGCACAGGCAGAGATGGCCGGTCTCGGAGAAATTGATCGCGTGCTCCATCGTCTCGCGCGTGCGCACTTCGCCGATCAGGATCACGTCGGGCGCCTGGCGCAGCGTATTCTTCAGCGCGTTCTCCCAGGAGTCGGTGTCGATGCCGAGCTCGCGCTGGGTGATGATGCAGCCCTCGTGCTTGTGCACGTACTCGATCGGGTCCTCGATCGTGATGATGTGGCCGGTCGAGTTCTGGTTGCGGTAGCCGACCATCGCCGCGAGCGAGGTCGACTTGCCGGTGCCGGTCGCGCCGACGAAGATGATGATGCCGCGCTTGGTCATCGCGAGCGTCTTGATCACGGCCGGCAGCGCGAGCTCGTCGATCGTCGGGATCTTGGTCTCGATGCGGCGCAGGACCATGCCGACGCAGTTGCGCTGGTAGAAGCACGACACGCGGAAGCGGCCGACGCCGGTCACGCTGATCGCGAACTGGCATTCGTGCGTCTTTTCGAACTCCTCGCGCTGCGACGGCGTCATCACGTTCAGCACCATGTCGCGCGACTGCTGCGGCGTCAGCGGGTTCTGCGTGATCGGGCTGATGCGGCCGTGCACCTTCATCGACGGCGCGACGCCGGCCGTGATGAAAAGGTCCGAGGCCTTCTTGTGCACCATCAGCTTCAGAAACGAGGTGAAATCTACGCTGCTCATTGCCTGCTCCGATTGCTGCGGCCGCCGCCGCGGCGAGGCGCCGCGCCGGCCTGCCGGCGACCGCGGGC
>NZ_JANFVR010000077.1 GCF_024609805.1 Tahibacter caeni | reverse complement strand
CGGCGCTGGCCGAGGCCGCCGCCTCGCCGCTGTGCGACACGGTCGTCGCCGCGATCGTCGGCGCGGCCGGACTCGAATCGACCCTGGCCGCCGCACGCGCCGGCAAGCGCCTGCTGCTCGCGAACAAGGAAGCCATCGTCATGGCCGGGCCGCTGCTGCTCGCGGCGCTGCGCGAAGGCGGCGGCGAGTTGCTCCCGGTCGACTCCGAACACAACGCGCTGTTCCAGTCCCTGCCGCCGCCGGCGGCGACGCGGCGCGAGGCGCCGGCCCGCTGCGGCGTGCGCAAGCTGATCCTGACCGCCTCGGGCGGGCCGTTCCGCGGCAAGGTCCGCGCCGACCTCGCCGGCATCACGCCGGAACAGGCCGTGGCCCATCCGAACTGGCGCATGGGCCGCAAGATCTCGGTCGACTCGGCCACCCTGATGAACAAGGGCCTCGAAGTCATCGAGGCGCATTTCCTGTTCGATGCGCCGCCCGACGCCATCGACGTGGTCGTGCATCCGCAGAGCATCGTGCATTCGCTGGTCGAATACGCCGACGGTTCGGTGCTGGCCCAGCTCGGCAATCCGGACATGCGCACGGCGCTGGCCTACGGCCTGGCCTGGCCCGAACGCATCGACGCCGGGGTCAAGCCGCTGGATCTCATCGCGCTCGCGCGGCTGGATTTCCAGCCGCCGGACCTGGATACCTTCCGCTGTCTGGCGCTGGCCTACGCGGCGCTGCGCCGCGGCGGCACCGCACCGGCCGTGCTGAATGCGGCCAACGAGGTCGCCGTGGCGGCCTTCCTCGACGGCCAGTTGCCGTTCCTCGCGATCGCCGAGGTCATCGAGGCCTGCCTCGACACGATCCCGGCAGAGCCCGTCACGGGTCTGGACCAGCTCATTCAGACGGACTTAACCGCCCGGGCTGCGGCCCAACGTATGATGCGCCGCCTGCACTGTTGAGCCCCGCATGAGCAACGTTCTCGGATCCATCTGGTGGTTGGCGGTCACGCTCGGCCTGCTGGTCACCTTCCATGAGTTCGGCCACTACTGGGTCGCGCGCCGCTTCGGGGTCACGGTGCTGCGCTTCTCGATCGGCTTCGGCAAGCCGCTGTGGACCCGCATCGGCAAGGACGGCACCGAATACTGCATCTCGGCGATCCCGCTCGGCGGCTACGTCAAGTTCCTCGATTCGCGCGAAGTCGAAGTCAGCCCGGCCGAACGCGCCGGCGACTTCACCGCCAAGCCGGTCTGGCAGCGCATGCTCGTCGTCGCCGCCGGCCCGGCCTTCAACCTGCTGTTTACAGTGGTCGCGCTCTGGGCCATGTTCGTGATCGGCAAGCCCGACTACCAGCCCGTCGTCGGCCGCGCCGACAACCTCGCCGCGGTCGCCGGCTTCGCCGCGGGCGACCGCATCGACGCGATAGACGGCGAATCCGTGTCGAACTGGACCGACGCCAATCTCGTGCTGCTCGGCCACGCGCTGGACCGGCGCGACGTCGCGGTGCGCGTGACCGGCGCCGACGGCCGCACGGCCGAGCGCCGGCTCCCGCTCGGCACGATCGCCGCCGACAAGGACGAGCTCGGCGCGATGCGCGAGATCGGCCTGACGCCGAAGTTCCTGATGCCGACCGAGTTCTTCGTCGGCGAGGTCAGGCCCGGCAGCGCCGCCGAAGCCGCCGGGCTGCGCGTCGACGACAAGCTCGTCGGCGTCGACGGCAAGCCGATCGCGACCTGGAACGGCTTCGTCGAGCAGGTCCAGGCCGCCGCGGGCACGCCGCTCGCGCTCGACATCGTGCGCGCCGGCGAGCCGCAGCAGGTCGCCCTGACCCCGCGCCGGGAGACCGAGAACGGCAAGCCGGTCTGGCGCATCGGCATCGGGCCCAAATACGTGGAACCGCCGTTCGACGCGCTGCTGCGCTACGGTCCGCTGGCCGCCGTGCCGGCCGCGCTGCGCGAGACCGGCAACCTCACGCGCAAGACGCTCGAGATGATAGGCCGCATGTTCAGCGGCAAGGCCTCGCTGCAGAACATCTCGGGCCCGATCACGATCGCGGCCGTGGCCAACGATTCGGCCCAGCGCGGCGTGGCCTGGTTCTGCTATTTCCTGGCGCTGATCTCGCTGAGCCTGTGCATCATGAACCTGCTGCCGATTCCGATCTTGGACGGCGGTCACCTCGTGTATTACCTTATCGAGTCGATCAAGGGCAGCCCGCTCAGCGAGAAAGCGCTGATCGCCGGCCAGTATGCCGGCCTGGTGCTGCTTGCCGCCCTGATGGGACTCGCTTTCTACAACGACATCGTGCACCGGCTACTGTCCTGACCGGCAGTTGGACCGGCACTACAACAAACCGCGGCAAGCGCCCGCCGCACAATAAGAAAACCCTGACGGATTGACGATGAAGCGTATCGCCGCCCTGCTCTTGCTCGCCTGCCTCACCGCCGAGGCCCACGCGTTCGACTCCTTCGTCGTCTCGGAGATCCGCATCGACGGCCTGCAGCGCATCGCGCCAGGCACCGTGTTCACCTACCTGCCGGTGGAGAAGGGCGACCGCGTGACCGCCGACACGGCGGAGAAGGCGATCCGCGCGCTGTTCAAGACCGGCTTCTTCAACGACGTGCAGCTCACGCGCCAGGGCGACATCCTCGTCGTGACCGTGCAGGAACGCCCGGCCATCTCCAAGATCACGCTCAAGGGCAACAAGGAGCTCAAGGAAGAAGAGCTGCGCAAGGGCCTCAAGGGCATCGGCCTGGAGGAAGGCGAGACCTTCGACCGCCTGCAGCTCGACCGCGTGCAGCAGGAACTGACGCGCCAGTACCACAACCGCGGCAAGTACAACGTCTCGATCACGCCGAAGGTCACCAACCTCGACCGCAACCGCGTCGACATCAACATCGTGATCGCCGAGGGCAAGGCGTCCAAGATCAAGCACATCAACGTCGTCGGCAACACGGTCTTCAGCGACAAGGAGATCCGCGACGAGTTCGAGTCCGACACGACCAACTGGACCTCCTGGTATTCCAAGGACGACCAGTACTCGCGCGAGAAGCTGTCCGGCGACCTCGAGAAGCTGGCCTCGTACTACCTCGACCGCGGCTATGCCGACTTCAACGTCGAATCGACCGAAGTCTCGATCAGCCCGGACAAGCGCAACATCTACGTCAGCGCGAACGTGCAGGAAGGCCAGCTCTACACGATCAGCGACATCAAGCTGCTCGGCGAGCTGATCCTGCCCGAGGAAAGCCTGCGCGCGCTGCTCAAGACCAAGGCCGGCGACACGTTCTCGCGGCGCAAGCTCGAGCAGAGCGCCAAGGCCATGAGCTCGGTGCTGTCCAACATCGGCTATGCGTTCGCGGAAGTGACGCCGGTGCCCAAGACCGACAAGGAAGGGCGCACCGTCGAGGTCACGTTCTACATCGAGCCCGGCAAGCGCGTGTACGTCAACCGCATCACGTTCAAGGGCAACGTGCGCACCGAGGACGAGGTGCTGCGCCGCGAGATGCGCCAGCTCGAAGGCTCCTGGTATTCGCAGGCGGCCATCGACCGGTCCAAGGTGCGCCTGCAGCGCCTCGGCTACTTCAAGAACGTCAACATCGAGACGCCGAAGGTCGCCGGCAGCGAAGACCAGGTCGACATGGTCGTGACGGTCGAGGAACAGCCCTCCGGCAGCCTGCTGTTCGGCCTGGGCTATTCGCAGGTGCAGAAGCTCATCGCCTCGGTGTCGGTCTCGCAGAACAACTTCCTGGGTACCGGCGACCGCGTCGCGATGACAGTGCAGCGCAGCTCCTACCTCAAGCGCTACGACGTCAGCTACGCCCAGCCCTACCTCAACGACTCGGGCATCGCGCTCGGCTACAACGCGAGCGTGCGCAACCTCGACCAGAGCGAGGCGAACATCGCGAACTACTCCACCGACACGGCCGCGTTCTCGACCTTCGTCGGCGTGCCGGTCGGCGAGACCGACTCGGTGCAGTTCCAGCTCGGCCTCAACAAGACCAAGATCAACACGTTCGAGGGCTACACGCCGCCGAACATCATCCGCTACATCACCGACCTCGACCACCGCACGATCCACACCTGGAACCTGACCGCGTCCTGGGCCCACGACACGCGCAACAAGTACTTCACGCCGACGCGCGGCGGCCTGCAGTCGATCTCGGCCGAAATCGCCCTGCCCGGCTCGACGCTCGAGTACTACAAGCTCTACTACCAGGGCGTGCACTACTTCCCGCTCAGCGACAAGTTCACGTTCCTGCTGTCGGGCAACCTCGGCTACGGCGATTCCTACCGCGACGCGACCGGCCGCTACGATCCGAATTCGCCGGAGAAGGTCCCGCTGCGCATCGGCGGCCTGCCGTTCTTCGAGAACTTCTACGCCGGCGGCGTGCGCGACGTGCGCGGCTTCGAGGACAACACGCTGGGTCCGTGCGAACGCGTCAGCATCCTCAGCGACTACTGCCAGCCGCTCGGCGGCGCGTTCAAGGTGCTCGGCACGGCCGAGCTGATCCTGCCGACCCCGTTCGCCAAGGACAGCGACTCGGTGCGCATCTCGGCCTTCGTCGACGTCGGCAACGTGTACAAGTCCTTCGGCGACTTCGACGCCGGCGAGCTGCGCGCATCGACGGGTCTGGCCCTGCAGTGGCAGGCGCCGGTGGGACCGATCACGATCAACGTGGCGCGCCCGCTGCGCAAGAAGGACGGCGACAAGACCGAGTCGATCCAGTTCTCCTTCGGCACCCAGTTCTGATCGAAACTGGCATCATCGCAGCGACGGCGGACCGGCCAGCCCCGCTCCGCCGCAGCGAACGCAAGAACGGAGGACACGCGTGGGCCAGCACGCAACCGCAGCACGTCGACTAGCGCTCGTTCTGGCCCTGCTGCCGCTGGCGGCGCTGGGGCAGAGCAAGCTGGGCTACGTCGACATGAAGCGGCTGCTGGACAACGCGCCCCAGGTCCAGGCCGGCCGCGACAAGCTGCAGCGCGAGTTCGCCGCGCGCGACGCAGCGCTCAAGCGCGACGAGACGCGGCTGAACGACCTCAAGAACGAGTTCGAACGCGACGGCGCGCTGCTGAGCAAGACCGACGCCGACGCGAAGAAGCGCGAGATCGACGCACTGGAGCGCAGCGTCAAGCGCACGCGCGAGGAACTGCGCGCCGAGCTCAAGAGCCGCAGCGACCAGGAACTCGACAAGAGCTGGCAGGAGATCAACAACACCGTGGTCGACTACGCACGCGAGCAGGGGCTGGACCTCGTCGTACCGAGTCCGGTGGTCTACGCCGACCCGCGCATCGACATCACCGACCGGGTGCTCGAACGCCTGCGCCGCGACTTCCAGTCCAAGCGGGCCACGCCATGAGCGCCGCGCCGCGGAGCTGGGCGCTCGGCGAGCTGGCCGGGCGTTTCGCGCTGGAGCTCCACGGCGATCCGGCGCAGACCGTCGACGGCGTGGCCACGCTCGCGCTGGCCGGTCCCGGCCAGCTGAGCTTCCTGTCCAATCCGCATTACCGCGCGCAGATGCAGGCCTCGCGGGCCGGCGTCGTCGTGCTGCGCGCCGACGACCTGCCGCTGCGCAGCGGCGCCGCGCTCGTCGCGCGCGATCCCTACGTCGCCTACGCGCACATCGCCGCGCTGTTCGAGGCCGTGGCCGACGCGCCGGCCGGCGTGCATCCGAGCGCCGTCGTCGCCGCCGGCGCCTCCGTAGCCGCGAGCGCGAGCATCGGCCCGCTCTGCGTGATCGAGGACGGCGCCGTGATCGAGGACGGCGCCGCGCTCGGCCCGGGCTGCATCGTCGGCCCCGACTGCGTGGTCGGCGCCGGTTCGCGCCTCGTCGCACGGGTCACCCTGGTCACGCGCGTGCGCCTGGGCCGGCGCGTGCTCGTGCATCCGGGCGCCGTGATCGGCTCCGACGGCTTCGGCCTGGCCTTCGAGCGCGACCACTGGATCAAGGTGCCGCAGCTCGGCGGCGTGCGCATCGGCGACGACTGCGAGATCGGCGCCAACAGCACGATCGACCGCGGCGCGCTCGAGGACACCGTGCTCGAGGACGACGTGCGCCTGGACAACCAGATCCAGATCGCCCACAACGTCCACGTCGGCGCGCATACGGCCATGGCCGGCTGCTCGGCCGTAGCCGGCAGCGCGCGCATAGGCCGCTACTGTCTGATCGGCGGCGCTGCCGGTATCCTAGGCCACTTGAGCATCGCCGACCGGGTCACCGTGACCGCGATGACCCTGGTGACCCACTCCATCACCGCCGCCGGCGAATATTCCTCGGGCACGCCGATCCAGGAAAACCGCCAGTGGCGCCGCAATGCGGCGCGATTCCGCCATCTGGACGAAATGGCGCGCCGTCTGAAAGCCCTAGAAAAGGATTCCGCTCCATGAACGATTCGAACGCCAGCCTGACCTTGCCGCTGGACGTCGGTCGCATATTCGACCTGCTGCCGCATCGCTATCCGTTCCTGCTGGTCGACCGCGTGACCCAGTTCGAATCCGGCAAGCGCCTGACCGCGCTCAAGAACGTGACGATCAACGAGCCGTTCTTCCAGGGCCATTTCCCGGGCCACCCGGTCATGCCCGGCGTGCTGATCATCGAGGCGCTGGCGCAGGCCTCGGGCCTGCTCGTGCAGCTGACCAACATCGAGTCGCCGAGCGCGAGCGCGCTGTTCTATCTGGTCAAGGTCGACAAGGCGCGCTTCACGAGCATCGTCGGCCCCGGCGACCAGCTCGTGCTCGAAGTCGAGCAGAAGCGCATGATCCGCCGCATGGGCCAGTTCTGGTGCCAGGCGCTGGTCGCGGGCAAAGTGGTCGCCGAGGCGGAACTGTTGTGCGCGGAGCGTAACGACTGATGATCCACCCAACCGCTGTGATCGACCCCGCCGCGCGCCTGGGGTCCAACGTCAGTGTAGGCGCCTACAGCGTCATCGGCGCCGACGTCGAGATCGGCGACGAAACCTGGATAGGCCCGCACGTCGTCATCGAAGGGCCGACGCGCATCGGCCGCGAGAACCGCATCTGGCAGTTCGCCTCGATCGGCGCGGCGCCGCAGGACAAGAAATTCCACGGCGAGCGCTCGCTGCTGGAAATCGGCGACCGCAACGTGATCCGCGAGTTCGTCACGTTCAACCGCGGCACCGAGGACGGCGGCGGCGTCACGCGCATCGGCGACGACAACTGGCTGATGGCCTACGTGCACCTGGCCCATGACTGCATCGTCGGCAACAACGTCATCTTCGCGAACGCCGCGTCGCTGGCCGGCCACGTCACGGTCGACGACTGGGTCATCCTCGGCGGCTTCACACTCGTGCACCAGTTCTGCCAGATCGGCGCGCACGCGTTCACCTCGATGGGCTCCATCATCAACCGCGACGTGCCGCCGTACGTGACCGTGGCCGGCAGTTTCGCCGAGCCCAAGGGCATCAACAGCGAAGGCCTCAAGCGCCGCGGCTTCGACAGCGAACGCATCCTGTCGATACGCCGCGCCTACAAGACCCTGTACAAGTCGGGCCTGCCGCTCGCCGAGGCGCGCGAGGAGCTCGCGCGCGCGTCCTCCGATGCGCCCGACGTGCGCCTGATGCTCGATTTCATCGACCGCAGCCAGCGTTCGCTGGTGCGCTGACGTGCCGCCGCAGCCCGTGGCCGGGAAGACGGCCGCCGGCGCGCCGGTATTCGCGCTCGTCGCCGGCGAGGCATCGGGCGACCAGCTCGGCGCCGGGCTGATCCACGGCCTGCGCGAACGCTGGCCGGACGCACGCTTCGTCGGCGTCGGCGGGCCGCGCATGGTGGAGGCCGGCCTCGAGGCCTGGTATCCGGCCGACAAGCTCGCGGTCATGGGCCTCGTCGAAGTGCTGCGCCATCTGCCCGAACTCCTGCGCATCCGCGCCGACCTGCTGCGACGGATCGCGGCCTTGCGGCCGGCGGCGTTCATCGGCATCGACGCGCCGGACTTCAACCTGACGCTCGAACGCAAGCTCAAGGCGCGCGGCCTGCGCACCGCGCACTACGTCAGCCCGTCGATCTGGGCCTGGCGCGAGCAGCGCGCGCGCAAGCTCGGCCGCAGCGCCGATCTCGTGCTCTGCCTGTTTCCGATGGAGCCGCCGATCTACGCGCGCTACGGCGTGCGCTCGCAGTTCGTCGGTCACCCGATGGCCGACCGCTTCCCGCTCGTGACCGAACGCCTGCCGGCACGCGCGGCGCTCGGGCTCGCATCCGAAGCGCCGGTGCTGGCCGTGCTGCCGGGCAGCCGCCTCGGCGAGATCCGCCGCCTCGGCGCCGACTTCCTGCAGGCGGCGCGGCGTTGCCAGCAGCAGATTCCCGAGCTGCAGGTCGTCGTGCCGATGGCCAGCCCGGCCTGCCGCGACGCGTTCGAGCAGATCGCCGACGGCCTCGGCATCGACCTGCGCAGCGCCGACCCGGCCTCGCGCGGCAGCATCGTGCTCGTCGACGGCCACGCCGCCGAAGCGCTGCTCGCCGCCGATCTCGTGCTGGTCGCCTCGGGCACGGCCGCGCTGGAGGCCATGCTCGCGAAACGGCCGATGGTCGTCGCCTACAAGGTCGCGCCGCTGACCTACACGATCGTGACCTGGTTCAAGCTCATGCGCACGACGCGCTATTCGCTGCCGAACGTGCTGGCCGGTCGCGACCTCGTGCCGGAGATACTGCAGGACGCCTGCACGCCGCAGGCGCTGGCCGACGCGCTGCTCGCGCTGTACGCCGACAGCGCCGGCCGCGTCGCGCTCGTGGCCGAATTCGAGCGCCTGCACAAGGCGCTGATCGGCGACGCGAACCGCAGCGCCGCCGCGGCCGTGGCCGCGCTGGTCGAGGGCGGCGAGGCCCATTGACCTGCCTGGGCCGCCGCCGCACCATGCGCGCCAGTTCCGCCTGCCCGAACCGGTGATGCGCCTTCTCTACCCGCTCGACCGCCGCAGTCTGCTGCTGTACCTGCTCGCGGTCCTGGCCTATGCGGCGATGCTGCTGCACGGACCGCTGAGCGAAGGCACTCCGCAGGAACGCGTGTTCACCGCACTGCTCAGCGGCAGCCTCTGCGTGCTGCTGATCTGCCTGACCAGGCGCATCGCCTTCAGCCTGCTCGCGACCGCGGGGCTGTTCACGCTGCTGCTGGCCAGCAGCGTGCTCAAGGTCACCTACCTGACCACGCCGTTGCTCGCGCCGGACCTGGTCTATTTCGTCAACGTCGACACGCTCGAAGTCATCCTGCGCTATCCGGTGCTGCTGATCGCGAGCTTCATCGGCCTGATCCTGCTGCCGCTGGGCCTGATCGGCATCTGGCGCATCGACCCGCCGCGCGTGCTGCCGGACTGGCCGCCGCTGCGGCGCCGCCTCGCCCTCGCGGTCGTCGCCGCGCTCAGCGCGTTCGCGCTGTTCCAGGCGTCGAACCCGCACGGCCCGTTCGCCGCCGTCTACGGCAAGGGCATGTGGGCGGCGATGAACGACAAGAGCTACCTGACCGACTTCTTCATCTCGTTCCATTCGACCCAGATCGAAATGCCCAAGCTCGTCGCGGGCGCGGCCGAGAAGCAGGTCTGGAACGAGCAGGTCGCGACCGGCGGCGATCCGCGCCAGCGTCCCGACATCGTCGTCGTGCTCGAGGAGAGCACGTTCGACCCGACCATGCTGACGGTGTGCAAGCTGCCGCTGTGCAAGCGCAAGCTGTTCCAGGACGACAAGCGCACGCGCGCCCACGGTTATCTGCAGGTACACACCTGGGGCGGCGGCACCTGGACCAGCGAGTTCGCGTTCCTGACCAGCATGGCGCACGTGCTGTTCGGCAACGCCGGCCTCTACGCGCCGTTCAACCTCGCGCCGCGCGTGGCCTACAGCCTGCCGCGCGTCATGAAAGAGAACGGCTACCGCACGCTCGTGATCTACCCGATGTCGGGCAGCTTCATCAACGCGCGCAACGCCTACCGCTTCTACGGCTTCGACGAGTTCTACGACGGCAGCGACAACGGCCTGGGCTGGGAATCGACCGACTTCGACCTGCTCAAGGTGTTCGACCGCATCGTCGCGCAGGAGCGCCGCGACCATCCGGAGCAGCCGCTGTTCGTGTTCATGCTGACCCTGCACCAGCACGGCCCGCACATGACGCCGCTGGGCCAGCTGCCCTCGCCCTACAACAAGCCGCTGTTCCCCAGGCAGCTCGACAGCTGGCTCAACCTCAACATCGGCAATTACCTGTCGCGGCTGGAGCAGTCCGAGCAGGCCATGTCCGAGCTCGAACAGAAGCTGTTCGCGAGCGAGCGGCGCACGGTGCTCATGCATTTCGGCGACCACCAGCCCTCGTTCGACGGCGCGATCAATTCGCTGACCAAGCGCGTGCCCAAGGGCGTGACCGATCCGACCAAGGTCACCTACTACATGCTCAAGTCGAATTTCCCGCTGCGGCGCAAAGTCGACTTCGACGTGCTCGACATCATCTATCTCGGCTCGCTGCTGCTCGACGTCGCCGACCTGCGCAAGGACGATTTCTACGAGGCCAACGCGCTGCTGCGCGACCGCTGCCAGGGCCGCTATTTCGACTGTCCGGACCGCACGCTGCTCGACTCCTACCACGCCTACGTCTACGGCAAGCTGCACGCGCTGCAGGAATAGCCGCGCCGCCGTTCACGGCGTCACGAAGCGGCAGTCCGCGGCGTCCGGCGCCGAGGCCAGGCAGCGGCGCTGCAGCGCGGCCGCATCGGGCCGGACGCCGCCGTCCAGCCAGGCGTCCAGCGCCTGCAGCGCGCCGAGATAGGTCGCGTCCTTGAGCCGGCTGTGCTCGTACTCGTCGGTCGCGACCTGGGCCAGCAGCCGGCTGCGGCCGGCGGCCGCGACCGTCGCGGCATAGTCGCCGTCGGCCGCCGCGGACACGACCGGATCGTGCAGCGCGTGCACGGTCAAGGTGGGCAGCACGATAAGCCCGGAAAGATCGGCGTCATAGGCCAGTTGCGCCTGGGCCTGCGGATCGGCCGAGAAGCGTTCGATGCCGGCGTTCAGCGCCACGTCGTCGCGCGACCCGCGGTAGCGCGTCTGCGTGTTGTCGAACGGATTGCGTCCGCCGAGGCGTTTCTGCACCAGGTCGCGAAAATGGAAGGTGCCCCAGGCCAGATGCGCCAGCAGCTCGCGCTCGGCGACCCCGCTGACCGCAAGGATGTCGCGCAGCCGCGACGCCTGCTCCGGCGTGCGCTGCGCCGGCGCCGAGTCCAGTCCGGTGCAGTCCTGCACGCGGCGGCGCAGTTCGTCCCGGTCCATGCGCGCCGCGGCGGGCAGGCCCTGCCACAGCGGATAGACGTCTTCGCCCGGCGCGGGGTGGTTGCGGCAGTAATACTGGTAGATCGCGCGCAGGTCGGCGCGGAACCCGTAGGCGCGCGTGCCGCCGGACAGTACGCCGTTGGTGATCAGCACAGCGTCGTAATCGGCGCGGCCGTCCGCGTCCAGCGCGTACAGCTCGGCTGCCTTGGCCGCGACGTTGCCGCCCCAGGACTGGCCGTGCAGCACCGTGCGTTCGGGCCGGCCCCATTGCGCCCAGAACCGCCGACGGCTGTTGTCGACGTCGGCGGCCGCCAGGCGCACGCCGTAGCCGCCGCGGCGGTAGGTCGAGCCGATCCAGGCATAGCCGGCCCGCACCAGCACCGCGAAGCGCTCCAGGTCCTCGGCCGAGTCGCCGGCCCGCGGTTCGCCGAGGCGCGGGCCGCCGTGCGCATGCACGAGCAAGCGCCGGTTCCAATGGCGCGGCATCGCGACGAGCAGCCAGGCGCCGTTCTCGTCGCGCGCCTGGCTGCAGTCGGCGGAGGCCGCGACCGCCGGCGGGCAGGCGGTCCTGGAGAACGCCGTCGCGACGCCGGCGGCAGCGCCCGACGCCGCAGGGAACGACAGCAGCGCTGCCGCCGCACACACCAGGATCCGGCGCAGGGCCGCTCCGCTCGATCCGCGCATCTGCCGTGCTCCCTCAGAACGATTTGCTGATGCTCACATACCAGTAGCGTCCCCACGGGTTCTGCAGCGAGCCGCGATAGCCGCCGTCGGCGAGCGACGGCCCCTCGTCGGTCACGTCGCGCACGCCGACGCGCAGCGTGGTTTCGTTGTAGAAGCGGTACTGGCCGTAGAGGTTGGTCAGAAGCTGGTGCTCCACCTTGAACGGCGCGCCGGAGACGCCGAGCAGATCCGGCTGTTCGAAGCCGCTCATGTACTGCGACGAGATGCCCGCGCGCCAGGGGCCGCGGCTCCAGGTCAGCGCGCCGCTCGCGCGCCATTGCGGGCGTCCGTTCTGGCCGATCAGCCGGGTCGGATCCGGTAGCGGCGTGTTCGCGTCGATGGTTCCCGCGTCGCGGGCCGCGTACAGCGCGTTGACGATGGGCCCCGGATCGCGCGTGAACTCCAGCAGCTTGGTCGCGTTGAGATCGATGTTGAAATTGCCGAAACGCGTGCCGCGCAGCGCCCAGTTCAGGCCGAAGTCGAGGCCGCCCGCCGTCTGCGGCTGCAGGTTGATGAAACGGTCGGCGACTGAAATCACCTGGCCGGCCGGATCGATGCCGGTGCCGGCGAACAGCGCGATGTCTTCGGGCGTCGGCGCCGCGCGCACGACCAGCGGATTCGCGCCGCCGCCGACGCGTTGCAGATAGTCGAGCGTCAGCGCGGTCTGCACGCCGAGCAGACCGACGATCTGCTCCTGCCGGATGCGCCAGCGGTCGACGGTCAACGTGACGCGGCCGAGCTTCTCGGGCAGGAAGGTCGGCTGGAACACCACGCCGAAGGACGTGTTGGTGCTCTCCTCCGGCTCGAGCGCCGGATTGCCGGCCACGAGCAGCGACACGCCGGCGGTGTTCTGCGAACACTCGGCGAAGGAGTCGATGCGGCCGGCGCGCAGGTCGGCCTCGCAGCGCACGTGATCCACGCCGTTGGCCAGGCGCGAATACTGCGTCGCGTTGGTCTGCTCCAGGTTCGGCGCGCGGAAGCCTTCGGAATACGAGCCGCGCAGGCGCAGGCCGTCGACGAGGTCCCAGGCCAGCGCGATCTTGGGCTTGGCCACCGAGCCGAAATCGGAATAGTGCTCGTAGCGCCCGGCCAGCTGCATGTCGAGCTGGCGCACCAGCGGCACGTCCATCGCCGGCGAGACCAGCGGCAGCGCGAGTTCGACATAGCCCGAGCCGACGTTGCGCGCGCCTTCCGTATCCGGATTGGGGCTGACCGCGGCGACGTTGCTGAGATTGGTCTGGCCGGTGACGCTGTCGGTGAACGTGATCGTGCCGTCGAGGTTGGCGTCGCGGTCGTCGCGCTGGGTCTCGCGCCGCGCCTCCAGGCCGAACGCGATGCCGGCAGGTCCGGCCGGCAGCGCGAACAGATCGCCGCGGCTCAGGCGGAAGTCGGCCATGCTCAAGGTCGTGCGCGACTTGCGCACCAGATCGAACACGATCGCGTCGATCGCCGCCGGCGAACTCGGCGAACAGTCGCCGTAGGTCGGCGTGCCGGCGCAGCCGCCGCCGAACGGGTTGTAGGCGTCGGGCGTGGACAAGGCCAGCTGGCGCTGCAGCGCCGTCATGTCGATGTTCGGGGAACGGTCCTCGGCCTGGGCCTCGGAATAGACGAGCGCCGATTCCCAGTCGAAGCCGCCCCACTCGCCGCGCAGGCCGCCGACGAAGCGCGACTGGTAGTTTTCCACGCGTACGCGCTGGAAGCCGGCATCGACGTAGCGATAGTTGGTCATCTGCACCGGCAGTCCGGCGTCGGGCACGCCGCTGAGGTTGGGCAGGCGGTTCGGATTGAGCGTGCCGTCGGCGAAATGCGTGGGGCCGAACGGATTCCAGTAGTTGCTGGCGGGAATCCAGATGCTGTTGAGATTGACGACCGGCGGCTGCACCGCCTCGCTGACGGCGCGATAGAAACCGAGCTCGCCGAAGGCCTCGACATCGGGGGTCAGCTCGTAGTGGCCGGTCAGATACGTGTTCAGGCGCTCGACCGACGGACGCACGGTGGTTCCGTGGCGCGTGTCGTAGCGCATCTCGCGGTTGGTCGTGTTGAAGTTGTGGTTGCCGCTGGCCAGGCAGAGATCGTCGCCGAACGCGACGCCGCAGCCGAAGTCCTGCGGCTGGACGTGGAACGCGCCCGCGCTGTTGGTCACGGCCGTGCCGTCGGAACGGATCACCGGCCGGGTGCCGACGCTCAGGCGCGCCCACGGCGTGTTCGAGGCGCGGCCGTCGAGGCTCGCGACATTGGCGAAGTCGGGATAGCCGGCGAACAGCGGACGCAGATCGTCGCTCGCGGTGTAGTCCTGGTCCGCCGCCCAGAGCTCGCTGCGGTCGACATAGTTGACGAACAGCGAGAGATTGTCGCGGTCGCGGTTCCAGCCGGCGAACAGGCTGGTCTCGAACTCGTCCATGCTGGTGCCTTCGGCGGTGCCGTAGCGCGTGTCGACGCGAAAGCCGTCGAAGTCGTTCTGCAGCACGGTGTTGACCACGCCGGCGACGGCGTCGGCGCCGTAGATCGCGGCGGCGCCGTCGAGCAGCACTTCCAGCCGCTCCAGCCCGGCGACCGGAATGGCGTTGGAGTTGAAGCTCTGCACCGGCACCGTGCCGGTGTCGGAAGTGCCCTGGCTGGTCGGATGCTGCACGAGGCGGCGACCGTTGAGCAGGACCAGGGTGTTGCCGACGCCGAGCGAGCGCAGGTTGACCGAGTTCACGTCGCCGCGCGCGGCGTTGCTGGTCTGCGGATTGTTGGACGCATCGAACAGCACGTCGCCCATCTGCGGAATGAAGCGCAGCAACTCGTCGCCGGAGACGGCGCTGGCGGCGTCGATCTGGTCCTGGCCGACCACGACGACCGGCAGCGCCGCCGTGGTCTGCGCGCCGCGTATGTGGGTGCCCACCACGACGATTTCCTCCGTGCGGACCGCGTCGTCGGGCGCGGACTGTTCGGTCTTCGGCGGCGCCGCCGGATCGGCTTCGACCGGCGGCGGCTGGGCCGGCGCGGTCTGGGCCCGGACCGGCAGCGCCGCGGCGCCGAGGACGGCCGCAATGGCGCCGGCCAGCAGTGCGGGACGATGGATCTTGCGCATGTTCGATTCCTCCCCTGGTGTCATTCTCGGCGCGGGTCGTTGTTCGCGCGGTTCGTTCCTGGCGCGGCTCGCACGGCCGCTTTCACTCGGTGGACGGGACTGCCGCCGCGGGATCCAGCGCACGCGCCAGCGCGTCGCGATCGAGCTCGCCTTCCCAGCGCGCGACGACGACGGTGGCCACGGCGTTGCCGATGAAATTGGTCAGCGAGCGGCATTCGCTCATGAAGCGGTCGACGCCGAGGATCAGCGCCATGCCGGCCACCGGCACTTCCGGCACGACGGCGAGCGTCGCGGCCAGCGTGATGAACCCGGCGCCGGTGACGCCGGCGGCGCCCTTGGAACTCAGCATCGCCACCAGCAGCAGCGCGACTTCGTGGCCCACGGTCAGCTCGGTGTCGGTGGCCTGGGCGATGAACAGCGCGGCCAGGGTCATGTAGATGTTGGTGCCGTCGAGATTGAACGAATAGCCGGTCGGCACCACGAGGCCGACGACCGACTTGCCGCAGCCGGCGCGCTCCAGCTTCTCCATCAGCGACGGCAGCGCCGACTCGGACGAGGACGTGCCCAGCACCAGCAGCAGTTCGGCCTTGAGATAGCGGATCAGCTTCAGCACCGAGAAGCCGCAGAGCCGCGCGACCGTGCCGAGCACGACGAGCACGAACAGCAGCGCCGTGACGTAGAACGAACCGACCAGCCAGGCTAGATTGGCGAGCACGTCCAGGCCGTACTTGCCGACGGTGAAGGCGATCGCGCCGAGCGCGCCGAGCGGCGCGGCGCGCATCAGCAGATGCACGAGGCGGAACACCGGCGCGGTCAGCGCGTCGAGCAGCGCGGCCACGGCGCGGCCGCGCTCGCCGCTGTGCGCCAGCGCGATGCCGAACAGCACCGCGACGAACAGCACCTGCAGTATGTTGTCGCCGACCAGCGCGCCGAGCAGGGTCTGCGGAATGATGTCGAGCACGAAGCCGGTCAGGCTCAGCGCATGGGACTTGTTGACGTAGTCGCGCACCGCGCCCTGATCCAGGCTCGCGACGTCCACGTGCATGCCGGCGCCGGGCTGCACCAGATGCGCGACCAGCAGGCCGATCAGCAGCGCCAGGGTGGAGAAGAACAGGAAATAGGCCATCGCGCGCAGGAAGACGCGGCCGACGCGGGACAGCTGCGGCATGCCGGCGATGCCGTTGACGATGGTCAGGAAGATCACCGGCGCGATGATCATCTTCACCAGCTTGATGAACGCGTCGCCGAGCGGCTTCATCGCTTCGCCGAGGGACGGCTGGAAATGGCCGAGCAGCGCGCCGAGCACGATGGCGGCCAGCACCTGGACGTAAAGATGGCGATACAGCGGCGGCGCGGCGGCGGTGGGCATTGCGGCTCCGTGGGGCGGCGCGGACGCGCGGCGGGATCTTTGTACTCCGCCGCCGCCGCCGCGCCGATAACCTATTCGTACTAGCCGGCGCAGCACGCCGCGCCGCGCTCTACACTCGCCCGATGCGCATCGCACACCGCTATCGTTCGGCAGCGCTGCTGCTGGTCCTGGCCGGCGGCATGGCGCTGGCGATGTCGGCCGCCTGGCGCATCGCCGGCAGCGGCTCGCTGCGCGCCGAGCAGGCGCAGGTGCGGCGCCAGCTCGATCTGTACGCCCAGGCGCTGCAGCAGCGCATCGACCGCTACCGCACCTTGCCGCAGGTGCTGGCGCTGGATCCCGAACTGCTCGCCGCCGTGTCCTCGCCGCTGGATCCGGCGCGGCGCGAGGCGCTGAACCTGCGGCTCGAACGCGCCAACGACGTCACGCGCTCCTCGACCCTGACCCTGATCGGCCGCGACGGCATCGCCCTGGCGGCGAGCAACTGGCGCGAGCCGTCGAGCAACGTCGGGCTCGACTACGGTTTTCGCCCCTACGTGCGGCAGGCCCTCGCGGAAGGCAGCGGCCGCTTCTACGGCGTCGGCGTGACCACCGGCGAGCCCGGCTACTTCCTGTCGCAGGCGATCCGCGATCCGACCGGCGCGACGCTCGGCGTGGTCGTCATCAAGATCGAACTCGCCGCGCTGGAACGCGAATGGCTGAGCACGCCCGACATCGTGCTGGTCAGCGACGCGCACGGCGTGGTGTTCCTGGCCAGTCGCGACGAATGGCGCTATCGCACCTTGCGCCCGCTCGACGCGGCCGACCGGCAGGAGCTCCGCGCGGTGCGCCAGTACGCCGACGAAGCCCTGCTGCCGTTGCGCGTGCAGACCCTGCGCGAGCTCGGCGCCGGCGCACGCGTCGCGCGCGTGGAGCAGCCGGCGCTGGCGCGGCCGGCGTTGTGGCAGAGCGTCGACCTCGGCGAAGACCGCTGGCGCCTGCAC
>NZ_JANFVR010000076.1 GCF_024609805.1 Tahibacter caeni | reverse complement strand
GGCGCGCGCGGCGGCTTCGAGTCCTTGGCCGCCCGCGCGCGCGACCGCGACGCGCACGACGCGCAGCGGCAGCTGCAAGCCGGCGGCGGTAAGCTGGCAATGCTGCGCCCAGTCGGCGCTGTAGTCCTGCAGGCCGTGATCGACGTGGATGGCCGACAGACCGCGCGCGCGCGCTTCGGGCAGCGCCGCGAGCGCATGCAGCAGCACGCTGGAATCCAGTCCGCCGCTGTAGCCCACGCAGAGCGCGCCGGGCGGCAGAGTTTCCAGCGCGCGGCGCAGGGTTTCGGTTATGCGATCCATGCGGCCATCGTGTCGGAAGCTGCCGTACTGGACCGGGATGCGTCGGCGGCGGCGCTCAGGCCGTCTTGAACGCACCGTAGCGGCGCAGGCGCTGGTAGCGCTGCTCGAGCAGTGTGGCCGCATCGAGCCGCTCCAGGGCATCGATCTGGCTCAGCAGCACCTGCTTGAGGCGGTCGGCCATGCCCTGCGGATCGCGATGCGCGCCGCCGAGCGGCTCGGGCACGATCTGGTCGATGAGGCCGTTCTCGAGCAGACGCGGCGCGGTCAGGCCCATGACTTCGGCGGCGTCCTTGGCCTTCTCGGCGCTCTTCCAGAGGATGGACGCGCAGCCTTCGGGCGTGATCACCGAATAGGTGCTGTATTCGAGCATCAGGGTGCGGTCGCCGACGCCGATCGCGAGCGCGCCGCCGGAACCGCCTTCGCCGGTCACCGTGCAGATCACCGGCACGCGCAGCTCGGACATTTCCAGCAGGTTGCGCGCGATCGCCTCGGACTGGCCGCGCTCCTCGGCGCCGACGCCGGGATACGCGCCCGGCGTGTCGATGAAGGTCAGTATCGGCAGGCGGAAGCGCTCGGCCAGCTTCATGAGGCGCAGCGCCTTGCGATAGCCCTCGGGCCGCGGCATGCCGAAATTGCGCCGGATCTTGGTCTTGGTGTCACGGCCTTTCTGGTGGCCGATGATCACGACGCTGCGGCCGTCGATGCGGCCGAGGCCGCCGACGATGGCCGCGTCGTCGGCATAGGCACGGTCGCCGGCGAGCTCGGTGAACTCTTCGCAGATCGCGGAGATGTAGTCCAGCGTGTACGGCCGCGACGGATGCCGGGCCAGCTGCGACACCTGCCACGGGGTCAGGTTCTTGAAGATCTCCGCGGTCTTGATCTTGAGCTTGTCGCGCAGCCGCGCGATTTCCTCGTCGATGTTGAACGCCTGACCGTGGCTCGCATGACGCAGCTCCTGGATCTTGGCTTCCAGTTCGGCGATAGGCTGTTCAAAGTCAAGGAAATTCGGATTCATTCGCGCGGCTGGTACGGACAAAGGCGCGCAGTATAGCGGCTCGGCGGCCCGGCCTGTTGTTCCGGATCGCGGGGCGCCGGCGGCCGGGAAATCCGGAACCGGTCAGTCGCCGCCGCCGTTGCCGGCGGGCTGCGCGCGGGCCAGCACGAGGTTCGCGTCGGTCGTTCCGGGCAGCTGGCGCAGCGCGCGCAGCAGCGCCGGGCCGGCGCGCACGCGCCATTCGGCGGCCGCGTCGAGCTTGCAGCCGCCGCCGCGCGCGTCGGTGTATTCGATGCGGACCGGCGTCTGTCCGCCGCGGTAGCCGAGCAGCGCGGCCTTGAGCTGCTCGACGTAGCCCGGTCCCGGTATGCGCACGCCGATGTGCAGGCCGCGCGCGAGGCGCTCGCAGGCCTGCTCCAGGGTCAGCACGCTGCGCGCGCGCAGCTGGTTGGCGTTGGAGAACTCGTCGTAGGACAGGCCGCCTTCGATCACGAGGATCGCGTCACGCGCGAGCAGGTGGCCGTATTCGGTGAACGCGTCGCGGAAGAAGCTGGCTTCGATGCGGCCGCTCCAGTCCTCCAAGGTGACGAAGGCCATGGAGTCGCCGCGCTTGCGCAGCGCGACGACCTGGCCGGCGATCGTCCACGGCGTGTCCGGGCCGCGGCGGAAACGGTTGTCGCCGTCGTCGTCCTTCTTCTTGAACTTGGGCGGCTGGAACTTGTGCTCGATCTGGCCGATCTCGCAGGTCGCCAACTGGACGAGCAGCGCTTTCCAGGTGTCGGTCGGATGGCCCGACAGGTAGTGGCCCAGCGTCTCGCGCTCGCCGGCGAGCAACTGTTCCAGCGGCCACTCGTCCACGTCCGGCGGCATCTGTACGAGCGTCGTCGCGCCGAAGCTCGAGCCGAAGATGTCGACCTGGCCGCTCTGCCGGTCCTTGAGCGCCTGCTCGGCGGCCTTGGTCGCCTCGGGCATGTGCGCCATCAGGGTCGCACGGTTCTTGCCGCCGAGGCCGTCGAGCGCGCCGGCCTGCAGCAGCGCCTCGAGCACGCGCTTGTTGAGCTTCTGTGCGTCGACGCGCTGGCAGAAATCGAGCAGGTCGACGTAGGGACCGCCGCGGCGGCGCTCCAGCACGATGCTCTCGCAGGCGCCCTGGCCGACGCCCTTGATCGCGCCGATGCCGTAGCGGATCGAGCCGTCGTCGCGCGCCTCGAACATGTATTCGGACTCGTTGACGTGGGGCGGCTTGACCACCAGGCCCATCGTGCGCGCTTCGTCGAGGAAGTTCACGACCTTGTCGGTGTTGTCCATGTCCGAGGACATCACTGCGGCCATGAACTCGGCCGGGTAGTGCACCTTGAGCCAGGCGGTCTGGTAGGCGACCAGCGCGTAGGCGGCCGAGTGCGACTTGTTGAAGCCGTACTCGGCGAACTTCTCCATGAGATCGAAGATCGAGCTGGCCAGCTGCGCCTCGACGCCGTTCGCGGCCGCGCCGGCCTCGAACTTCGTGCGCTCCTTGGCCATCTCCTCGGGCTTCTTCTTGCCCATCGCGCGGCGCAGCAGGTCGGCGCCGCCGAGCGAATAGCCGGCGAGCACCTGCGCGATCTGCATCACTTGTTCCTGGTAGACGATGACGCCGTAGGTCGGCGCGAGCACGGGCTCCAGAGAGGGATGCGGATAGGTCACGGCGGCGTTGCCGTGCTTGCGGTCGACCCAGTCGCGGTCCATGCCCGAACCGAGCGGACCGGGACGGAACAGCGCGGCGAGCGCGATGATGTCCTCGAAGCGGTCGGGCCTGGCGCGCTTGAGCAGCTCGCGCATGCCGCGCGATTCGAACTGGAACACCGCGACCGTGTCGCCGCGCGCGAACAGCTCGTAGCTCTTGACGTCGTCCAGCGGCAGCGCCGTGATGTCCAGAGCCGCTTCATCGCGGCGCGCGCGGCGCGCGTTGATCGCCTTGACCGCCCAGTCGATGATGGTCAGGGTGCGCAGGCCGAGAAAGTCGAACTTTACCAGGCCGACCGCTTCGACGTCGTCCTTGTCGAACTGCGTGACGACGCCGTGGCCGCCGGCTTCGCAGTACAGCGGCGCGAAGTCGGTCAGCTGGGTCGGCGCGATGACTACGCCGCCCGCGTGCTTGCCGGCGTTGCGCGTGAGGTCCTCGAGCTCCAGCGCGAGATCGAGCAGCGCCTTGACCTCTTCCTCTTCGTTGTAGCGCTGGATCAGCTCGGCCGAAGCCAGCGAGGAGTCCTTGCGCGCCGCGTCGGAGCGGCCGAGCGCGTCGTCGAGCGTGATGCCGAGCGTGTTCGGGATCAGCTTGGCGATGCCGTCGACGAAGCCGTACGGATGGCCGAGCACGCGACCGCAGTCGCGCACGGCGGCCTTCGCCGCCATCGTGCCGTAGGTGATGATCTGGCTCACGCGGTCGCGGCCGTAGGCCTGTGCCACGTAGTCGATGACGCGGTCGCGCCCGTCCATGCAGAAGTCGACGTCGAAGTCGGGCATGGACACGCGTTCGGGATTCAGGAAGCGCTCGAACAGCAGGTCGTAGGGCAGCGGGTCGAGATCGGTGATGCCGAGGCTGTAGGCGACCAGCGAACCCGCGCCCGAGCCGCGGCCCGGACCGACCGGAATGTCGTTCTGCTTGGCCCAGTTGATGAAGTCCGCGACGATCAGGAAGTAGCCTGGGAAGCCCATCTTGACGATGACGTCGACCTCGATCTCTAGGCGTTCGGCATAGTCCTCTACGGTGCGGCCCGCGGCCGGCCCGTGCTTGGCCAGGCGCGCGGCGAGGCCCGCGCGCGCCTGCTCGCGGATGAAGGTGTCGAGCGTGTGTTCCGGCGGCACCGGGAACGCCGGCAGGTAGTAGGTGCCGAACGACAGCTCCAGCGTGCAGCGCTTGGCGATCTCGACGCTGTTGTGCAGGGCCTCGGGCAGATCGGCGAACAGCTCGGCCATCTGCTGCGGCGATTTCAGGTACTGCTCGGCGGTGTAGTCGCGCGGCCGCTTGGGATCGGCCAGCACGCGGCCCTGGTGGATGCACACGCGCGCCTCGTGCGCGGCGAAGTCCTCCTTCAGCAGGAAGCGCACGTCGTTGGTCGCGACGACCGGGACGTCCAGCCTCGCCGCGAGACGCAGCGCCGCGTCGTTGAACGCGCCTTCCTGCGCATGGCCGATGCGGCAGATCTCGACGTACAACCCGTCGCCGAACAGCGCGAGCCATTGCCGGCAGCGCGTCGCGGCGAGCTCGGCATTACCGGCCAGCAGCAGGTGGCCGAGATCGCTGTCGCGGCCGAGCAAGGCGATCAGGCCGTCGCTCTGGCCTTGCAGCCAGGCCGGGTCGACCTGGGCGAAGTCGCCGTGCTGGCCTTCGATGTAGGCACGCGACAGCAGGCGCGACAGGTTCATGTAACCCGCGCGGTTGCGGCAGAGCAGGGTCAGCCGCGTGGGCTTGTTGCGGTCGGCCGGGTTGGCGATCCAGAGGTCGGCGCCGGCGATCGGCTTGACCCCGGCCTTCTCGGCGTCCTTGTAGAACTTGACCAGCGCGAACAGGTTGCTCTGGTCGGTCAGGGCCAGCGCCGGCATGTCCACCTTCGCGCAGGCCGAGACCAGCGAGCCGATGCGGATGGTCGAGTCGATCAGCGAGTATTCGCTGTGGACATGCAGATGGACGAAGCGTGCGGTCATGAGGATCCGGCCCGGCGGCGCAGCGTAAGGGCAGGCCGCGCGACCGGCAAGGCTTGACAGGACGGCCACGCCGGCGCGCCTCGGCCCGCCTCAGTCGAACGTTCGTGTTGCAGCGCCGAATGCCCCTGCGGTTGCCGCCGTATACGCTGCGGGTTCGCCGCCCGCGGCCATCGCGCATGCGGCCCACAGGGAGAACCGCTCATGTCAAAGAACACTGCGCAGTGCGGCCACGGCCGCCGTCTTCTGGCCCTTGCCGTCGCCGCGATCCTGTCCGGCGCTGCCGCGGCCGAGCCGATCAAGGCGCCCGAGCTCAAGGCCGCGGCGAGCATCGCCGTCGGCGTCGAAGGCATTCCGCTGATCCGGGCGCAGAACGAGCACGACCTGGCCTTCCTGCAGGGCTACGCGCATGCGCGCGACCGCTTTTTCCAGATGGACTACAGCCGCCGCGGCGCCAGCGGCACGATCGCCGAGCTGCTCGGCCAGCCGGCGCTCGCCAACGACGTGCAGACGCGCACCCTGGGCCTGCGCCGCGCCGCCTGGGCGACCTGGCAGGCGGCCAGCGACGACACGCGCGGCTGGCTCAAGGCCTATGCCGACGGCGTGAACTACTGGCTGCGCACGACGGCCAGCCTGCCGCCCGAATATGCCGCGCTGGAAATCAGCCAGATCGAGCCCTGGTCGCCGGTCGACAGCATCGTCATCGGCAAGGCGCTCGCGTTCCAGCTGTCGTTCGACCTCGACATCCAGACCACCCTGGAGCTCGGCGCCTACCAGCAGGCCGGCCAGGCGGCGGGCTTCGATGGCACGGCGCTGTATTTCGGCGACACGCACCGCCTCGCGCCGCCGGACAATCGCGTGACGATCGCGCCGCCGACCGCTCCCGCCGGCGCGCAGCTGGCCGGCGGCGTCAAGGCCGACGACGCCGGCCCGGCCGTGGCGCTGCTCGATGCGACGACCCTGGAGCTCGCCCGTGCCTACCGCGACAAGATCGCCGACCATCCGCTGATCGGCCCGCACCTGCAGCCGCGCGAGAACCGCGCCGGCTCCAACGAATGGGTCGTGTCCGGCAGCCTGACGACGACCGGCAAGCCCATCCTGTCCAACGATCCGCACCTGAGCCTCGCGCTGCCGTCTGTGTTCGTCGAGCAGCATCTCTACGCGACCGATCCGGCGATCAACGTGACCGGCGTGACCGTGGCCGGCGCGCCCGGCGTGATCCAGGGCTGCAACGACCGGCTGTGCTGGGGCACGACGACGAATCCGCTCGACGTGACCGACGTGTTCCAGGAAACCCTGCGCGTGAACAGCTACGGCCTGCCGTATGCGACCGTGCACAACGGCGTCGAAGAGCCGGTCGAATGGGTGTTCCAGAATTTCTACGTCAACAAGACCGGCGACGGCGTGGCCAACAACCTGGTCCGCGACAACAGCGTCGGCTACACCAACGGCGCCGTCACGGTGCTGGTGCCGCGGCGCAACCGCGGGCCCATCGTGCAGATCGCCGGCAGTACCGGCCTGTCGGTGGCCTATACCGGCTGGGGTGCGACCGGCGAGCTGGAATCCTTCCGCCGCATCAACCGCGCGCAGAACCTCGCCGAGTTCCAGCAGGCGCTGAGCTATTTCGACGTGGGCTCGCAGAACTTCGCCTACGCCGACGTCGACGGCAACATCGGCTACTTCACGAGCGCCGAGCTGCCGCTGCGCACCGACCTGCAGACCTTGAACACCGCCGACGGCGGCCGTCCGCCGTGGGTCATCCGCGACGGCTCGGGCACGCTCAAGCACGACTGGATGCCGCTGAAGACGCGCGAGGCGAACCAGGCCGTGCCGTTCGAGATCCTGCCGTCCGCGGAAATGCCGCAGGTCGTCAATCCGGCCAAGGGCTGGTTCTCCAACGCGAACAACGATCCGGTCGGCACGACGCTCGACAACAACCCGCTGAACCAAGTGCGTCCGGGCGGCGGTCTGTACTACCTCAACTTCAAGTATTCGGCCTATCGCCAGGGCCGCATCGACCGCAAGCTCGCCGCGCTCGTCGCGAGCGGCCAGAAAGTCTCGGTCGCCGACATGAAGAACCTGCAGGCCAACAATCAGCTCATGGACGCCGAGCTCGTGTCGCCGCACCTGGTGAACGCGCTGCATCGCGCCAAGGCCGCCGGCGCCTGGGCGCCGCTGGCGGCACTCGGCAACGACGCCAACGTGTCGGCCGCCGTCACGCGCATCGAGCAATGGAACTTCAGCACGCCGACCGGCCTGCGCGAAGGCTTCGACCCGGGCGACAACCCCGGCGCGCTGGCCGAGCCGAGCGCGGCGGAGATCGACGCGAGCGTGGCGGCCAGCCTGTTCGCGATCTGGCGTTCGCAGGCCATACGCAACACCGTCGACGCGACCGTCGGCAAGGTCGGTCTCGGCGCGGCGCTGCCGGGCAGCGCCGACGCATACGCCGGCTTCAAGTTCCTGCTCGACGCGTTCAGCGTGCTGCGCGGCAAGGGCGCTTCGGGCCTGAGCTTCTTCAACGTGCCGGCCAGCGTCGGCACGCCGCCGACCCCCGAGGACGCGCGCGACTACGTGCTGCTCAAGAGCATGCAGGACGGTCTCGCGCGCTTCGCGAGCGCCGACTTCGCCGCGGCGTTCGCCGGCTCGACGACGTTGAGCGACTACCGCTGGGGCAAGCTGCACCGCATCGTGTTCGCGCATCCGCTCGGCGGACCGTTCAACCTGCCGGGCGCGAACCCGTACGGCTTCACGAGCTACTCGGCCACCTTGCCGGGCGTGCCGCGCTCGGGCGGCTTCGACGCGGTCGATGCGTCGAGCCACAGCACGCGTGCGAACGGCGTCAACGAGTTCATGTTCTCGAGCGGCCCGGCGCGGCGCTTCGTCGGCGAGATGAGCACGCCGATCAGCGCCGACGAAATCATTCCGGGCGGCCAGAGCGCCGTGCTCGGCACGCCGCTGTACGCGAGCCAGCTCGGCCGCTGGCTCACGAACAACTACCATGCGCTGCCGATCAACATCACCGCTGCCGCGGCCGTGTCGACGAGCGTGCAGGACTTCGTGCCGTAGGCGCGCCGGCCGGCGGCAAGCGGTCGTCGACGTTCGCGATCGCAGGAAGACCGCCCCTCTCCCGCGGGAGAGGGGCGGTTCCGGCCTGAAGCAGGTCCTCGCGGTCGCCGGTGCTCGCCGGCAACCGCAACCGCCCGGCGAACGGCGAAAATCCGGTTCGCCGACGGTTCTGCTTCTCTCCCGACCCTCTCGTCCAAGCGCGTGTGCGCTCAGGGGAAAGGGCTTTGCATTGGCAGCACCCGATGCTCACCCGTCGCCGGGCAGCCCTCGGCCACGGCTGCGGCAGCCGCCGCCGCCGCCGTCTCCGTGTTGCGTCGCGCCCGAATCGCGACGTCCGGCGCTTGTGCGGGGTGGGTGGGCGACGATAATGCGCGTCCGGGCCGCACCGCCGTGTGGCCGTCCGAGCATTCCAGAACGCATGAGTTTGAGTTCCGAACAATATGCCGTCGCCATGGCGGACCTGCGGCGCGGCATAGGCCAGGGCCAGCTCGGGCCGGCGATACAGCAGTTCCTCGGCCGCCTCGACGTCGGCAAGGCCGGTATACAGCAGTGGATACAGAGCGCCGAGGAGCTGCTGCGCGGCAACCTCGCCGTGCCGGCCGGTCTCGTGCTCGAAGCGGGACTCAACCGCTGGGCCTCGTCGACGACGCTGCGCTACCTCTACGGCATCGCGCTGCGCCTGAGCGGCCACGTGCGCGAGGCCGAGCAGATGTTCCGCGAAGTCATCGCGGCCGAACCCACCCATGCGGACGCGCCGCTCGCGCTGGCCTTCATGCTGCGCGAGCAGGGCCGCCTGGCCGCCGCGAGCGAGACCGTGCTCGCGCTCTGGGGCCGCCACCCGCGCACGCGCATGGGCGACATACGCACGTTGCGCTTCCTGCAGGAATGCCAGCGCCACGCCGAGGCCGAGGAGATTTCCCAGGACATCCTCGACGCGAATCCGCGCGATGCGGAACTGCTGGCCATCACCGGCGAGATCTCGCTCGTGCTCGGCCGCTTCGGCTCGGCACGCCGGCGTCTGCGCCTGGCCGCCGAGCTCGATCCGCGCCAGGCCGCCGCCTGGCTGCGCCTGGCGCATACGCACAAGTTCACGCGCGCCGACGATCCCGACCTCGTGCTGCTCGAACAGGCGCAGACGCGCAGCGATCTCGCCGAAGCGGCCTCGCTGTGCGCGGCCTTCGGCCTCGGCAAGGTCTATGACGATCTCGGCGAGCGCGCGCGCGCGGCGCAGGTGCTGCGCAAGGCCAATGCCGAGTCGCGAGCGGCGTTTCCGTGGGATCTGCGCGGCTGGCAGCGTTTCGTCGAGCGGCAACTGCGCGCGCGCGTGCCGCTGCCGTTGCCGGTGGACGAACGCGTCGTGCCGGTGTTCATCGTCGGCCTGCCGCGTTCGGGCACGACCCTCGTGGCGAGCCAGCTCGGCAAGCATCCGGACGTGCGCAACCGCAGTGAGCTGAACTGGATCGCCGCGCTCGCCGCCCAGCTCGGTCCCGAGCCCGCGTCCGGCGCGCTGTCGACCGCCGCGCATCTGTACCGCAGCCAGCTGCGCCAGGACGATGCGCCTGCGCGCTGCTACGTCGACAAGAACCCGCTGAATTTCCGCCATCTCGGCCTGATCGCGGCGATGTTCCCGAATGCGCGCATCATCCATTGCCGGCGCGACCTGCGCGACACCGCGCTGTCGCTCTGGAGCCAGCATTTCGCCCACGACGACATGAACTGGGCCTACGACTTCGGCGACATCGGCGACTACGCGCGCGGCTATCAGACCCTGATGGAGCACTGGCGCAAGGTGCTGCCGCTGCGCGTGCTCGAGCTCGACTACGAAAGCCTCGTCGCCAACACCGCGGCCGACCTCAAGCGCCTGTTCACGTTCCTCGGCCTGCCGCCGCTGCCGGCGGCCGACAAGCCGGCTGCGGACAAGCCGGTGTCGGACAAATCTGTTCCGGACAAGTCCGCCGAGAAGACGCCGCGCCGCGCCGCGCCGCGCGACGCGATCGCGACGGCCAGCGTCTGGCAGGCGCGCCAGAACGTCTACGCGAGCTCGGTCGGCCGCTGGAAGGCGTATGCGCCGCTGCTGCCGGAGATGGAAAAGCTCGGTGTGGATGTGGGCGCCGGCGCGCCGCGCGCGGATCGCGGCACGAAGTAGGGCGCTGCCCTGGTTGCGTGGCCGCGTGTTGCCGCGGCAAAAATTCAACGCCTCGGCAGGCAGTGCGGAGCCTGCCCTTGCGGGAGAGCCGTCCGGCGAAGGCGGTAGTCGCCGTCCGCTCGGCGCCATCGGCGTCGTCCCGTCAGCGTCGCGGGGGCGCGGCGTGCCAGCACCAATGCCAGGGTTCGTAGGCGATGCGGCGGCGGTTGCCGCGCGGGAACGACAGCGCGAAGCCGAACGTTGCCGCGTTGTGGGTCAGCCAGCGGAACGCCGGTGACTGTTCGAACTCCTCCTCGAGCGCGGCGAAGCCCGGCGTGGTGAGGTCGATCGCGCGGCCGCTGTGGTGTTCGCTGTAGCCGGGCGCGGCGCTGACTTCGAGGATCTGCGCCATGTCCTGGCCGCGCGCGAGCTTGCGTTCGATGATGCCGACCTGGTACTCGATCGAGCGGAACGCGGAGACCAGCTGCAGCTCGACCTGCCCGATCGCGGCGGCCTGGCGCATCCGCAGCCAGGCCCGGGCCGCGCGCGGCGCCAGCCACTGCGGGCGCGCATGGATGTCGTGGCCGACGAAGGCGAGCCGGGCCGGTTCGGCGACGCGGCGCAGACCGCGGCTGCGGCCGTAGTCGGCCGGCACGCCGAGATTGCGCGCCTGCGCGAGCAGCTCGCGCACGAGCGCGCGCGTGGCTGTGGTCGGCGCCGGATGATCGGTACTGGAAGGACGGTCCATACCCGGATTGTCTCAACAGATGGCGCCATCGGGCCAATACCGCCGCAGGTTCAGTCGTCGAGCGGCCCCGTGATCGTCACGCTATGGCTGCCGCACACGCCGGAATTCGTGGAGTCGACCACGACCCAGCGCGTGCCCCCGGCCAGGGGGCCCAGCAACGCGAATTGAAGCATCGCGGATTGTCCTGCGGCAGCGGTTGCGGCGACGCAGTGTGCCGTCGGCGACGGCGGTTCGCTGCAGATCGCAAGCGCGAGAACGTCGTCCGCATTGACGGAGCGCAGAATGGCTCCAGAGGCGCTCGGATAAGGCACAGAGACCGTATAGACCACGTCCGGCCCCGGCAACAGATAAGCGCCGAAGCTCAGATCGTTCACGTTTGAGGGCTGGCCACAGGTCGTACCCGTGCGGACGCCGACCTGCGCGAGGACGTCGGTGGCGACTAGCGACAGCGTCATGGCGAGGACGGATCGCAGCAACGAGGTCGGCTTCATTCGAAATCGCTCCGCAACAGATAATCGGTCACGGCGATATCGCGGAACACGATGTCCATACCGTTGTAGAGCTCGCGGAAGCGCGACGAGGCGGAAAAGACCCCAAGAACGACCCCTGCGGCCGGGCCGCGCGCGCTCAGGTCCATGTGGCCCGCGGCAGGAATGCGGCCGGTCGGCGGATTGCTGAAATCCGAATCGATCCAGTAGCGGATATAGCCGTTGACGCCGAGTTGGAGGTCCAGGCCGACATGCACCGTGCTGCCGGTCAGGCTGATGGTGGTCGCCTGACTGCCGGAAGGCGGCGAAGCCGGGTCGGGATGGACGAGCGTGAGCTTGGGAGTGCCGCCGGAGCCGTTCAGAAAGGCGTACAGCAGCCTGGCGCTGGGAGGCGCGTACGTTGTGCCGGTTATCGTTGCCACGGGCGCTTGCTGGAGCACGCTGTTGAGCGCGATCTGATTGTCGTAGTCGAGCGTGAAGCGTAGCCGCACCTGCTGGGCTCCTCCGGGGAACGGGTGCGTCACGAATGCGGCCGATACCTGATCCGCTGCGGAGCCGGCGAGGAATTCCGCGCGCAGCGTGCAGGCTTCGCCGGCATTGCCCTCCCAGGCAGCCGTTGCGGTGTAGCCGCCCAGGGGTTCGCCGAAACCGTCGGGCCGCACACAGTTCTGTGCCGCCGTAGTCGACGCGAGGCTGATCAGCGCGACGCCGAGCAGCGGCGCCCCGGTCCTGTTCCATCGATACATGGCTGTCCCCTGAGACTCGACCGCGTATATCGAAAATTATGCCTGCCGGGCCCGGCAAGGAGTTAACAGGGCGTTAAAGCTCGTTTTTCCGTTGCAGAGCCTCGGCGCGGGGCTTGAGCCGACCGCTCTTGCGCAGCGCCTCGCGCAGCACGTATTCGATCTGGGCGTTCAGCGAGCGCAGCTCGTCGTCGGCCCAGGTCTGCATGGCCGCGAGCACGGCGGCGTTGATGCGCAGCGGATAGGCTTTCTTTTCGCTCACGGCGGCCGTCAGTGGTGCAGCGTGCCGGCGTTGACGACGGGCTGGGTCGCGCGTTCGCCGCAGAGCACGACGAGCAGGTTGGACACCATCGCCGCCTTGCGCTCCTCGTCGAGCGTGACGACGCCGCGCGTGCTGAGCTGTTCCAGCGCCATCTCGACCATGCTGACGGCGCCTTCGACGATGCGTGCGCGCGCGGCGATGATCGCGCCGGCCTGCTGGCGCTGCAGCATGGCCTGGGCGATTTCCTGGGCATAGGCCAGGTGCGTGATGCGCGCCTCGACGACATCGACGCCGGCCTTGCCGAGGCGTTCCTGGATCTCGTCGCGCAGGTGCTGGTTCACTTCCTTGCCGTGGCTGCGCAGGCTCGGCGCGCCGCTGTCGTGCGAATCGTACGGATAGCTCGTCGCCATCTGGCGCAGCGCCGCCTCGGACTGGATCTGCACGAAGTTCTCGTAGTCGTCGACCTGGAACACCGCTTCGGCGGTGTCGACGACCTGCCAGACCACGACGGCGGCGATCTCGATCGGATTGCCGTCGTTGTCGTTGACCTTGAGCTTGGACGATTCGAAGTTGCGCACGCGCAGCGACACGCTGCGCTTGCTGTAGAACGGGTTGGTCCAGCGCAGGCCTTCGTCGCGCACGGTGCCGGAATAGCGGCCGAACAGCTGTACGACTTTGCCCTGGTTGGGCTGCACCTGGAAGAAGCCCTTGGTCAGGAACGCGATCAGGCCGAACAGCAGCATTCCGGCCAGCGGCCCGCTCGGCGCGTGCGAATTGGCGCCGCTGACGAACAGGGCGATCGCGACCGCGAAGCCGGCGAACAGGACGAGCAGGGTCGGGATTCCGGGCAGGGACCAGGCTTGGGTTTCGTTCATGGCGGCGCTCCGTTGGTGTGAGGAAACGATATCAATTTGATATCTACCTCCTCAAGCCGCGGCGCAGCAAAAAGCGCAGCAAGGCGGACAGCGGCTACCATCGGCCGTTGGCCGGACGGGGCAGGGCGCATGCAGGACGCAGTGGCGGAATCGATCTGGCGCGAGGGTCTCGACCTGGCCCTGCCGTCGCTGCCGGGCGACTGCCGCGCGCAGGTCTGCGTCGTCGGGCTCGGCGGCAGCGGGCTCGGCGCGCTGCAGCAGTTCCGCCGCGCAGGGCTGGATTGCATAGGCCTGGACCGCGGCGGCATCGCCGCCGGCGCGGCCGGCGCCAACGGCGGCTTCCTGCTCGCCGGGCAGGCGCAGTTCTATCCGCAGGCCGTCGCGCGCTTCGGCCGCGAGCGCGCGCTAGGCATCTACGAACTGACCCGCCGGGAGCTCGCCCGCCGCTATGCCGAGGCGCCGGCGTCGTGCCGGCGCACCGGGTCGCTGCGCATCGCCGCCGACGCGCGCGAACTCGACGACTGCGCGCGGCAGATCGAGCTCATGCGGCGCGACGGCCTGCCGGCCGAAAGCTACGACGGCGCCGAAGGCCGCGGCGTGCTGTTCGGCGAGGACGGCTGCTTCGATCCGGCGCGCTACTGGCATGAGCAGGCGGCGGCGCTGCGCCGCGACGGCGTTGCGTTGTATGGAAATTGCTTTGTGGAAGAAATATCGGAAAGCCTCGTCGCGACGCGGGCCGGCCGCGTGCGCGCCGACATCGTGCTCGTCGCCGTCGACGGCGGCCTCGAACGCCTGCTGCCGCAGTGCGCCGGCGAAGTCCGCTCGGCGCGCCTGCAGATGCTCGCGACGGCCGCCGATCCGGCGCTGCGGCTCGCGCGGCCGGTCTACTACCGCGACGGCCACGACTACTGGCTGCAGCGTGCGGACGGCCGCATCGCGCTCGGCGGCGGCCGCGACATCGGCGGCGACGCGGAATGGCAGGCCGACGGCGTGTCGACGGCCGTACAGGCGCATCTCGAACGGCTGCTGCGCGAGCGTCTCGGCAGCACGGCGCCGGTCACGCACCGCTGGTCGGCCCAGGTCGCGTTCACGCGGCGCGGCCTGCCGGTCTTCGGCGCCGTCGCGCCGGGGGTCTATGCGACCGGCGCCTACGACGGCACCGGCAACGTCTTCGGCGCGCTCTGCGGCCGTGCGCTCGCGCAGCTCGCGCTCGGCGAGCGCACGGCGCTCGGCGAATGGCTGGCGTGAACGGGCTGCAACAGCGGGACAGCCGGCAGGCGCTGGCCGATTCAGCCGAGCAGCCGGCGGACGGCCGTATCGATGGCGGCTCCGCCGACAACGAGCCGGACGAACAGCAGGAAAGCCAGCAGCAGCGGCTTGGGACCGGCGCAGCGGATCGCGGAAAGGCGCGTCGTCAGCCCCGGCGCGGTCATGGCCATGCAAAGCAACAGCAGGTCGATCGCATTGCTCGTGTCGACCGCCCGGCCCGGCAGCGGCGCCAGTGAATGGACGATCACGACGCCCACGAACGCGACGGCGAACCATGGCACGACCGGTTTCGTTGCGCGCGGCGTCCGGCCGCGCCGGCTTCAGTCGCCGGCGACGGGTGCGGTTGCGACCGCCGCATCGACGGCCGGCGGTGGTGCGGCGCGCGGCCCGCGGGCCATGCTCGCGAACACGCCGTCGCGGCGTACCCAGGCGTGGAACAGCGCAGCCGACAGGTGGGCGAGCACGACCAGGAACAGCAGGCGGGCCAGCCAGCCGTGGGCCAGGCGCAGCAGCGCGTACAGCGTCGCATCCGCCGGAACCAGGGCCGGAAGCTGCACGTCGCCGAACAGCGTCACCGGATAGCCGCCCGCCGACAGCACGGCCCAGCCCAGCACCGGAAGCACCAGCATCAGCGCGTACAGCACGACGTGGGAAGCGCGTGCGGCGATGGCCTGCCAGCGCGGCAGGTCGGCAGGCAGCGGCGGCGGGGCGTGCCGCAGGCGGTTGCCCAGCCGCAGCAGGGCCAGCAGCAGTATCGCCAGGCCCAGCGGACGGTGAAGCGCGATCAACCAGGGGCGTGCCTGCAGCGACGCCACCATGCCGGCGCCGATGAAAAGCATGGCGAGGATCAGCACGGCCATCAGCCAGTGCAGGCCGCGCGCGAGCGCATTGAAATGCCGGTTGGCGCTCATGGCGTGGTCTCCTTGCCGCCGGCCTCGGCGGCCGCGCCGAACGCGATCTCGCGTTCGCGCCGGTTGAACGACTGCGAATACGCCGCCGAGCGGGCCAGCAGGATGGGGTCGTCCGATGGCGCGATGCCTTGCGGAAGAATCAGAGGATCGAAGTTGACGTCGCGGCAGCGGCCGCTGGCCTGAGGCTCGCTGCCGGTGAGTTCCAAGGTGCCGGCCAGGACCTGCCGGCGCGATTCCGGCCACGGCTGCGACGCATCGTTCACCGCGTCGCCGGGTTCGGCGATGGTCAGCACGAGATCCCAGCGCAGCGGCCCCCGGGCCAGCCGCGCGCGCAGGTCCTGCGCCAGGAAATCCGCTTCGGCCCGGCTGCGCCGTTCTGCGTCCAGCGGCGCGAAAGGGGCTTGCGGGCGCAGCGACCAGCGCACATGGCGTGTGCGGCCGTCGGCAGCCGTGACGCGGAATGCATTCACGCCGTTGTAGACGGTGTTGGCCCAGCTGTCGGACCACGGAGCCTGGCGCGCCCATTCCTGGAACCGGGCCGCTTCCGGGTATTGCCGGAGAAACGCCGCCTGGCGTGCCGGGTCGGGTTTGCCGGTGGCCGGATCGGGCCGCGCGGCCAGGGTCTGGGCCAGAAAGCCGGCCGGCGTGGCGACCGGGAAAAACGGAAAGCTGTTCATGGCCGTGCGCCATTGCTGGCCGTCATCGGTCTGCAGCAGCAGGGCGATGCTGCGCACCCGCGCCTGGGCCTCGGCGGCGTGCGGATCGGCGCCGGCGATCGAGAGCCGGCCCATCACCGGCGTCCGCGGCTGGGCGAACACGCGTGCGCTGGACAGCGCGACGGCCTCGCCGCTGCTACGGAACGAGCCGCTGACGCATACGCCCTTGCTGTGGGCGCGGCGGAACCCGGGGTGCGGCGGACCGGCGGCCTCGATGGCGTCGACCAGCCGCTGGGCAGTCAGGCGCCCGCCGATCCAGCCGGCGCTCCAGGCGAAAGCGCCGGCCAGGGACAGCGCGACGGTGCCGATCGCCGCGAGCGGCAGCAGCCGGTAACGCCGCGGCGGTCTGGCGGACGCGGCCTCGGGCGCAGCGGCGGCCGGTGGCGAAACATCGATGGGACCGGTATCGGACATGACGGACTCCTGCTGGCGTGACTCCCGTCAGACGGGCGGAGCGGCGATCTATTCCCGCAGGGGCGCGTGGAATAAGTCCGGCGGCGGTTCGTCATACTGGCGGCTGAGCGGAGATTGCCCTGTGGACGAGTCCGACGAAGAACGCTTGCGCGTGCTGCTGCCCCGGCTGCACCGCTTTGCCCGTTCACTGGCCGGCGACGACGGCGCCGACGATCTGCTGCAGTCGGCCCTGGAGCGCGCATTGCGCCGCTGGGATTCGCGCCGCGAGGAAGGCGATCTGCAGGCCTGGCTGTTCGCCATCGTCTATCGGCGGTTCGTCGACGAGTACCAGCGCGCCGCGCGCTGGCAGCGCGTACGTGCACTGTTCGGCCTGCAGCAGGAAACGGCGGCGCCGTCGGCGGAGCGGATCCACGGCAGCAGGGCGCTGCTCGCGGAATTCCGGCGTTTGCCGCACGAGCAGCGCGCGCTGCTGCTGCTGATCAGCGTGGAAGGGCTCAGCTATGCCGAGGCCGCCGCCGCGCTGGGCCTGCCGGTGGGGACGGTGATGTCGCGGCTGTCGCGGGCGCGCGAACGCCTGCGTCGCCTCGGTGAAGGAACTACGCCGGGAACGCCGGCGCTGCGAGCGCTGCCATGAACGATCCGTTGTCCGATGACCTGCTGCATGCCTATGTCGACGGCCGCCTGGATGCGCAGCGCCGGACCGAGGTCGAGGCGTGCCTGCAGCGCGATCCGCGACAGGCGCAACGTGCCGCCGACTGGAAACGCGACGCGGAACGGCTGCGCGCGCTGTTTGCGGACCCCCGGGCCGATGCGTCGGCCGCAGCCTGGCAGCCGGGCCGGCTGCGCCGCCGTCTGCGGCGCCGGCGCCGTCTCTGGCTGGCGGCTGCCGCGGCGTGGCTGCTGGCGCTCGGCCTCGGTGGCATGG
>NZ_JANFVR010000075.1 GCF_024609805.1 Tahibacter caeni | reverse complement strand
ACGATACAACCGAACTGAACGCGCGCCGCGCGGGTACGGACCACGCGTCCGTCCCGCGCGGCCCGCGCCGGCGGCGCGGCCGCGCTGCGCGGAATCGCCGGCGCGCTGCTACCATCGCGCCACCGCCGTTCCCGGATACCACCGTGCCCGCACGCCTCGCCCCTGACCAGTCCCGCGGCCATCTCATCGCGATCGGTGTCTTCGCCGGCCTCGACGGGGAACAGCGGCTGACGCGACGCCTCCTGTCCATCTGTCCACAACGATCACAAATATCTTTCCTCGTCGCCGGCGAGCTCGACATGCGCGCGCTCGACGAAGTCGAGACCGCCCTGCTCGCCCTCGGCGCCGGCGGCGTGCGCCGCGTCCATCTGGCCTCGCGTGCCGATGCCGAGCGGCCGGAAACCCTCGGCGCGATCGAGAATGCCGACCTCGTCGTGCTCGCGACGATCCATCCGCTCAAGCTCACGACGCTGATCGGCGGCACCAGCCTCGCCAAGCTGCTGCGCCGGCGCAACGCCGACGGCACGCCGATCGCCGGACTCGGCGCCGGCGCTGCGGCGCTGACCGAACACATGCTGGCCTCCTCGGGCGAGGCCGGCGCGACGCCGCGCATGGGCGCGATCACCCTGGCGCCGGGCCTGGGCCTGACCAACCGCGTCGTCATCGACCAGGGCGGCGCCGCGAGCGACCGCATCGGCCGCCTGCTCGGCGCGCTCGCGCTGAATCCGTTCGCGCTCGGCCTCGGCCTCGACGCCGACACGGCCGCGTTCATCGGCCCGGACAACGTGCTCGAGGTCGTCGGCCACGGCGGCGTCACGCTCGTCGATCCGAGCGACGTCGGCCCGACCAACATCACCGAAGCCGGTCCGCAGGCGCCGATCTCGATCACGAACCTGCATCTGCACGTGCTCGTGCACGGCACGCGCTACGACCTGGACTTCCGCCGGCCGCTGTAGCGCCGCGACGCCGGAGAGATACGCGTACGTGCCCGGCTCCGGCACTTGCGCGCGCGGTGCCGATCTGCGATCGCTATGCGTCACCCTCTTCGCCGCCCCTTGCCATGCCGTCCACCGACTTCTCGATACGTCCCGTCCGCACCGCCGACAACGCGGCCGTCGCCGCGATCATCCGCACGGTCATGCCGGAATTCGGCGCCGGCGGTCCGGGCTTCGCGATCCACGACGCCGAGGTCGACGCGATGGCCGAGGCCTATGCGATACCGCGCGCGGCCTATTTCGTCGTCGAAGCCGACGGGGAGGTGCTCGGCGGCGGCGGGGTCGCGGCACTGGCCGGCGGCGACGCCGACACCTGCGAACTGCGCAAGATGTATTTCCTGCCAGCACTGCGCGGCCGCGGCGCGGGCCGCGCGCTGATCGAACGCTGCCTCGCCACCGCGCGGACCTTCGGCTACCGCCGCTGCTATCTCGAAACCCTGAGCGGCATGGACGCGGCGCAGGCGCTGTATCTGAAGTCCGGCTTCCGGCGGATAGCCGGCCCGATGGGCGGCACCGGGCATTTCAGCTGCGACAAGTTCTATCTGATCGATCTCTGAGCCCATGCCGGCGGGCGCGGCAGCCTGCCTGTTCGTCGGGCAACCGAAACGGACCATCCAGAGCCAGGCTCCGGCCTATAGCCCGAAATGGCGCTGTCCGCGGCGTCGCCCGATGTCCGCGCCCTGCCCGCAGTCCCGTCAAACGGCGCCGGCTTACGCCGTATTCCGCGCTTCCTTACAATCGCGCCTTTGCGCAAGCGCGCGTATCCGCACCGGAGTCGTCTGCATGGAACTGAACCAGGTCAAGGCCGTCATCACCGGCGGCGTTTCGGGATTGGGCCTGGCGGTCGCCCGCCACCTCGTCGCCGCCGGCGGCGCGGTCGCGCTGTTCGACGTCAACGACGAGAAGGGCGCCGCCGCGGTCGCCGAGCTCGGCGGCAAGGCGCATTACTTCCGCACCGACGTGACCAGCGAGGACACCGTCGTCGCGAACCTCAAGGCGGCGCAGGAAGCTCTCGGCGGTCTCAACGCGGCGGTCAGCTGCGCCGGCATCCTCGGCGCCGGCCGCGTGCTCGGCAAGGAAGCACCGATGCCGCTGAAGACCTTCGCGACCACGGTCATGGTCAACCTCGTCGGTTCGTTCAACGTCGCCAAGGGCGCGGCCGACCTCATGCAGCACAACGCGCCGGGCGAGGACGGCGAACGCGGCGTGATCGTCAACACCGCGTCGATCGCCGCGTTCGAAGGCCAGATCGGCCAGGCGGCCTACTCCGCCTCCAAGGGCGGCGTCGTCGGCATGACCCTGCCGATGGCGCGCGAGTTCGCCCGCATCGGCGTGCGCGTGATGACCGTCGCGCCGGGCGTGTTCCATACGCCGATGGTCGACGGCATGCCGGAAAACGTATACCAGTCGCTTTGTGCGCAAGTTCCGTATCCGTCGCGCCTCGGCAAGCCCGAGGAATACGCCGCGACCGTCGCGTTCATCCTGCAGAACCGCTATCTCAACGGCGAGACGATCCGCGTCGACGGCGCGATCCGCCTGCAGCCCAAGTAAGTACGAGGCTACGTTCGCTCAGTCGCTCTTATGTCGAGCCGCTTGCCTCCACAACCCCGCCGAACGCTCGCACTGCGAGCGTTCGGCGGCCCCCTTGACTTAAGGGGGCTCCACGGCAAAAAGCCAGGACCATCCAGGATTCACCGACGCCCATGAAAGCCAGCGAAATCAAGAGAGGCAACGTCGTCGAGCATGACGGCAAGGTCTACCAGATCCGCGACATCGAGCGCAGCTCGCCGCAGGGCCGCGGCGGCAACGTGACCTATCGCTTCAGCATGTACGCGGTTCCCGGCGGGCAGAAGCTCGACCTGAGCCTGCGCGCCGAGGACGAGCTGCGCGAAGTCGAGCTGTCGCGCCGCCAGGCGACCTACTCCTACCGCGAAGGCGATACGTTCGTCTTCATGGACGCGGAGGACTACACGCAGTACATGCTCGATGCGAGCGCGCTCGGCGACGCCGCCGGCTTCGTCATCGACGGCATGGAAGCCTGCTACGTGCAACTGATCGAGGACCAGCCCGTCGCCGTGCAGCTGCCGCCGACCGTGACCCTGACCGTGGTCGACACGGCGCCGGAAATGAAGGGCGCGACTGCGACGAAGCGACCCAAGCCGGCCAAGCTCGAAACCGGCATCGAAATCCTCGTGCCCGAGTACATCGTCAACGGCTCGCGCATCCTCGTGAGCACCGTGACCGGTGAATACTCGGGCCGCGAATGAACGGCTGTGCAGTCAACGGTCGCCGCGGCCATGCGCGGCGGCCGCCGCCACTACGCGCGCGCGAGCCATTTGCGCGCCATGCGCTGCAGTGATTCGTCGTAGTCGGGCGAACCGATCATCGCGGCGATGTCGCGCCAGGCCAGCGCGAGCGATTCCTCGCTGACCGCGAATCGCTCGTCGCCGCAACACCGCACGACGTAGCGCAGGTCGTAGTGCCAGTGGCCCGGCACATTGCCGTGATCGGGAATCCAGTGGCGGTCGAGATCGAAGATGGCCGGCTCGATCGCGAGGTCGCGCAGGCCGGATTCCTCTTCGGCTTCGCGCCGCGCGACGGCGACCAGATCGACGTCGCCGTCCGCATGGCCGCCGAGCTGCAGCCAGCGCTGCAGCTTGCGGTGATGTGTCAGCAGCACGCGCAGGCCGTCGCGACTTACGAGCCAGGCCGCGCCGGTCAGATGGCCGAACGCGAGTTCGCGCTCCGCCGCGTCCGCGTGGCCGCGCATGAAACCCCGGAACTGCGCGATGCTTTCGGCCTCGTCCGCGTGACGGATGGCATACGCATCGATCTCGCGCAGCCACTCCTGTTGCCAGGCCGCCAATTCAGGCACGGGGTTGCCGCCGGATTCGCTCATCGGGATGGCTTGCTGGCCTAGGGTGGGTCGCGTATTTTAGCGCGGTTTTGTCGCGTCCCGTCGGCGACGCGAAAACATGCCAGGCTTCGCAAGCAGGTTGCTGCTGATGGCGCCGGGTCCCAGCAAGAAAAATACGTGGGAGGGGATGCAATGATTTTCTGGCGCGTCAAACCGCTCGACCAGATCCTGGAAAACGCAGAAAAGAAAGGTCTCAAGCGTCAGCTTGGCGCGCTGCAACTGACCATGCTCGGCATCGGTGCGATCATCGGCACCGGCATCTTCGTGCTCACGGCCGAGGCGGCGCAGAAAGCCGGCCCCGGCATGATGGTCGCGTTCGTGATCGCGGCCGTGGTCTGCGGTCTCGCGGCCCTGGCCTATGCCGAACTCGCCTCGATGGTGCCGGTGTCCGGGTCCGCCTATACCTATACCTATGCGGTGCTCGGCGAAGCGCTGGCCTGGATTGTCGGCTGGGCACTCGTGCTCGAATACGCCGTCGCCGCCGGCGCGGTCGCGGTGGGCTGGTCGGGCTACGTCAACGGCCTGCTGAACGCGGCGAACATGAGCCTGCCCGCATTCCTGCAGACCGGTCCGCTCAACGGCGGCGGCTTCAATCTGCTGGCCTGCCTGATCTCGCTGGTCATCACCGGCTTGCTCGTGATCGGCACGTCCAAGAGCGCCTGGGTCAACGCGGTGCTCGTGACGATCAAGATCGCCGCGCTCATCGCGTTCGTGATCATCGCCGTGCCGGCTGCCAAGGCCCCGAACTTCGAGCCCTTCATGCCGACCGGCTGGGGCACGCCCATGGGCGGCATCGGCGTGCTCGGCGCGGCCGCGTCGATCTTTTTCGCCTACGTCGGCTTCGACGCGGTGTCGACTGCGGCGGAGGAAACCAAGAATCCGAACCGCAACATTCCGATCGGCCTGATCGGCTCGCTCGCGGTCTGCACGATCTTCTATCTGCTGGTCGGCTACGGCGCGGTCGGCGCCGACGGCGCGCAGCCGCTCTACGACGCGGCCGGCAAGCTGCTCGAACCCGGCACCGACGCGATGGCCGCGGCCTGCGTCAATTCCACCGCGCTAGTCTGCAGCAACGAACCGCTGGCCCACGTGCTGCGCTCGCTGAACCACAACACCGTCGCCTACCTCGTCGGCATGGCCGCCAGCCTCGCACTACCCTCGGTCATCCTCATGATGATCTACGGCCAGACGCGCATCTTCTTCGTCATGTCGCGCGACGGCCTGCTGCCGGAGGTGTGCTCCAAGGTGCATCCGACCTTCCATACGCCGCACATCATCACCCTGATCACCGGCGTCTGCGTCTCGCTGTTCGCGGCGCTGTTCCCGGTCGGCATCCTCGCCGACATCTCCAACTCGGGCACCTTGTTCGCGTTCATCGCGGTCGCCGTCGGCGTCATGATCCTGCGCCGCACCCAGCCGGGCCGTGCGCGTCCGTTCCGCACGCCGCTGGTCTGGCTGGTCTGTCCGCTGGCCGTGCTGGGCTGCCTGCTGCTGTTCGTGAACCTGTCGATGAAGGCCCTGACCGTGTTCGCCTGCTGGACGGTCATCGGCCTGATCGTCTATTTCGCCTACGGCCTGCGCAACAGCGATCTGGCGCGCCGCAACAACGGCTGAGCCCGCTGGCGGCGGAGCCGGTCCGACCTGCCCCGCCGCCCCCGCCGTCACGGTGTTTTCCGGCCGTCCTTCGGCGAATCTCCAGCCTGATCAAGCACTTGTCTCGCGCTGCCGAGCTCGCCGGCCCGACCCGCCGTTGTTGGCGCCGACGCCCTTTGCACTCAAAGACTTAGCGAAGCATCGCGCAGTCGGAGCGGATTTGCTCACCGCCTATGCACAGTTTTCCCCCGGTCTACAAAATTTCTTCAAGATCTTGATCAAAAAAAACATTGTGACCAGCGCTCACAAGCAATCCACGGCTTATCCACAGGTCCGTGTTAGCTCGGCGCCACGCCAGCGGTTATGATCAAGGTCCGCGGGAAATACACTTGGCAGTGGGCCCCTCGGAATGCGGCTCGGATGCGTTCAGACGGGTTAGCTCCTCGGTCTGGACGCATCCGGGCAGCGACTTTCTCCTCCCGTTTTCCGCGTTTCCCCTCCTCCGATTTCCGATCCGACGACGTTGCCGGCAGCGGCCTGTCGACGGTTCTGTTCGTCATCAACGTGGCGACGGCGCTCGGTTATAGTGGCCGCCCGCTCGCTCCTGACTGCCCATGACCGAACTGAAGCATCCCGACGCCGACCGTCTCGCGCTGTGCGCGCGCGAAATCGCCGAAGCCGGCCGCGAACTCGGCGCCCGAGGCTGGACCCCGGCCACGAGCAGCAACTTCTCGCGGCGCTACGACGCCGATCATGCCGCCGTGACGATCTCCGGCCGCGACAAGGGCCGCCTCGGCGTCGACGACGTCATGCTCGTCGACCTCGAAGGCCGTGCGGTCGGCACGACTGCCCGCCCCTCGGCCGAGACCCTGCTGCACGTGCAGATCTATCGCCGCGAACCGTCCATCGGCGCGGTGCTGCACACTCATTCGCACAACCAGACCGTGGCCTCGCGACTGTACGCCGGACAGGGACTGATCCGGTTCAACGGCTTCGAGCTGCAGAAAGCCATCACCGGCTACACCACGCACGAGAGCGAGCTCGACCTGCCGGTGTTTCCGAACACCCAGGACATGCCCGAGCTCGCCGCGCGCGTCGACGCCTGGCTCGACGCCGGCAAACCGTTGTTCGGTTACTTGATAGACGGCCACGGCATCTATACCTGGGGCCGGGACATGACCGAGACCAAGCGGCATCTCGAAGCCTTCGAGTTCCTGCTCGGCGTCGAACTGGACCTGAGGAGACTGCGCGCATGAGCCGTCTGCGGATTTTCGCCGAAGACCGACCCGATCAACCGCTGCTGGACAGCGACGACCACGCGCAGATCGCGCAGGCGCTGGCCGCGGCCGGCGTGCGCTTCGAACGCTGGGAGGCCTCCGCCGACATCGAGCCGGGCGCCGCGCCCGAGGCCGTCATCGCCGCCTATCGCCGCGACATAGACCGGCTCATGGGCAGCGAAGGTTACCAGGCCGTCGACGTGATCAGCCTGAACCCGGACCATCCCGACAAGGCTGCGCTGCGCCAGAAGTTCCTCAACGAACACACGCATTCCGAGGACGAAGTGCGCTTCTTCGTCGCCGGCCGCGGCCTGTTCACGCTGCACCTGGACGACAAGGTCTACGAAGTGCTCTGCGTGCAGGGCGACCTGATCGGCGTGCCCGACGGCACGCGGCATTGGTTCGACATGAGCGAGCAGCCGTACTTCGTCGCGATCCGCCTGTTCACGAACAAGGAAGGCTGGGTCGCCAACTTCACCGGCAGCGACATCGCGACGCGCTTCCCGCGGCTCGAAGCCGCCTGATTTCCCGACCGCAGCCGCTGAACGAGACCGATGATCCGCGCGATCCTGACCGATATCGAAGGCACGACCAGTTCCATCAGCTTCGTCAAGGACGTGCTGTTTCCGTACGCGCGCGCGCACCTGGGCAGCTTCGTCGCCGAGCACGGCGACGAGCCCGAGGTCGCGCGCTGGCTCGCGGCGACCGCGCAGGAGGCCGATCTGGATCCGGCCGACCGCGACGCGATCGTCGCGACCCTGCGCCGCTGGATCGACGAAGACCGTAAGGCCACGCCGCTGAAGGCGCTGCAGGGCATGATCTGGCTCGCCGGCTACCGCGACGGTGCGTATCGCGCGCACGTCTATCCGGAAGTCGCCGGCCGGCTGCGCGCCTGGAAGGCGCAAGGGCTGCCACTCTACGTCTATTCCTCGGGTTCGGTCGCGGCGCAGAAGCTGTTCTTCCGCTACAGCGACGCCGGCGATCTGTCGGCGCTGTTCGACGGCCATTTCGACACCGAGATCGGCGGCAAGCGCGAGGCCGATTCCTATGCGCGCATCAGCGCGGCGATCGGCGTCGCGCCGGAGGAAATCCTGTTCCTGTCCGACATCGTCGAGGAACTCGACGCCGCACGCCGCGCGGGCCTGCAGACGACCTGGCTGTGCCGCGCGCCGCTGCAGTGTCCCACGGACGGTGCGCATCGCTGCGTGGCCGACTTCGACGCAATCCGCGTCTGACCGCCGAGCCGATGCCCGGCCGCCGCAGCGCCCTGCCCCTGCTGACCTTGCTGCTGGGCGCGGCGCTCGGCTACGGCGTCCGCGATCGTCTCGTCGCGACGCCTGGAGCCGGCGCGCCGGCCGCAGCGACGGCGGCCGCCGAGGCCGATACCGAAGTGCTGCGCCGGAACCTCGCGGAAACGCGCGCCTGGCTCGCGCGCTGGCTGCCGGGCGAAGCCGAGCCGGCCGAGACCGAAGAACCCGACTACAGCGCCGAGCGCGTGTTCTACGACCAGTACCGGCTCGTCGACGAGGCGCTCGCGCGTCTGCGGCCGCAGACGCCGGGCAAGGCCGATCTCTACGTCGTCGCGTTCGCCGGCGACGGCGACGAAAACGTGTTCCGCAACGAAGCAGAATATGTGGAGAAATTGTTTTCCGAGCGTTTCGACGCGCGCGACCGCGTCGTCGTGCTGGAGAACAACCCGGCCACGGTCGAGACGCGGCCGCTGGCGACCTGGAGCAACCTCGAGCTCGTGCTCGACGGCCTGATCGATAAGGCCCGCTTCGATCCCGACGAGGACGTGCTGCTGCTGTTCCTGACCAGCCACGGCGACGCCGAGCACAATCTCTACGTCGGCATGGACGTGCTGCCGCTGGACTGGATCGGCGCCCCGGACCTGGCCGGCATCCTCAACGCGCGGCCGTTCCGCTGGCGCGTCGCGATCGTCTCGGCCTGCTATTCCGGCGGCTTCCTCGACGTGCTCAGGAATTCCACGAGCATGGTCATCACTGCGGCCCGCGCCGACCGTACTTCGTTCGGCTGCGGCAGCGCCTCGGACATCACCTTCTTCGGCAAGGCCTTCTTCGTCGAAGGACTGAACCAGACCGATTCGTTCCGCGGCGCGTTCGAGGTCGCGCGCCAGCTCGTCGCCGAATGGGAGGAAGCCGAGAAGCAGACGCCGTCGGAGCCGCAGATCGCGAGCACGCCGCTGATCGAAACCAAGCTCGCCCAATGGCGCCAGGGCATACGCCTGGGCCCGCCGCAACCGTTTCAGCCGGCGGTAGCCGGCCCTTCCGATGCCGCGTCGCCCGGCGCCGCCGCCTCCAGCGAGAAATCGACGAAGCAGTAGCCGTCGGCGCGTTCCAGCGGACCGGCCTGCAAGGCCAGCGGCCGCGCGAAACACGGACCGTCGACGACGACGCTGTGGTATTCGCCGGCTTCGCCGCAGAGATCGATGCCGGCGCGGCGGAATTCTGCGATGACGTCCGCGTCGAGCCGGCGGCCGAGTAGGCGCGCATCGAGCTTGTCCTCCTGCAGCGCGACGATGCGCGTGACGAAACCGGCGGCCAGGAACTCCTGCAGCAGCGCCTCGCGCGGCTCTTCCCAGAGCGGATGCAGGCAGTCCAGCGCGAGTCCGGCGCAGACGTCGCGGCACCAGCTGCGATGCGCTTCGAGATCGATGTCGCCGAACGCGACCGCCGCGACGCCGTGCGCGTCGCGCAGCTGCGACAGCGCCGCGCTGAAGTTGCGTCGGTAGTCGGCGATGCCCGTCGCGACTTCGACGACCGCGAGCCCCATCGCTGCGGCCTGCGCGCGCAGCACCTCGGGCCGCAGGCGGTGCGAACGCGTGCGCGAACCGTCGTCGAGCAGGGTCGTCACGAGCGCTGCCGGTGCGCCGCGTTCGCGCCGGAGCCGCCAGAGGCTCAGCATCGAGTCCTTGCCGCCGCTCCAGGAAACCGCATACGGTTGCCGCATCGCGAACACTCCGCCGAAAAGCGGCAGGGTACCGCGATACCGCCGCCTACGTCGCCGCGAGCGCGAGCGACGTCGTTGCCGTCTCGATGCGGTTGCGGCCGAGCGTCTTCGCCCGGTACAGCGCGCCGTCGGCGCGCGTGACGAGCGCGAGCGCATCGAGCCCGGCTTCCGGCACCAGTGCGGCGACACCGATGCTGACGGTCAGGTACGGCGCCGCGCGCGAGTACGCATGCGGCAGCGCCAGCCGCGCGATGGCCTGCGCGACGTGGACGGCGACGGGTTCGGCGTCGGCCAGCGTACTCTGCGGCAACAGCACGGCGAACTCCTCGCCGCCGTAGCGCGCGACGCAATCTTCAGCTCGGCCCAGCGCCTCGTTCAGCACGCGCGCGACCTGTCGCAGCGCATCGTCGCCGGCGAGATGGCCGTAGCCGTCGTTGTAGCTCTTGAAGTCGTCGATATCGAGCAGCAGCAGCGCGAGGCTGTAACCATGGCGCTGTGCGCGGCCCCACTCCAGGGCCAGCGCCTCGTCGAAGCGGCGCCGGTTGCCGATGCCGGTCAGTCCGTCGCGATGCGACAGCTGTTCCAGCTTCCGGTTCGCCTCGCGCAGATGCCGGTTGGCCTGCCCCAGCGCCGCGGATTTTTCCTCGACGAGGCGATTGATCTCACGCAGTCGCGCATTCGTCGCGGCCAGGTGCACGGCGCCGGCGACCTGTTCGGCCAGCGCGTCGAGCATCTGCCGGTTGTCGTCCGACAGCGAACGCGGATCGGCGGCTTCGAGATTGAGCAGGCCGATGAACTCGCCGCGCAGGCGTATCGGCAGCACGTATTCCGCCGCGACGGCCGGATTGCCGAGCACGTAGTCGTGATCCTCGACGACGTCCGCCACGTACTGCGCCTGGCCGGAACGGAACGCGCGGCCGATGATGCCGAGCGACTCGGGCCAGTCGCCGCCGCTGCGGCCGTGGAATACCGAATTGCCCGCATGCGCCTTGAAGCGCAGGCGCGTCGGATCGCCTTCGACGAGCAGCACGCCGACCGACTCCAGCGCGAAGCGCTCGCGCAGGAACTGCGCGATGCGCAACAGCACCTCGTCGAGGCCGTCGGCTTCGATCGCGGTGCGCGACAGCTCGCTGAGCATGCCGAGCAGCCGCAGCCGCTGGCGCTGCTCGCCGTTCAGACGTTCGGTCGCGAACATGCCGGCCAGCTGTTCGGCGATGGTCTCGAGCAGGTCGATCTCGGTGCCGAACGCGTCCGGCTGCAACGCTTCGGCGTTGATGACGCCCATGACCTCGCCGTGGTGGCGCATCGCGACGCAGAGCTCCGAGCGCGTGCCCGGCAGGGTCTCCACATAGTTCGGATGGCGCGCGACGTCGGCGACGTAGAGCGTCTGGCCGCTCGCGGCGACCTCGCCGACGACGCCGCTGCCGAGTTCCCGCCCGTAGCCGAGATGAATGTCGCTGGGCATCTCCGCGGCGAGCGCCTCGCAGCGGAAACGGCCGCTGCCGCGATCGATCGAGGCGCAGGCCACGAGCGCGCAGCCGAGGTGTTCGCGCAGCAGCCGCACGATCTGCCGCAGGCGCTCGCCCAGCGCGGCGTTCTCGGCCGCGATGCGGGCAATACGGTGGATCAGCGCGAGCTGGCAGGCTTCACGTTCGCGGCCGCTGCGAGCGGATTCGCTGGTTTCGGGCGGCAACATCCGGCGCCTCTGACGAGCGTTGCGGCGAGTCTAGCAAGCTTTGCCGCAGGCACTGCGCGGCGAAAAGCGCGCGGTGCCTCCGCGTCGCGACGAGCCGACGGCCGGCACGAAACGGGGCTGCCGGTCCCGGCGACGCACGACGGCGGCGCGCATCCCCGCCGGACCAAGACGGAGCCGTCGGTCCCGACGAATGCGCTGCGGCAACGCGCTTGCCTGCCGTCGGACCGAAACGCCGCTTACGGCCGAGGCCGCTAGCGGTGGCGCCGCCGCAGTTCGGCGACCGCATCGGCCAGGGACAGTCCGCGCGCGCGCAGCAGCACGATCAGATGGAACAGCAGGTCGGCGGCCTCGCCGACGAGCGCGGCCTCGTCCTGGACGACCGCGGCCAGTGCAGTTTCGACGCCTTCCTCGCCGACTTTCTGCGCGATGCGGCGCAGGCCTTCCTCGAACAGCCGCGTCGTGTAGCTGCCGGCCGGGCGCTCGCGCTCGCGTCGCGCGACGAGCGCGTCGAGTTCGTCGAGAAATCCGGCCGCCGGAATCGCCGCCGCGCCGAAGCAGCTGTCGCTGCCGAGATGGCAGGTCGGCCCCTGCGGCTCCGCGCGCAGCAGCAGCGCGTCGCGGTCGCAGTCGCTCAGGACCTCGCGCAGCAGCAGCCAGTGCTGCGAGCTCTCGCCCTTGGTCCAGAGGCGCTGCTTGCTGCGGCTGTAGAACGTGACGCGGCCCTGGGCCAAGGTCGCGCGCAGCGCTTCCTCGTTCATCCAGCCCTGCATCAGCACGGCGCCGCTGCGCCAATGCTGCACGATGGCCGGCAGCAGGCCGTCGCCCTTGCTCCAGTCCAGGCTGGCCGGATCCAGGCTCACGGCCGCACCTCCAGTCCCTGTTCGCGCAGATGACGCTTGAGCGCCGGAATCGCGACCTGGCCCGAGTGGAACACGCTGGCCGCGAGCGCCGCGTCGACGTCGGCCTCGGCGAACACGGCCGAAAAATGCTCCACCGCGCCGGCGCCGCCCGAAGCGACCAGCGGCACCGGACAGCGTGCGCGCGCCGCGCGCAGCTGCGGCAGGTCGTAGCCCTCGCGCACGCCGTCGGCGCCCATGCAGTTCAGCACGATCTCGCCGGCGCCGAGCGCGACGGCTTCCTCGATCCAGTCCAGAGTCGGCCTAGCCAGCGCGCGGGCGCGCTGCGGATCGCCGCTGTACTGGCGCACGCGCCATTCGCCGTCGGCGTCGCGCAGGCTGTCGATGCCGACGACGACGCACTGCACGCCGAACGCGTCGGCGAGCTCGGCGATCAGCGCGGGCCGCGCGAGCGCCGGCGAATTGACCGAGATCTTGTCGGCGCCGGCCTGCAGCACGGCACGCGCGCCGTCGACGCTCGCAATGCCGCCGGCGACGCAGAACGGAATGTCGATGGCCGCGGCGACGCGCGCGACCCAGGCCGTGCCGACTTCGCGCCCCTGCGGGCTCGCCGTGATGTCGTAGAACACGAGCTCGTCGGCGCCTTCGCCGCGATAGCGCAGCGCGAGGTCGAGAATGTCGCCGACGTCGACGTGGTCGCGGAAGCGCACGCCCTTGACGACGCGGCCGTCACGCACGTCCAGGCACGGAATCAGGCGCCGCGTCAGCATGCCAGCGCGGCCGCGAGATCGAGGTGGCCGTCGAGCAGGCTGCGGCCGAGCACGACGCCGGCGAGGCCGAGCTCGCGTACGGCGCGAATGTCGGCCACGTCGCGCACGCCGCCGGACGCCTGGATCGCGAGACCCGGCGCGAGCCCGCGCAGATGCGCATACAGCGCGAGGTTCGGCCCGGCGAGCATGCCGTCGCGATGGATGTCGGTGCAGAGCACGTGGACCGCGCCGGCGGCCGCGTAGCGCGGCGCGAGGTCCTCGAGTATCGGCGCCTCGCTGCGCGTCCAGCCGTCGCTCGGCAGGCGCCAGACGCCGTTTTCCGCGCGCGTGTCGAGTGCGATGCACAGGCGCGCGGCGCCGTAGTCGGCGAGCCAGCGCTCCACGAGCTCGGGCTCGCGCACGGCGACGCTGCCGAGCACGACGCGCGACACGCCCGCGTCGAACAGGCGGCGCAGGTCGTCCTCGCTGCGTACGCCGCCGCCGGCCTGGATCTGCAGCGCGCCGCCGGCCAGCGCGTCGATCAGCCGAAAATTCGCCGCGGTGCCGCTGCGCGCGCCGTCGAGATCGACCACGTGCAGCCAGGCTGCGCCGGCCGCCGCATAGTCGCGCGCCAGGCGCAGCGGATCGGCGCGATAGCTCGTCTGTTGCGCGTAGTCGCCCTGGCGCAGGCGCACGACGTGGCCGTCGCGCAGGTCGATCGCGGGAATGATGTCGAAGCTCACAGGGTCAGGAAGTTCTTCAGCAGCAGGGAACCGACGGCGGCGGAGCGTTCCGGATGGAACTGCATGCCGTAGAAATTTTCTTTTTGCACGATAGCGGAAAAATCCTCGCCGTGACGGCAGCCGGCCAGGGCCCAGGGCCCCGGCGGCGCCGCGTAACCGTGCACGAAGTAGGCGTAGGCCTCGTCCGGCAGACCGGCGAGCAAGGCATGCGCGCGCCGCGGCAGCAGCCGGTTCCAGCCCATGTGCGGCACGCGCAGGCCGGGCGCCGCCGGCAGCTGGCGCACGGCGGCCGGAATCAGGCCCAGGCACGGCGTGTCGGCCTCCTCCGAGTGCTCGAACAGCAGCTGCATGCCGAGGCAGACGCCGAGCACCGGCTGGCGCAGCGAACGAAGCGTGCCGACCAGATCGAAGTCGGCCAACCGGCGCATGGCCGGCCCGGCCGCACCGACGCCGGGCAGGATCACGTGGCTCGCGGCGCGGATCCGCGCGGCGTCGGTGGTCAGCGGCGCATCGACGCCGAGGCGCTGCAAGGCATAGCGCACCGAGCCGATATTGGTGCCGCCGCCGTCGACGAGAACCACGCTCACAGCATCCCCTTCGTGCTCGGCAGGTCGGCGCCGTGGCGGCGCAGCGCCGCGCGCAGCGCGCGCGCGACGGCCTTGAAGCAGGCTTCGACCATGTGATGCGCGTTGTCGCCGCGCACGGCCAGGTGCAGGTTCGCGCCGAGGCCGTCGCAGAACGAGCGGAAGAAATGCGGCACGAGCTCGGTCGGCAGGTCGCCGACGCGCTCGCGCGGGAACACGCCGTCGAACACGAAGCAGGCGCGGCCCGACAGGTCCAGCGCGGCGCGCGCGAGGGTCTCGTCCATGGGCAGCGTGATCGCGACGGCCGCGGCGTCCGCCGGCTCGTGCGCGTCGCCGTAGCGGCCTGTGCCGCGCTTGTCGCCGAGCGCCTGGCGAAGCGCCTGGCCGAGCGCGAGCGCGCAGTCCTCGACCGTGTGATGTTCGTCGATGTGCGTGTCGCCGGCGCAGGTCAGGGACAGCGCGATGCCGGCGTGCTTGCCGATCTGCTCGAGCATGTGGTCGAAGAAGCCGAGACCGGTCGCGACGACGGCGTCGGCGCGGCGGTCGAGATCGACGCGCACACGGATGCGCGTCTCGCGCGTGTTGCGTTCGACCTCGGCCGTGCGCGGCGCGGCGCAGAGCGTCTGCGCGATCGCGGGCCAGTCCCACTCGCCGTCGCCGAGGCGGAAGCCGCGCACGCCGAGGTTGGCCGCGAATTCGAGGTCGGTCGCGCGGTCGCCGACCATGGCCGACGCGCGCCGGCTCCAGGCGTCGTCGGCCAGATAGGTCCGCATGAGCCCGGTCGCCGGCTTGCGCGTCGGCCGGTTCTCGTGCGGGAAACTGCGGTCGATCAGGACGTCGGCGAACGACACGCCCTGCGATTCGAACACCTGCAGCATGAGCCGGTGCGGTCCGAGGAAATGCGCTTCGGGAAAGCTGTCGCTGCCGAGGCCGTCCTGATTGGTCACCATGACGAGCTCATAGCCGGCCTCGATGCAGCGGCGCAACGCCGGAATCACGCCGGGCAGGAACGCGAGCTTGTCGTAGGCATCGATCTGCTGATCGGGCGGTTCGACGATCAGGGTACCGTCGCGGTCGACGAACAGGTATTTGCGATTCATGCGGCCGCCTCGACGTCGCGCAGCGCAGCGAGCACGGCGCGGTTTTCCGCCGGCGTGCCGACCGAGATGCGCAGGCAGCCGGCCAGGCCGGGATAGCGCGTGACGTCGCGCACGACGATGCCGGCGCGCAGCAGCCGCGCGTACACGGCCGCCGCGTCGCGCCAGCGCACGCAGAGGAAATTCGCCGCCGACGGCAGCACCTCGACGACCTCGGGCAACGCGGCGAGCTCGCCGCGCAGCCATTCGCGCTGTTCGCGCAGCACGCCGATGCGCCGGCGCGTCTCGGCCAGCGCTGCCGCTTCGGTCGCCGCGAGCGCCGCGGCGATGCTGGCCGCCGGCAGCGGATACGGCGCAAGGATGCGGCGCGCGAGCGCGATGACCGGCGCGGCCGCGAGCAGCACGCCGACGCGCGCGCCGGCCAGGGCATAGGCTTTCGACAAGGTGCGCAGCACCGCGACGTGATCGTTGCCGGCGATCAGCATGCCGGCGCTGGGCGTGTCGGCGAATTCGCCGTAGGCCTCGTCGACGACGAGCAGCGCGCGGCCGCGCAGCGCCGAGGCCAGCCGAGCGAGCGCGTCGGGCGCGACCGCCGCGCCGCTCGGATTGTTCGGCGTGCAGACGAAGACGAGCTTGACGGCCGGCGTCAGCGCCGCGAGCACCGCGTCGACGTCGAGCGCGAAGTCCGGCCCGAGCGGCGCCTGCACGACGGCCGCGTCCTGTACCGCGGCGGCGACCGCGTACATGCCGAAGGTCGGCGGCGACACGAGCACGGCGTCCCGGCCGGCGCGGCAGAACGCGCGCACGAGCAGGTCGATGGCTTCGTCGCTGCCGCGGCCGACGAGCAGCTGTTCCGGTGCGACTTCGTACAACGCGGCCAGACGGCGCACGAGCGCGGCCGGCTGCGGGTCGGGATAGCGGTTGAGCCCCTCGCCGGCGTCGCCGGCCGGCGACCACGGCGATTCGTTCGCGTTGAGCAGCACGCGGCCGCCGTCGGCTTCCATGCGCGCCGACGAATACGGGATCAGCGCGCGGATCTCGGCACGGGCCAGATCGAGCACGTTCATGCGGACGCCGCCGGCAGCCGCTGCAGCCGCAGCGCGACGGCGCGTTCGTGCGCCTGCAGTCCTTCGGCCTCGGCCAACACCTGCGCGCAGGGACCGATGGCCTGCAGGCCGGCCGGCGTCAGTTCCTGCACCGTGACGAGCTTGACGAAGCTCGCGACCGAGACGCCGCTCCAGGCGCGCGCATAGCCGTAGGTCGGCAGCACGTGATTGGTGCCGCTGCAGTAGTCGCCGACCGCCTCGGGCGACCAGGCGCCGAGAAACACCGAGCCCGCGTTGCTGACGGCCGGCAGCAATGCGCGCGGCGCGGCGACGTTTAGGATCAGGTGTTCCGGCGCATAGGCGTTGCTGATCGCGACGGCTTCGGCGAGGTCGGCGACCTCGATCAGGCGCGCGTGGGTCAGCGCCTGCCGCGCGAGCACCGCGCGCGGCAGCGCGGCCAGCTGCGCCTCGACGGCCGCGGCGACCGCATCGAGCAGCGGCGCCGACGGCGACAGCAGCACGACCTGCGAATCGGCGCCGTGCTCGGCCTGCGACAGCAGGTCCGCGGCGACGAAGGCCGCGTCGGCGCCGGCATCGGCGATGACGAGCACTTCCGACGGACCGGCCGGCAGATCGATCGCCGCGCCGGCCGGATCGCCGGCGACCTGCCGCTTGGCTTCGGTGACCCAGGCATTGCCCGGCCCGAACAGCTTGTCGCAGCGCGGCACGCTTTCGGTGCCGTAGGCCATGGCCGCGATGGCCTGCGCACCGCCGAGCTTGAACACGCGCGTGACGCCGCACAGCTGCGCCGTGTACAGCACGGTCGCATCGCAACGGCCGTCGGCGCCGGCCGGCGTGCACAGCACGACGTCGCCGCAGCCGGCCAGCTGCGCCGGCACGGCCAGCATCAGCACGGTCGACGGCAACGGCGCGGTGCCGGACGGCACATACAGGCCGACCCGACGCAGCGGCCGCAGCACGCGTTCGCAGATCACGCCGGGCGCGGTCTCCACGCGCACCGGCGCGGGCGCGCCGGCCGCATGGAAGCGCGCGATGCGCTCGCGCG
>NZ_JANFVR010000074.1 GCF_024609805.1 Tahibacter caeni | reverse complement strand
CGGCCGGCGGAGACGGCGCCGCCGACGGGGCCGGTGCAGCGGACGCCGCCGGCGGCGCCTCGGCCAGCCCGAGGCGCAGCGCCGTGTCGGCATCGACGAACTCGGCCAGCTCCGGGCGTTCGATCATGAGGATCTCGAACGCTTCGGCAGCGGACTCGTCCATCTCGCCGTCGAGGTAGGCACGCAGCAGGTGATTGTCGAGCGCGGAAATCATTCGGACCTCGATCTGCCACGGATTGGGAGCGCAGACCGGGCCGGATCTCGCACCACGTCGTTGGTTCCGCTTAATTTTTCGCGAAGCCGTTCACGCATTCGCGTGCGGGCGCGGAAGATCACCTTGTCGAACTGATCGGCCGTCAGATCGAGCCGGCGCATGAGCTCGCTCTTGTCGGCGCCGTCGATGTAGTAGCCGACCAGCAGGTCGCGGTCGCGTTGCGCCGGCAACTCGGCCAGGACTTCGCGCGCGATGCGCCGCAGCTCGTCCTCCTCGCACTGCTCCAGCGGCGTCAGCGGCCGGTCCAGCCACAGCGGCTCTTCCTGCTCGGGCAACTCGGCCAGCGCCGTCGGCTGCGCCTTGCGATGGGCCGCATAGACGATGTGCCGGGCGGACTGGTGCATGTAGGCGGCGAGCGCGGCCGGCTGGCGGATGCGGCCCTCGCGCAGCGCCACGACGACCGCGACGAGCACGTCCTGGGTCAGGTCGCTGGTCAGGGTCGGATCGCGGGTCATGCGCAGGATCATCGCCCGCACACCGGGCAGGCGCGCGACGACGTCGGATTCGGATAGCTCGACGGCCGATGGTTCGGCCTCGTCTTTCTCGCCAGAAGCCCCCTCCATCGCTCCCCCCGTCGCCCGTGCCGGCCGATCTGTCGTCGTCGCCGAGCCGCGGCGACGAATCGCCCGGCAGGCCCCCGCCCCGTGTCGGATCGAGCATAACGAGCCGCGACGCTTTTTTCACGTTGCGACTATGCGGCCGCGGATGTGCGGTCCACGCCCGTGTTCTGCCGCGTGAACACGGCGAAGAAGTTCTGGAGGATTCCGTTGCGAGACCGGGCGCCGCGAGCAGGCGCAACCGCTTCACTGCGACTGGCGGCAACGACCTACCGGGGCGAAAGATCCCGAAATGATTCGGCCTCGCTTCGACGACACTCGCCGAATACGCCGCCGGCCGCGACGTCGTCGCGTTCGGCCAGAACGGCACGCCCGCTTTCTCGCACGCTTCAACGTGGTGTTCGACTACGCGCGCGACCGCATCATGCCCGAGCCTGGCGGGTCGCCGGTTGCGGCGGCCGTGCGGGGATGCCGACTAACGGGACGAATCAGAAATGCGACGAAGCCAGCTTGACGTCGGCGTGCTGCCAGGCCTGTCCCAGTTGCGCGCGCACGTCGGCCGAGTCGCGTTTCTGGGCGTCCAGGCTCTGCGCCAGGCCCTGCAGCGACCAGCCGTTCGCCGGGTTGCGCTGCAACTCCTGGCGATACACCGTTTCGGCGTCCGCGGCCTGGCCGGCGGCCAGCAGGGCCGCGCCCAGCCGGTGCCGCGTCGGCGCATGCCAGCCCGGCGGCTCGTCATAGGGGATACGGTCTTCGATGGCCACCGCTTCGCGCAGCAGCGCGATGGCGGCCGGCGAATCCCTGCGCGCGAGCGCCAGCTCGGCGGCGAGTTCCTTCCCGGCGATACGGACGGCATGGCTGAGCGGATAGCGGTCCCACACCAGCATTTTTTCCAGCGCCGGATTGGCCGCAATCGCGCTCAGCTCGGCCAGGTGCGCGTCGGCGTCCGGCAAGCGCTGCTGCCGCACCGCGGCCATGCCCTGCGCATAACGCCAGATCGCGCTGACGTAGAGCAGATCCGGCGCCGGATTGGGCAGCGCGGCAATCTCGTCCCAGCGTCCGAAGCGCACGCGGTCGAACCACGGCGTCATCCAGTAGCTCTGCAGCGCCTCGTAGCCGGGCTTCCGCATCAGCTCGGGGAGATCCGTGCGCCTGGCGGTTTCCTTCGCGGCGGACTCGGCCACCGCGCTCGCGCCTTCCATGCTGGCAGCGAACCACAGGAAATGATGGTTGTGCGGCACGTAGCCGAGCGGATACACACCCGAGTAATTGCCGCGGCAGGCCGCGAGGTAGGCATTGTCGGCCTCGATCGCGCGCTGATTGGCGATCACTGCATCATGCCAGCGCCCGACGCGCGCGTAGATGTGCGCGGGCATGTGCACCAGGTGGCCGGAACCGGGAATCAGCTCGCGCAGGCGATCGGCCGCATCGACGCCGCGCTGCGGATCTGCGGATGCTTCGACCGCATGCACGTACAGGTGCAACGCGCCGGGATGATCGGGATTGCGCTGCAGCACCGACTCCAGAATCGAGACCACTTGCGCGGTATGTCCCTTGGGCCGCAGGTCGGCGTCGTAGTAGTCCCACGGCTGCAGGTCCATCAGCGCTTCGGCGTGAAACACGGCCGCGTCGAGATCGCCGGGAAACTCGGCCGCGAGCTTACCCGCGGCCTCGGCATAGGCCTCGTCGAGCGGCCTGCGGTTCTCGGGCGGCGCGGCCGCATAGCGCGCCTGCAGCGCGCGAATGAATCCCTGTTCGCGCGGCGACGTCTTCGGTGCCAGCGCCACCGCCTTCTGCAGACGGTCCCACGCCTTCGCGTTGTCGGCCGGGTCCATCGTCGCGTTCACGTGCGGTCCGAGCACCAGCGACGCCCCCCACCAGCACATGGCGCATTCCGGATCGAGCGTCAATGCCTTCAGAAACGAGCGCGCGGCCGCATCGTGATTGAAGCCGTAGGTCAGCATCAGGCCCTGATCGAACCAGCGCTGCACGTCCGGATGCGAGCTCGTCACTGCGAACCGATGCTGCCCGAGCCCGTCGAGCAGCGAAGCCCCGGGCAGTTGCAGGGCCGGGTCGAGCGCTGCGGGCGAGGACGCCGTCGGAGAGGACTGCAACGGCGATTCGGAATCCCGCCGGACGTACCACAGCGCCGCGATGGCGAGCACGAGAAGCAGACCGACGGCCGAGAGTCGAGCCATGACGTTCCCCACGCCGATACCCGGCGGCACCATACTCCCGCCGGCAAGCGTGCGGCAACCGGCGTCGCGCGCTGGATCCGGGCCGCTTGGCCTGGATTTCTTCGAGCTCGCAGCGTGAGCGGATGCGGCGAATGACGTGATCGCGCGGGCCACGCAAGCGTACGAGGCCACTCTGAACGCGACTTGCTCTGTGCGCACGCTGCGCGCTGCGCGCGGCGTATCGGGGAGATCACGAGCAGCGCGGGCGAACCTGGCGCCCGGTGGCCCCGCACCAGCAGTCTGCCGCCGGACGAACGGCAGGATCTGTCTCTGCCGGACCGACGGAAACGTCGATCACGTCGAGCGCTGCGCCTCTGCCTGGACCGAGGACCATCGCGTCGAAAAATCGAAGCCGCGCGCCACGAAGTTCGGCAACTCCGAGTTCTCGGGACACCGACGCTTGGCATGGGCAATGAGACCGTCGACGACGAACGTCCAGTGAGCCTCGTTCATGCCGCGGCTGGCGGCGCGGGCAGCCAGGTCGAACATGGCCTTTTCGACCTGCTCGGCTGTCGGCTCGCAATCGGCGGCGCCGTCCAGCCACTCGACGAAGGCCGCATGCGCATCGAGATAGGTTTTCATTCGATCCCTGGCACCGGTTGAGGACGCCTCATCGTAGCGAAGGGAGTAATCGGCGTCATTGGCGGGCGCGGAAAATTGCGTTCATCTGGCACTGAGATCGACGCGAGCCCGCGAAGACGTCGACATGCCGGAGCTCGCCCGTCGGACATTGCCGAGACGCGGGCGACGGCGATGCTGCTGCGCACCACGATGCCGCTGCCGGCGAAGCGCGCCGGCCGCTCATTCGCGGCGGCAGAGGCCGGCCCGACGGTCGGGCCGGAGTCGCCGGCAGCATCGCGAACGTTTCCGACCGGCCGATCCGCTGGCGTCGATGTCCTCGCTCCGGCACGGCGCGCCCCGACCCGGCGCGACAGCGCCGCCGCGGCAACGGGTCGCCGGCGCCGTGGCTTCAGCCTTCCTCGTCCAAGCTGGAGTCCACTTCGTCCGGCTCTTTCTGTTCGGCTTCGCGGATCTTCTGCTCGGCTTCGGTGTGGCTGTCGCTGACACTGGGCAATTTCGACGGCGCCTCCAGCAGCAGCGCCGGATCGATGCGCTTGCCCAGCCAGCGCAGGCCCATGTGCAGATGCGGCCCGGTGGCGCGACCGGTGGCGCCGACCTTGCCGATTGCCTGGCCGCGCTGGACCTCGTCGCCGGTCTTCACGCTGATGGACTTGAGATGAAAGTTCATGCTGACGAGGCCGCCGCCGTGATCGACGTAGACGGCATTGCCGGTGAAGAAATGATCCGCAGCGAGCACCACGCGGCCGTCGGCAACCGCACGGACCGTGTTGCCATCGCCGACCGGATAATCGCGGCCGCTGTGCAGGCTCTTGTGCTTGCCGTTGAACGTGCGCAGGCTGCCGAAATCGTCCTCGCTGCGCGGCAGGCTGGCCGCCGGCCTGTGCAGCGGCAAGGTGAAACGCGGCGCGTCCAGGGTGCCGGACAACACCTGACGCACGGCAGCGCTCTCCTCCGCGGCGCGCGCACGGTCTTCGGCCGACACATCGAGATAGCGCGACAGCGTTTCGGGCAGTTCCATGTCCACATCGGGAAAATGTGCATCCTCCACAACCAGAGCACCCAGATGCCGGCGTCCCTCCTGGTCCCACAGCGCGATCTGATAGCGGCCCGGCCTGGCCCGGATATCGACCGGGTAGTAGCAGCTGCCGGCGATCGCGCCATAGCGCTTGCCGTAGATGCCGCACTCCTTCGCCTTCAGGCCGTCCCAACGTGCGACGCCGCCCTGCGGCGCGGTGACCAGCGGCGTCGCGGCGAACGCCGGCAAGACGCAGGCGGCGAACAGGACGGCGATGAACTGCATCAAGGGGGCTGTGGCGATGCGTGCGGTCATGGCGGGCTCCAATGGTTGCGGCGACGCAGAGCGAAACCGGCGGCAACGCCGGACGGTGACGTCGAGTACGCAAGGCGAATGCCAATGGCTGCGAGCGCTTTTCCGCGGATTTCGCCGCGGGGATTCGTGCACGTTGCATGAAATCGCACGATGGAGCGGCGTGCTTCGCATTGTCGTGCGGTGACGACGGCACCGGGCGTTAGCCGGGCGAGGACGGCGACCCGGCACCACGACTGGCGAAGCAAATGGACACTGACGTCCTCGCAAGAGCCCGCGTTTCGCTTCGGGCCGGCGACCAACGACGAGCCGGGTCGGGCAGCGGCGGAGGCATCGAACGCGCCGTCGCCGGTGCATGCAAGCTTACGTCCGCGCGCACGACGACAGGTGGGCAGGGAAAGCTGGCGGCTCAGGCGGTGGCCGCGTTGCCGAAAGCGCCCCGTCGAGACGGACTGGGAGAAGGCACCACGTAGCGACACTCCGTCAGAGCATGCGCCCGACGGGGAACCACGATGTCCAATGGAGAGCACGGCTCTGTCTATTCCCGATCCGCCGCCATCGTGGATCGCGAGATCGGCGTCTCGATCGCCTGGTATCGAAGGAAGCAAGTCTGGCCGATGATTTTCTATCGCTCATGCGGAATCCTGACCATCCTGTTGGGACTGCTCATTCCGCTCATTGCATCGAGCCAGATCGGATCGAAAGACCGACTCCTGGTTGTTCTGGGGTTTCTGATCGCTTTCTCGAACGGCCTTTCCTCATTTCTCGGAAGCGAACGGCTTTGGCGCGGACGCACGCTCGCGGCGGAAGCCCTCGAACACGTCAAGGCGAGATGGGAAATCGAAGTCATTCGTGCGCAGGACGTCCTGCAAGCCGTCGATAGAGACAGGCACATCCTTCAGGCAACGGCCGAGGCGCTCGATCGCTGCCGCGAGATAACATCGGTCGAGGCGGAAGCCTTCTTTGCCGCCCTGAAGCCTCTTTCTTCTACGGGTTCGTCCGGCGGCGACAAGGACGACTCTGCGTAAGCCCGCGAGCAGGGTGGAGCCGCGTCTCGGCTCCTGGGACCGAAATGGACATCGAGCACGTTCCCCGGAACATTCGCGCTCGGGTTCACAGTTCCCCTCAGCTCCGCGAAGACTTGAGCGTAGCGCAGCGACAGCGTGAGCGCGTAGGCCTTGGCGGCGCGCGTGTCCCGGGTCCGCAGGCTGGTTTGAACGAACTGCCGGCCCCTGGCGAGCTGTAGATCCAGGGGAGCCCACTGGCGGAAGTAATAGACCCCGCTGGGGACGCGGATGAGATGGCGGGCGAGGCGCAGGGGGCCTCCATCTGTGCGAGCCGGTTGTGCGCCACCTCAAGGGCCAGAAACGAAAAAGCCCTCGATTTCTCGAGGGCTTTTTGTGTGGCTGGGAGACTAGGATCGAGACGAAATTCCTAAGTCCCTGCAGCAACAAGCCCTTGTTGCGCTTGGTGTTTCGGCGAGAGTGACCAACCGAGGTGACCAAGTGGGTGGGGAGCATATCAGGGGCTTTGCGCCCCTGGACAGCCATGCGAAAGGGGTCAGTCCTCGTCGGGAGCCATGATGGTCGCGACGCACTCCCCCTGGTCGCCCGGACCAATGAGGAGAGCCAACCGGGTCAACCGCGGTCGGCGGCCGCCTCGTGGCACCACCAATACCTCAAACAGAACGCGCCCGCTGTCGCCTCGGCTGGCCGCCGCTCGGGCGGCCAGCGACGCCATCCACAGGACATCCCACAACCTACCGGCTTCGTCCTGCGGCACGTTCTCGTCGGAGCCCCAGCCAACGCACGTCCCCCAGACTCGGGCGGTAAGCGCCACAGGCACTTTGAACCCGGCTTCGCGAGCGGGAGCCCCGGCGTCCATGAGTACCCCATCGTCCAGGGCTTCGCGGCGGGTGTAGGTATGGATAACGTCGTGATTGGTGAACATGCTTCGCTCCTTCCTGGTCCGGTCCGGACAATCCGTCCCGGATGGTCCGGATGGACACACCCCGCCCGGAGTGAGGCGCGGTCAAGGGAGCGGCGGCGGTACGCCGACGCAGGCCCACGGCTGGCGCGGGCTGGAGCGAACGAAGGGAGCGACGACACGGGCCGGGGGCCGTCCCTTGACCGAACAAGCCGAGCGTGAGGGCTGCCGTTGCTTGAGGCACTGATGGTTTGAAGGGCTAGGCGCGTGTCGCCCCAGCGAATGACCCAACGAGGGTTGTTTAAGCGAACGCCGGCGCTTCGACCTGCAGGTAGTCGATGTCGAGATTGAAGTCCGTACGAAGGCGCGCCAGGAAGCGGTCGGTGGTACCGTCCAACGCAGGCTCGCCAACGACCACGAGTTTCAGTGGTTCCAGTCCACCCGTCCGGAAACTGTATTCGAGCAGTTGGCCCATAGCCTGGCGGACCACCTCGCCGGCAGTGTCGGCAATCTTGATTTCGTAGACCTGCCAGCGACCATCGGGACGCCGGGCGACCGCATCGGCGTAGCCGCCCGTCCCCGTCGGGTATTCGGTCCACACGTTCTGATGCCCGAATTCCGCGACCAAGCGGGCAAACAAAGCCGTCTGCACGGCGTTGTGCCGCAACACGATGACGCGGCGCGCCGGCGGCAGGTCTGAAAGCGCCAACTCCGGCCGCGGCGTATGCCCCGGCGGTATGCCAGGGGGCACGGTGCGGGCGCGCAACTGATCCACCACGAACCACGGGAAAATGTTGCGGGCCAGGATGTCCTCAAAGACGCCGGCTCGGTCCAAGTGTGCGGTGAGTGCCTCGGCCCGCACCGCCCAACTGGTTGAGCGAGAAACGACGAACCCGGTGTGCGCCGCGAACCAGTCCAGCGCCTGGTTCTGCCGGGTCGCATCGACCGTCGTGTGGTAGCGCTCGGGGTGGATCCCAGCGAAAGCGCGGGCGATGAGCAGGCGAGGCACCATGCCGATGCGGCCGTCCGTCCTCCAGCCCTCGAACCGTTCCACGATGCGCTCGAAGTTCGCCGGGCTGCCGTCCTTGTGGATGTCGCTAATGACCTGGACGAACTCGTCGCGCATCGCATCTACGGTCTCGTACTTCAACAGCCCCTGCCCTGCGTGGCTGATGGCGTTGTCCTGGTTGCGCCACACGGTTTCGAACGTGTCTTGAGGGTGGCCCTCGGACAGCGCCCGCTCGATGGCCTGGACGGTCGCCCGATAGAGCGGCAGCCAACCCGCCAGGGACCATGCACCGGGGTCCATGAACCCCTCCAGGAACATCCGCGCTTCGTCGTCGAACACGGGGGCCGGGTTGGGAAGTTCTTCTTCAGCCGGGGCGGCCGATGGTTCGGACAGCAAGGCGGCCGCTCGCGCCCCCGGTGGCGGGGGACGGCCTTCCAGCCGGGCTCGTGCGGCCTCCACCGCGATGGGTGAGAACTCGGTCGGGAACCGGTCGATGATGGACTCGAAACTCAGTTCCTGCAGCCCCGCTTCTTCTAGCACTTCGTAGCCCGTGGATGGCTTCCGGGTGAGTACCATGCGTTCGGCCGCGGCCAGCACCCCGTGTCTCTCCAGCATCTGGCGGGTTCGGCTCGCTCGGAAGGTGCGGCCCTTGAGCCGGCTTTGCTCATCCTCGTAGGCGTACAGCGCAAGCGCGATGGCCTGCTGCGCCGGGCTTGTGTAGCCCTCCTCTGCGGCCTTCAGTTCGCTGGCGCGCTGCAGGGCTTCGGCTTCCAGGTCCGCACGCCCCAGCCGCCGGGCGTTCGCCGCAAGGTTGCGGGCGTCCTGGGATGTTTTGAGCCGGGCTATGCGCTCGTCCACGGTCCTGGCCCAATAGTGCGGGAATCATTGTCCGGATGGACACTGTGATTGAAGCAGCGCACGGCATCTCCAAGAAAGAAACAAAAGAGAACACGTACGGACCGATCTTGCGGTCTGCACATTACCTGTTAGGTTGGAACCGACTTCACTTATTCTCCTTGTCATGGCCTCGTCTTCGCACATTTCTCACCCCAAGAACTTCGCCGTATCGGGCGATGCCTTAGGCAGATTGAAACAATGGATGCGGCCAGCGACGCCTCGTCCAGAATCTCTCCGAGAGCGCTTGGAGCAGTGGAGCACCGATGTCGAAAAACGGCGACCAGCATGGTTCAGGCTGTCAGAGCGGGCGGTTGATTTAGCCACCCCCTTGTCACTAGCAGCTATTTTTCTTGCACTTTTTACGCTGTTACTCATCACCTAATTCACGCGGCAACGTTGTTATTGACTAAGGAATTTTACTGATCGCCGTAGCACCGGCCATGGGTGCCAAAAGAAAATATACCCACCACCAATCACCAAATTTAACTAGAAAGCTTAATGATAAGCAGACAACAAGAACAGCCACCAAAGAAATAATCCAGCCAATGATACGATTTGTCAGTATCCTTGCCAAAATCGCTATAAGCGCCCCATAAGCAACACACAGCAGGAACAACACAATTGGATTCGAAAGACCTAGAAGTTCCTGTGCAGTGACAGCCTCTGTTGTCGGCATTGAGTTTCCCCTTGAAGAGCCACCATTGATGGCTGTGTGAATCAGGTTTTCATCAATAGAGAAGGACAACCATCGGAGTTCAAGGTGAACTGGTTTTCCCACCAAACTTATCGCCCCCAAAAACAGTTTTAGCCTCTCCACTACTCCCGTCATCGGCAAGAAATTATTCCACAATGCGTTACGGCCCTCCACAGACCTTTCGGCCCAACCATGCGGAATGGAGAAGCAAAAACTTAGCAGTAGCAAAGCCTCGCCCACCGGAGTCGGCTTGGATTAACTCACGCCAGAGATCTCATAAATGTTGTCGGCACCGAACCACGATTTCAGCGTGCCCATGGCAGTCGGAGAAACCTCCTGAGTGAACAGCACCGCGAGCCGTTTCCGTGGCCGAGAGCAAGCCACATAGAAGAGATTGCGGCTTCGCTCGAAGGTGTCGGCCTTCCCCTTAGGAATTCCCTTGCTCACCCAGGCCAGCATCTGGTCGAAGTTGTACTGATTCCAGCCTCGACCCACGACCACCAGTACGTTGTTGAACTGCGCCCCCTTGACGCCGTGCTTGGTCGCAAAGGGCGTCATCCCGTTGATGAACCGTTCGAGCGCAACGACCTCGGCGTAGGGGACCTGACGCAGTTGCCGAAGCCGGTCCATCCAAGCCGAGGACTGTTGTTCACCGCCCTCGTTCTCTTCGGCGGCCTCGGGCGGAGCCGTGCCGACCGCCTTCTCTGCAGCGTGAAGCAGCAAGTCCGCTTCCTTCCCTTCGACCTTCTCCGGCAGATGAAAGCCATCCTCGGCACGGAGGTAGTCGATGACCTGACCGATGGTGCCGACCGTCCGCAACGCCACCAGGCGCTCCATGGAAGCGCGGATGGCCGCCTTCCGCTGGGGACTGGTAATGAGGGGCACCGCCCCACCTAATATTGCGAACATATCGCCGTAGCGCTTGGCGGCGAAGGCCGCGCACGCGGGCTCCACAACGTCCACCAGGAACGCGATGTGGGCGTCTTCCTTTTTTACGAACGCGTCGTTGCGTCCGGGAAACACTGCCGCAATGCTGGCGTATCCCTGCTCCTGGGCCAGCAAGTTGTGCGTGAGCATCAGCACCTTGGTCTCACTGGGCTCGAAGCGCCATCCATCCTCCGTGAGAAGTGCTTTAACGCGCTCCATGTAGGCTTTGGCCGCTTCCGGGCTCACGTCTCCCTTCCAGTGCGGCTCCGTTCGCCGCGTCCCGGTCCACCCGTTTGTGTGGTAGACGACGGCGCTGCCGGGGGCGTCTTCGTCTTCCACCGCCTGGGGAAGTTCGGGCCGCATCTTGTTGAGGACGCTCACCACGGCGGGGACCGAGCGGAAGTTGGCGCCCTTACCAATGGATGCCAGGCCCTCGTAAGAAACCGTGCCGCATCCGTCGCCGTAAATTTTTTGCCAGCCGTCCCCAAATAGCCCGATGAGCGGCGCCCCCGGCTGGCCCAGGAAGTGGGTCATCAACGCATTCACAAAGTCCGCGTCGGTGTCCTGGTACTCGTCGATGAACAGGATGGGGTAGCGGGCCGTCATCATGCGTCGGAACTTGGGCTTGCTCAGGCATGCAGTCATCAGGTCGAGCACGTCGTCGTGGCTCAAGGAGAGGACGTCGTCTTCGACACGCGGAAAGCCAAGTTCGTAATTGATTTGCCGGGTTCCGATTTCGCCGGCTTCCGCCAGGCGCTCCGGCCACTTCTTCAACTCGGGAACCAGCCGGCGTAATTCGCTCTGTTGGTCTTTCAGAAGCGACCAGCAGAAGCCGTGGATGGTGTCCGAGTACACCGCGGGGTGGCGGTCCGTGCGCGTGTCGATTTCGTTCTTCGCCACGTTGGTGAACGTGATGCAGGCAATCTGCTGGTGTTGGCGGACCAGAGAGCGCCCGCGCTCGGCCAGCAACCGTTCCAATGCTTCGATGAGCGAATAGGTTTTACCGGCGCCCGCGCCGGCCTCGAACACAAAGCTCTGCCCGGTGCGGATGCACTCGAACAGTTGTGCCATGGCTTTTTCGGCCTCTGCTTTCGCGGGATTGAGAGGGGCCGGCTGGTTCACGCCGCTGCTCCTGGCGAGGGCGCCGCCGCTGCATTCGTCGTCGGTGGCGGAGCGGTCGACTCCGGTGCGTGCGTCCGCGCCAGCCAACGCAGCCCCTCAGCGATGTACCGCGGAACTTTCCAATTTGGATCACCCAGAGCCAACCCCAGTGCGAACTCCGTCTTCTTGTGCTCTTTGGCCAGGTCGCCGGCTTTCTGGCCGAGGTCGGCTGCGGCTATTCCCTGCAAGCCGTAGGTCGCCTTGTTCGCGAGCATCACTGCATCTTCCAGACTTCGAGCGCACGGTTCGCCCTCGCCCTCGGGAATCTGGTAAGCGAGGCGCTTGATGCCTTTGATGCGATCTCCTTCCGCGTACGCGATCAAGTCGCCCGGCTTAGTGGATTTCTTTCCGAACCATGCCTTGATGCAGGCGTTGCTCGATTTCGCGCTGCTGGACACCGGACAGGCTTTTCCTTTGTCATCGACCGCATCGATGTCCGTGATGATCAGGGCCGGTAGTTCGAGGAATGCCAGCAAATCATCGAAGCGGTGCGCATAGGCACCGCCCACTTCCAGCACCGTGAAGTATTGGCTGGCCAGTTGCGGGGCCTTCGCGTCTTCGGCATCTACCAGCTTCATCATAGCGGGCAGCAACAACCGCTCGCAGGTACCCTCAATGAGAACGACCTTGTCCGCAAAAAATAGGTCGCAACGAGTCAGCGTCAGATACTGCTGAAGGAACTTTCGGTCGGGTTCAGGCTTGCCCGACAGACCGGCACGGAGGTCCTTGATTCGCGCCGTGCGCCACGGCGATCCCGGAGCCTCCGCACCCGCCATGAAGTATCGGAGCGCGTCGATGGGCGCAGAGTTCGCAATGTGAGACGAGTGCGTGGAGATGAGGAACTGGACCGGCCACGACCCGCCCCCATTGAGTTCAGCGAACTTCTTGGCGATGACGTCCAGTTGTCGAACGAACACCTCTTGCATCTGCGGGTGCAGGTGCGCTTCCGGCTCCTCGATGAATACGAGGTGGACGGCGGGAGCAGCCGGCGCAACCTGGAACTGTTTGAAGAAACTATAGAGGTGCAACAGGATGTAGATGAGGTTCCGCGCGCCGAGTCCGTTGTAGGTCTCGGGCAACGTCAAACCGTGCGCACCCGGGTAGCGGACCTTGGTGTGGTTCTGAAGCAGCCGCGCCACGTCGAAACCGGTTTCCGTCGTCAAATTGGGGTTGTGGAACCCCGGATAGTTGAACACCTCGAAGTGCGGCAGTAGTCCCTGCAAGTGGGTCTTCACCTGGGATCGCAGGGTTTCCTGGATGCCATCGACCGCCTGGGTCAGCCCCTCGATGAGTTTCTTGCCAGCATCGTCCGCACCTTCCGCGGAGGCGGAGTCAAAGAGGGCCTGCAGAATTTTTCCCAAATCGTCTCGGTCTCGGAGGGTGGTGTCGTCCAGCCCGCGCTGCGCGGTGATGATGTCTCCCCGAACGATGGCCCGCAGATGACCCAGGTCGAGTTCCTTTCGGTTCGTGGGGTCGTTCGGGTCTTCGGCGTGTACGGAGCACCCATACGATTTGCCGATGCGGTCTTGGAGCGCTCGGTAGAATCGGTCCTGCTGGACCTCAATCGGAGCGTCCGTCGCCCCCTCCTTCGCGAGGAGGTCGGTCAGGGTGCCGTCGCGCGGCTCAAACCGGACGACCACCAGCGCCTCGGAACAGGCTTCGTCCAAATCGACCACGAACGGGGTCAGCGGCCCGAGTTCTTCGGTGGCTGAGTACCGGAACGTCATCCGCACCTCGATGCACGGCAGCGTTTTCCGGACGTCATCCAGTTTTTCCCCATCGGACAGCTTTTTGGCGGCGGTCCAGAAATCCGCATGCACGGGGAGCGCGAAGTCTTCCAGGCGGAACTGCGGGGTGGTGTCTTTCAGCAGACGCCGGAATAGCTCCGTCAGCGAGGTTTTGCCGCTGTTGTTCCGCCCCACCACAACCGTGGTTTGTTCTTCGAGCAACACGGTGGCCTGCTTGAGCAGGCGGAAATTCTTCACTTCTACTTTTTCGATTCGCATTCCACTCCCCGTGGTGGTCGAGCGCGGTCCGCTTTCACGTAGGCGCTTTGGCATCCTTTGACTGTCGCGACGCGCGCCGAACTCTCACAGGCGAGGCCCGGCCGAGAGGCCGCGGAGGCGAGTCTGAAGACATTTAACGCGCCACTCCCGAACCGCCTGCTTCGTAGGACCTCAAATGCGTCATGGAATCCCAGCGCCCGCGCTCGAACACCTGCACCGCCCGGTCGCTTTCCTGGTCGCTGTCGAAGTCCACGACGACCAGCCCCAAGGCCGGGAACACGATGCTGCCGAATCCTTCTAGGGGAGCGCCGTCGGCCGCGACCAGCCTCGCCAGCGCGTCCGGGGTCGTGAACAGGTTTGCGCCCTGAAACCGCACGTCCGCCGGCGCCGAGAACGAAGCCTCAATGAGCCGGTTGTCCGCCGAATACGCCAAGGTGAAATCGCGGTAGGTCTCGACCCGCTCGCCCTCTTTGATCGCCGACCGCAAGGGCCCGCCAACGACGGCGCGCGCCTCCTCCGGGGACATGCCCAGCACCAATGGTCCGACACCTTCATATGGCCGCACGTCGAACATCATTCCTTTTTCCCCTTGCCCAACCAGCCCTTGCCTTTGGCGTAGTCCAGCATTTCCTGCATGGCCTGGTTATACTTTTTCATGTTGTTGGAAACAACCTGCGCGGCGCGGCGCACGTCGCGCACCTCCGTCGCCATCGCGTCGCGCATCCGCCCCTGGTCGATCTTCGCCTTGAGCCCCATCCGGTAGCGTTCGCCCCTCAACCCTTGGCGGCCGTTGCTCGTGGTTTCGTGGTGGTCGGCTGGGTCCATCTTGATGGCCGGACCGGGGTCCACGCCCAGGCCACTGATGGCCTTCGCCGGCATGTGGTGGGAATCGAGGCCGTCGCCCGGTGGCAGCTTCGTGCTGCTGTGCGGGCCGCCCGTGTATGGGGTCGAGTTTTGCCGGCTGCTGCCGAACTGGCTGCCGGGCGGCGCCAGGGCCTCCTCCAGGCTGACGGACGGGCCGCCGGGCGAGGCGGTCAGTTCCGGGCGCCCGCCGCCGCCTTCGGTGATGTAGTGCGCCTGCGAACCGCCGACGTGAGGCGGTCCCCGCGCAGGCGCCATCCCGCGCAGCACCCGTTTGCTGAGGCTGCGGGGGTCGAGGCTGGCCGCCAGGTCGAGTTGGGCGCCCGTGTCGCCGTCGTAGGCTTTTTGATACGGCTCGGCCGCCGCGGCCATCGCGCCGTACGCAGCGGCCCGCGGGTCGTGGTAGGCAGCTTCGGCCGCCGCAAAGCCGTCCTCGGCGAACGTGGCGACTTCGGCGTTGGCCGGGTCGGCGCCCTCGCCCAGGTCGACGATGTACGTGTCGGTTGCGTTCAACACGACGTTCGCGCCGGCGTTCGCCATGGTAACCACGCCCTCCCCCAGACGATTGCCGGCCGTCAGCAGGACGGTGCCCAGCATCCCCACTTCCACCACCGGCCGCTCGTACCAAGTGGCGCTGGCGCGCATGGATTTGATTTGCTCGGCAAGGGCGACGATGTCGGCCTGGTTGCGCTCGTGGCCGTCGAGGACTTCGACCAACTCGGCCGTTCGCCCGCTGCGGTCGAGGTAAATCAGGGGGTTTCCGATGCCGTAAAGGTAGGGGTGCAGCGTGATGGGGCGCGTGGGGTCGCCCTGCGCCGGGTCCTCGCTGAGGAAGGCGCCGAGTTCGCTGTCGTAGTACCTCGCGTTGGCGTAGTGCAGCCCGGTTTCGTCATCGACCGGGTAGCCCGTGAAGCCGAAGATGTTGGCGGAATCGCCCACCGTAGCGATGGGGTTGCCCCAGGCATCGACCCGGTAGCGGACGACGATGAGGCCTTCGGCGCTGGTCATGGCGATGGGGGTGCCCAGGCCGTCCAGCAAATAAAAATAGTGCTGGCCGGCGCGTTCCATCGCCAGCAACCGGCCGCTGGCCGAGTAGTGATATTTGGCCAGGGTGTTCCCGATCACGTTGGTTTCCGCGATCAGGAGCGGGCCGTCGTACACGTAGCGCACCGCGGTCGGGCTCGGACCGTTGACCTCTTTGAAGGTGCGCTGCCCGCCGGCGTTGTAGCCGTACCGGGCCACCCACACGCCGTCGCGCAGAACCTCAATCAGTCGGTCCCGTGCGTCCCACCGGTAGGTCGTCGTGGTACCCCCCTGCGTTTTGGTTTCGCGGTTGCCGTTGGCGTCGTACGTGAACCGAATTGATCGCGCAGGGTCGGCGGCGTCCACGACGTCCGTCAGTTGATTGCGGTCGTTGTAGACGAACGAGCGGCTTCGTTCGGCCGCCGAGGCGGGGAGTGCCAGCAGCCAGGTCAGGAACAGAAGAAAGGCGAGCCGCATCCGGTGCGCTCCAAAAGAACCGCCAAAGGGACAGCCGGCTATCGCCGGGGGCCGGCCACGAACGCCTCGCCGTGCAGAACGGCTGTACCCAGCTCACCCTACTGCCGCAGCAGCGGCCGTCCTCTCACAGCGATGCGAATCGCCTTATAACATGATAATAAGGTTATTTAATTTGAGGGCCGCCCCGATGGTCGATCAGGATCAGCCGGCGCCGCCCGAAATCGAGGGCCCACCAACCTGCACCGCCATGAGCGCACGGAACGACGACAAAACCCGTTGGGACGCTTCCTGGGCCGAGATGCCCCAGCACGATCCCAGTGCGCTGCAAGCCCCCTCCACCTCACCAGGCCGCAACGCCGTTCCATCCACGACGGCGAAAGGCCCATCGGTCTCGGTCAGCACCCGATCGGGCGGCATCGCAGAGAGCAAGGCGCGCCCGCGCGCACCCGCCACCATCGCCGGACCAACGGAAAACCAGCACCCCATAGCAACGGCCCGGGCCAGCTCTTTGCTGTTGCCCGAAAACCAATGGAGCACAGGGATTCCAGCGTCCCGGTGGCGTTCTAGGGCATCCAGGACCGCCGTGGCGGCCCGGCGGCTATGGATGGACAGAATCCGCCCACCGTTCGCCGAACAGCGGCTCAGAACGTGCTCGAACACCCGCGCTTGAATGGCGTGGTGAGGTCGGTAGTCAGGACTACCGTCCAACCCTACCTCGCCCACGTACCGGGTCCGGGGCAAGAACTCGTCGAACACCGGCAGTTCCTTCCAGCGCTCGTGCGCGAGTTCGGGATGGAGGCCCAAAGCGGTCCTGATCCGAAGATGGTCCTTGGCCAACGCGCTCGTTCCGCTCCACGCCTTGGGCGTCGTGGTCAACGAAAGAACGTAGGTTCCCGCGTCCGCGCACCGGCGAACCATGGCAGCAGGGTCAGGATAGAGGTCGAGGTGGCAATGGAAATCGACAGCGCGTTGTGTCAACGAATCAAACCCAAGTCATCAAGATACGCGCGAACTTCGCCCAAGCCCCGCTCGGCTACCCCGACCAAGGCTGCGCGGCTGGCTTCGTCGCGGGGGAGCGGACCGGTCTTTGCCAACCACATGGGCATGTTTGCCTGAGGCAGGCGGCGGCATGCTAGCACCATGGCCAGAAGGTCGTCCCTCAGGTCGTCGGGCATTTCAATGACCACCCGCAGATCCTCGTGCGCCGGGTCGTACCGGGTGTCATCCTCTATTCCAGCAGCGTGGAAAGAAGCGCGCCGAATCAGGCACGGGACGCATTTGCCGCACTGAACCCCCTTTCGCTTCCATTTTCCGCAAGACACCGTTTGATCGGCGAACCGACTCAGGATTTTCAGATTCTCGGGCTGGGCCATCATTTCGCCTTTGGTCCAGTCGGCGTACGGGTTTTCGATACGCACCGGAATTTCCAGTTGGTCGAATAATTCCTGCATCAGCGCCAAGAAATGGGGGTGCGTAGTCCGGGTGCTCAACGCGCCAATCCGCCGAGCGGTCAACGGCGGGTTCAAGGCGATCAGGCCGTTTTCCGGGACCACCAAAGTGATCGGACCCTCGACATCGAATCGCTCGACGAGCGTCGCACCGATGACCGCCCCGTAAGCCAGAAAGTTGAAACTCCGCGTCCGCATCTGGACGTCGCGGCCTTTGAAGGTGCACACCGGATTGGCCATCGCCGCAAACCGGGAGAGGTCCGGTGGGAGATGCCCCTTGATGATTTCTTGCTTCGATGCATCCCGGGTGTAGGCGTGGCTAACCAGCAGTGGCCGATGACCTTCACGAACGAGGTCCAAAACGCCAATCGCGCTGTCCAGACTGCGTATTTCGGCCGATCGTGACCGACCATTTCGGTAAGGCATGACCGGTTGTTTCGGTAAGGCGTGACCGCTCATTTCGGTTGATCGTGACCGATTTTGGCGGGGTTCCGAGATCATC
>NZ_JANFVR010000073.1 GCF_024609805.1 Tahibacter caeni | reverse complement strand
CGCGCGCCGGCCAGCAGCGTGCGCGGCCAGGTGAACTACCTCGCCGCGGCCGATCGCGCGATCGACGCGCTGGCGCCGACCCTGGGCGCGCAGCGTTTCCTCGTGCGGCCGTTCGAGGCGCTCGCGCCGCTGCAGCTCGCGATGGCCGAGAGCCCGCCCGACGTGCTGCTCGTCGACGACGCGTTCGTCCCCGAGCTGCACGGCCTGCTCGAGGCCGTGGCGCGCGCGCGCGACGCGCAGCGCGATCCGCCGGTCTGCCTCGTGCTGTCGGAAGCGGGCGATCTCGCGCGCGTGCTGTATGCGCAGCGCGCCGGCGCCGACGCGGTCGTGTCCAGCCGCGATCCGATCGTGATCCTCGCGCGCATCGAGGAAATGCTCGAGCAGCGGCGCAGCCTCGGCTATCGCGTACTCGTCGTCGAGGACGACCCGGCCCAGGCCAAGTTCTGCGAGTCGGTGCTGCATCATCGCGGCATCACGACGCGCGTGTGCCCCGACGCGGCCGGCGTCGCCGAGGCCGTGCACGCGTTCCATCCGGATCTCGTGCTGCTGGACTTCTACCTGCCCGACGCCAACGGCATCGAAGTCGCGCAGGCCATACGCGCCGAACCCGGCTGCGCGTTCCTGCCGATCGTGTTCCTGTCCGGCGAGCAGGATCTCGACCGGCGCTTCGACGCGATATCGATGGGCGGCGACGATTTCCTGACCAAGCCGGTCAAGCCGCGCCATCTGCTGATGACCGTCGAGAGCCGCGTGCGCCGCGCGCGCGCGCTGAGCCTCAGCGCCGGCTCGGCGCGCGGCGAGCGCCGCGGCACGCTGTCGGGCCGCGACGTGTTCCTGCAGGAACTGCAGCACCTGGCCGAGGCCGGCGGCGAAGCCTGCGCCGCATTGGTCTACCTGGCCGTCGATGAGATCGAAGCCGTGCGCGAGCGCGTCGGCTTCGTCACGGCCGGCACCCTCGCGCAGCAGCTCGCTTCGGCCATCGCCGCCGAGCTGCCGTTCGCGCGGCCGCTCTGCGCCTACGGCGAGTACGTGTTCCTCGCGCTGGCCCAGCGCGACGACGAACTCGCGCTGCGCGAGGCGCTGGAGCAGGCGCGCAGCCGCCTCGCCGCGCGCGCGTGGCTGTCGGCCGAGGATCCGCTGCGGCTCGGCTTCAGCCTCGCCGCGCTGCGCATCAGCGGCCCGGCCGAGCGCGCCGAAACCCTGATCCGCCGCGTGCGCCAGCAGGCGCTGACGGTGCAGGCCGCCGGAGGCAACGCGGTCACGCTCGATCTGCGCGATCCGAACGCAGCCAGCGAGGATCCGCGCGTGCGCCTGGTCCGCGCGATCCTGCGCACCGCGGCCGACGCGGCCAACTCGCTGCTGTCGTTCCAGCCGTTCGCGCCGCTGGCCGGCAACCTCAGCGGGCAATACCTCGCACGCATGCAGCTCAAGCCGCCGCGCAGTTCGCAGAGCATCCTGATCGAGCCGGCCGAATACCTGCCGCTCGCGCGCCGGCTCGGTCTCGCGACCCAGGCCGACAAGCGCCTGATCCGCCTCGCGCTGCGCCAGCTGCATGCGCGCGGCGAGATTGGCGAGCTGCGCCTGTTCCTGCCGGTCAGCGCCGAGTCACTGCTCGACATCGCGTTCGCGCCGTGGCTCGCGACCGAGCTGCGCGCCCAGAATGTGCCGGCGTCGGCGATCGCGCTGGAGTTCGACATCGCCGACCTCATCGAGCTGCAGCCCGGCGACGCGGCGATAGAAACCCTGCAGCGCGTCGGCGCGCGCTTCTGCCTGCGCGCCGACGACGATTCCGAGCGCGCCCAGCGCTGGCTGCAGCACGCGGCCTTCAGCGTCGTGCGCTTCGAGCGGCCGACCGTCGCGGTCGCGACGGGTTCGGCCTGGAGCACGCTGGCCAACCGCTTCGCCGCGGTGCGCAGCCTCGGCAAGATCGTCATTGCCAGCGGCGTCAACGACATGGCCGACATCGGCGAGCTGCTGCGCAGCGGTGCGCACTACGCGAACGGCGCGCTGGTCTGCGACTGGCTGACCGAGTTCGATTTCGATTTCGCCGGCGCGGTGCTCTGAGCCGCCGTGCGCGTGGCTACGGCGACTGCGCCGGCTCGTCGCCGGCCTGCGGCGGCGGCGCGGCGGCGCGCTGGCGCGACTGCCGATAGCGCACGAGCAGGCTCAGGCCGAGCAGGCCGGCCAGCACGCTGAGCGGCCAGGCCAGCAGCCAGGGCCAGCGCAGGCCGACGACGGTCAGCGCGAGCAGGCTCAGCGCGACCCAGGGCAGGGCGCCGGCCTCGGCGCGGCCGAGCACGCGCTGGTTGCCGAGGGCCGAACTCACGCTGTGCGCGAGACGCATCGCGCCGGCGGCCGCGCGGCTGGAGCTGCCGCCGCGCGCGCGCCCGCCGCGGCGTGACGATTTTTCCACTTTGCGGCGCTTCAGCACGATCTCGGTCGCGTTGTCGAGATCGGCGAGGTACTGCGCTTCCATCTGCGCGGCGAAGCCGCGGTCCTCGACCGCGAGGTCGATCTCGCAGTTGCCGACCCAGCTCGCGACGTTGAGATTGCTCGACCCCACGCGCGCCCAGCGCGCGTCGGCGACGGCGGTCTTGGCGTGCATCATCGAGCCGTTCCACTCGAACACGCGGATGCCGGCTTCGAGCAGCGGCCGGTAGCCGGCCTGCGACAGACGCGCGACGGCCGGAATGTCGCTCGTGCCCGGCACGAGCAGGCGTACGTCGACGCCGTCACGCGCGGCCGCGACGAGCGCCTGCACGTACGGCGACAGGCCGACGAAATAGGCGTCGGCGAGCCAGAGGCGCTCGCGCGCCATCGCGGCGATGAGCTGGTCGAGGCGGAACAGGCCGGCCGTGCTCGGCTGGGTCGCGATCACGCGTACGTCGATGCTGCCGGCCGGCGTCGCCGCGGTCTGCTGCAGCTCCGGCGGCAGCGGTGCGCCGAGCTGGCTCCAGAGATCGGCGAACGCATGCACGAGCTCGGCCACGGCCGGGCCGCGCACGGTAACGCCGGTGTCGCGCCACGGCGCGATCTGCTTGTCCGGATCGCCCAGCCATTTCTGCGACAGGCAGACGCCGCTGATGCAGGCGAACGTGTTGTCGACGACGAGCAGCTTGCGATGGTCGCGGCTGATCCAGCCCAGCGGGCTCGAGAATCGCGGCGGGTTGTAGGAGCGCACCTCGCCGCCGGCGTCGAGCAGCGGCTGCCAGAAGCGCCGGCCGTCCAACCCCAGGCAGCCCAGCCAGTCGCGCACGACGCAGACGCGCACGCCGGCCGCGGCGCGCGCGACGAACGCGTCGCGCAGGCGGCGGCCGATCGCGTCGTCGCGGATGATGTAGTTCTCGAAGAAGACCGAGCGCTGCGCCGAAGCGATCTCGCGCTCCCAGGTCTCGAAATGCACGGCTGCGTCGATCAGCAGCTCGACGGCGTTGCCGCCGATCAGCGGCGCGCCGGCCGCGCGGCTGAACGCCTGTTCGGCCATGCGGCGCCATGGCGAGGCGTGTGGAACAGGCGGCTGGCAGGCGAGCTCGGGCATGCCGGCGAGTGTAGCCGGCGCCTCGGTGCAGCGGATGTGTTCGCGGCGTCGCAGGGATGCGTCCGCTGTCCTGCTTTCAGCATGGCGCCGATGCCGAAGCCGACGCGGTCGTCGACTCCGGGACCGGGGCCGCGTCGGCGCCGCCGCGGCCGGTTGTGGCCGCCGCCGCCGCGGGTGTAGCGTTCCCGCGCATTCCGGCACGGAGCGACTGCATGGATCTCGTCATCGACCACGACCGCGCGGCGCGCCGCTTCCAGGCCGTCGTCGACGGCCATCGCTGCGAGCTCGACTACACCCTGGACGGCACGCGCATGGACATCGTGCATACCGGCGTGCCCGAGGCCGTCGGCGGCCGCGGCATCGCCGCGCGGCTGACCGCGGCCGCCGTCGCCGCCGCGCGCGCCGAAGGCTGGCGCATACGGCCGCTGTGTTCGTATGCGCGCGTCTGGTTCGAACGCCATCCGGAGCAGGCCGACCTGCTCTGGCAGACCTGACCGATGCGCACGGCGAACTTGCGCCGAGGCCGCTTCCGGCCGCGGGTCGTTCCGAACCGGCGCGTCGCGACATCGCTGCGCTTCGCCGCACCGGCCTGAACCCGCGCCGCAACGACCGATCCGTTCCAGCCGAGGAAACGTCCATGGGAACCCGCGACCCGCGCGTCGACGCCTACATCGCGAATGCCGCCGCGTTCGCGCAGCCGATCCTGAGCCATCTGCGCGACACCGTGCACAAGTACTGCCCGGCCGTCGAGGAGTCGATCAAATGGGGCATGCCGTATTTCCTGCATCACGGCATGCTCTGCGGCATGGCCGCGTTCAAGCAGCACTGCAGCTTCGGCTTCTGGAAAGGTTCGCAGTTCGTCGCCGATGCGCGCGACGGCGAGGCCATGGGCCAGTTCGGCCGCATCACGTCGCTGCAGGACGTGCCCGCCGAGAAAGTGCTGGCCGGCTACCTCCGCCAGGCCATGCAGTTCAACGAAAGCGGCGTGCGTCCGGCGCCGAAGTCCAGGGCCGCGCCGCGCGAGCCTGCCGAAGTACCCGAGGACCTGGCCGCTGCGCTGAAGAAAAACCGCAAGGCCGCCGCGACGTTCGACGCGTTCAGTCCGACCAACCGGCGCGAATACGTCGAGTGGATCAGCGAGGCCAAGCGCGCCGAGACCCGCGCCAGGCGCCTGGCCCAGGCCATCGAATGGCTCGCCGAAGGCAAGCCGCGCAACTGGAAGTACATGAACTGCTGAACCGCCGTTCCTTCCCTCGCTCGCGAGGGAAGGAACGAGCCGGCGATCAGTCCGGCGCGCGGTCGACGCGGAAGATCGGATAGAGATTGAACTGCTCGTCCCAGGACGCGTGGCGGCGGGCGAAGAACTCGAGGCGGGCGTTGCGGTCGCGGACGAAGTCCGGGTCGGTCGCGAGCCGGCGCTGGAATTCGGCGGCGAGCGCGGGATCGCGCTTGAGCTGTTCGCGCGCGACGTCCTCGGCGACGTATTCCTCCATGTATTCCTTCTGCTCGAACGCGCCGTTGAATTCGCCCCAGGCGGCGAGCGAGTCGGGCGCCTGCGGCTCGAGCAGGGCGATCGCGATGCGCGAGCGCGCCTGGGCCAGCGGCACGTACAGCGCGCCGGCGCCGATGTCGCGCGTCTCGGCCTGCCATTCGCCGCGCAGGCTCGTGCGCTGGTGATTTTCGCTCGGACGTTCGGCGAACTTGGCCGCCTCGGCGCGGAAGCTCTGCAGCGGCTGGCGCGCATGCGCGGTGCCCAGACGCTGATAGCTCACGCCGTGAGCGTCGAGCTTGCCCGCGACGAGCGCCGACCAGGCCGCCGGCACGAGATAGCCGCCCTTGGGCGCTTCGACCTGGGTCGCCGGCTGCACGTCGTCGCGCAGCGGCACCTTCCAGATCTGCGGCTTGCGTTCGTCGTAGCGCGTCATCAGCGCGCCGGAAATTTCCGACGGCGTGCGCGTGTAGGCGTAGCCGCGGAAATCGATCTCGCGCGCCTTGTCGGTGGCCTTGTAGTCCAGTGCGACGCGCGTGCCGCCGAGGGTCGCGGCGCGCTCGTCGGCGGTCAGCTGTTCGGCGCGCCAGTCCTTGCCGTGCTCGCTGACGAGCTGCAGCACGTCGAGCATCGTGTTGCGCGTGATCTTCACGCGCGTCGGATAGGGCTTCCAGGAATGCGTTTCGACGAGCACGCCGAAGCGGTTGCGCAGCGGCAGGTAGCCGGTCGAGAAGCGCGGCGGCGCGACGGTGTCGGCGAAACCCGAGGCCGGATCGTCGCCGACGACGAAGGACGGATAGAAGCCGACCGGCAGGGAACCCTGCCTGGTCAGCCGCGCGATGGTCTCGTCGCGCAGCTCGCGGCCGAGCTTGCGCAGTTCCTCGTCGCCGGAATACAGCGGCTCGACCTGGATCGCGACGTCGTGCTCGAACTTGGCGCCGTCGGTCACGTGCAGGTCGACGTAGACCAGCGGATCCCAGCGGTTCATGAGGCCGAGCATGGCCTGCATCTCGGGCGTGTCGACCTTGAGGTAGTCGCGGTTGAGGTTGTAGTTCTGCGCCGTCGTGCGCCAGCCCATCTGCTCGGGGCCGCGCTGGTTCGGCCGGTTCCACGCGGCGAAACGCTCGTGGCCGTCGACGTTGAACACCGGTACGAAAATGAGCACCTGTCGGTCGAGCAGGCCGGCGCCGGCCTTGCCCTGCAGCAGTTCGCGCAGCAGCAGGAAGCCCGCGTCCTTGCCGTCGATCTCGCCGGCATGGATGCCGCCCTGGAACAGGCTGACCGGCACGCCCTGTTCGCGCGCGGCCTCGGGCGTGCGCGCGCCGCTGCGGGTCGCGACCAGCGCGAGCATCGGCCGGCCTTCGGGCGTGCGGCCGAACTCGTCGCAGCGCACCGCGTCGGGCCAGGCCTTCGCAAAGCGCGCGCAGAGGTCGATCACTTCGTCGTAGCGGCCCGTGCGCTTGAAGCCGGACTGCTCGGCGACGGTGCGCAGGTTGTCGGTGGCGGCGAAGGCAGCGCCGGCGGCGCTCAGCAGGACAGCGAACAGGGCGGTCTGGCGGATCATGGACTGCACCGGTGGACGTGGGGCTGGCAAGCATAGCCATTGCCGCCGGCGATCGACACGGCACCGGTGGCAATAACGAGCGACTGCTCAGTACCGGCAACCGTCGCGCGTCACGGCGGCGCGCGACGCGGCCGGCGAGGCGGCTCAGAGCAGGCGCGAGGCGAACGACAGTCCGAGTTCCGCGACCGTCGCCAGCGCGAGCCAGAGGCTCGCGATCGGCCTGCTCCAGCGCGGTCCGTCCGCGCGGCGCGACAGCGCCGCGAGCGCGAGGCCGCCGAGTGCGCTGAGGCCGACGAACAGCAACAGCGCGCCGGCGGCCGCGTAGGTCGCGCCGAGCGCGAGCAGCAACGCGAGACCGACGACGAGAACCAGGAACACTTCGAGCGCCGCGAACAGCACGAGCATCAGCAACGGCAGGGCCACGGCACGATCCTGAGGAACCGGGCGCGCAGCATAGCGCGGCCGCGCCGGATCGCGCTCAGTCGGTGCGCAGCTGTTCGGCCAGGCTGCGCGTGCGCACCGTCTGCACCTCGCCCGTGTGCGCGGTGTCCTTGCGCTCGATCAGCATCAGCAGGCATTCCTGCTCGGCCACCGGCAGGTGCCGCACGCCCCGGGGCACGACGAACAGTTCGCCGGGGCCGAGTTCGACCGCGCGGTCGGGCAGCTGCAGGCGCAGGCGTCCCTGCAGCACGAAGAACAGCTCATCCTGTTCGTCGTGGCTGTGCCAGACCAGTTCGCCGTGCACCTTGGCCACCTTGACGTAGCAGTCGTCGAGCTCGCCGACGACGCGCGGCGACCAGAATTTGTTCAGTGCCGCGGCACGGGCCAGGACATCGACGGGATTCAGCACAGCATGGCTCCGAGTTGGCCGGCGAAGATGGTCTCGCCCCAGCGCAGCCAGAGCAGCGTCAACAGCAGCGCGCCGCCGAGGATCAGTGCCGACCCGGCGACGCGGCGCCAGGACAAGGAGGCATTCACGGCGTCGATTCCGCGGTGCGCAGCGGCATGGGCGCAGCGGCCGGCGGTGTGTCGCGCGTGACGAAGCTGATCGCCGCGGCGGCGAGGCCGAGCGCGATGCTCGCGATCCAGACCGGCCCGTAGCTGCCGGTCGTGTCGTACAGCCGCCCGGCGACCCAGGCGCCGATGAAGCTGCCGACCTGATGGCTCAGGAACACGATGCCGTACAGGGTCGACAGGTAGCGCACGCCGAACAGGCTCGCGACGGCGCCGTTGGTCAGCGGCACGGTGCCGAGCCAGAGAAAGCCGAACACCGCGGCGAAGACCAGGGTCGAGGCCGTGCTCAGCGGCACGGCGAGAAAGATCGCGATCGCGACGGCGCGCGCCGCATACAGCGCGGCGAGCAGGCGCGGCCGCGAATGGCGCCCGCCCCAGAGACCGAACAGGTAGGAGCCGGCGATGTTGAACAGGCCGACGAGCGCGAGCGCCGTCGCGCCGACCTGGGCCGGCATACCCTTGTCGACGAGATAGGCCGGGAAATGCGTCGCGATGAACGCGATGTGGAAGCCGCAGACGAAGAAGCCGGCGTTGAGCAGCCAGTAGTGCGGATGCGCAGCGGCCTGGGCCAGCGCGCGGGTCAAGCCGCCGTCGTCGGCCGCGACCGCGGCGCCGCTCGCGGCAGGCCGGCGTATGCCGGCGGCGGCGATCAGGGTTGCGAGTATAAACGCGCCGAGGCCGAACATCGCACCGCGCCAGCCCCACGCGGCGATCAGCGCCTGCGCGACCGGCACGACGGCGAACTGGCCGAAGGAGCCGCCGGCCGTGACGAGGCCGAACGCGAGGCTGCGCCGCTCCGGCGGCACGAGGCGCGCGACGCCGGTCAGCACGACGACGAACGTGGTTCCGCTGAGACCGAGCCCGACCAGCACGCCGAGACTGGCCATGATGCCGCCGGGCGCGAGCACGAGCGCGGCCATGGCCAGTCCGGCCGCATAGACCAGCGCGCCGACGACGAGCACGCGGCGCACGCCGTAGCGGTCGGCGATCGCGCCCACGAACGGTTGGGCCAGGCCGAACAGCAGGTTCTGCACGGCGATCGCGAAGCCGAAGTATTCGCGGCCGATGCCGAAGTCGCGGCCTATCGGCTGCATGAACATGCCGAAGCTCTGGCGCACGCCCATGCTCAAGGTGACGATCAGCGCGCCGCAGGCGATCGCGACGATCGCGGTGCGGGTCCAGCTCGGCCGGGATTCGGTAACGGTCGGATTCATCGGAAGGCGGGGAAGCGGAGCTGTCGGGCAGGGTAGTGGCAGGCGTATCGTCGCGACAGCGGCGCTCGCGCCGATTCTGTATCAACGGACGATTGAGAATGAGCGAATCCGTTTCCGACATCGCCGTGTTCATGGCCTGCGCCGACGGCGGCCGGCTCAGTCTCGCGGCGCGCACGCTCGGCATCACACCGGCCGTCGCGAGCGCGGCGCTCAAGCGGCTCGAAGCGCAGCTCGGCGTGCGCCTGATCCTGCGCACGACCCGCAGCCTGCGCCTGAGCGCCGAGGGCGAACGCTATCTGCCGCACGCGCGTGCCGCGCTCGACGCGCTGCGCGCCGGACGGCTCGCGCTGAGCCGCGACGCGGAGGCGTTGAACGGCCTCGTGCGCGTGACCGCGCCGGCGGATTTCGGCCGCAACCGGCTGGCCGGCTGGCTCGCGGATTTCGCCGCGCGCCATCCGGGCGTGCGTTTCCAGATCACCCTCGACGATGCGATCGCCGACTTCTTCGCCGCGCCCGTGGACCTGGCGCTGCGCTACGGCGCGCTCGGCGACTCGAGCCTGATCGCCGTGCCGCTGGCCCAGCTCGAACGCGTGGCCTGCGCGGCGCCCGACTACATCGAACGGCACGGCGCGCCGCAGCACCCGCAGGAACTCGCCGGGCACGACACGCTGTGCTACATGCGCCATTACCGGCCAGTGGACCGCTGGAGCTTCCTGCGCGGCGAGCAGACCTGCGAGGTCGGCGTGACGCCGCGCTGGACCTTCAACGACGCGGAGATGGTGCGGCGCTGGGCCGTGCGCGGCCGCGGCATCGCCTACCGCATCTGGGCCGACATCGTCGAGGACGTCGCGGCCGGGCGGCTGCAGCGAGTGCTGCCCGAGTGGCGCGGCGAGGCGACGCCGCTGAGCCTGGTCTATACCGAGCGGCGCCTGTCGCCGGCGCTGCGCGCGCTGATCGACTTCCTGCTCGAACGCCGCGTCGAGCTCGCGAACTGTTCGCCGGACCGGTCCGCGTAGATTGCCGGCGAACCGCGGCGTCGAAGCGTTCCGCGCAGCGAACGCCGGACGAAGCGACCGGCGCGGCGCTCAGCGGAATGCGGCGAGCCCGCGCGCGGCTTCGCCGCGGACCTTGTCGCGCAGCCAGCCGGACCAGCCCAGCAGCAGGCCCGCCGGGCCGAGAGCCTGGCGCGACCAGCGCCAGAAATCGAAGCTGTCCACATGTTCACAGATCAGGCCGTCGCGGAAGCGGAATTCGGCGTGGATCACGTTGTGCACAGGCCGGCCGCTCTTGCTGAAGCGATACCAGGCCTGCCATTCGGCGCTGCCGCGGTCGCCGTCGACGCGTATATCGGAAAACTCGACGCGCAGATCCTTGCCGCGCTCGCAGAGCATGCGCCACATCGCGCCGACGCGTTCGCCGCACAGGTCGAACACCGGGTCGCGGAACGTCGCGTCGGGCGTGTAGCAGGCCGCCATGGTCGCGCCGTCGCGGCGCTGAAACGCGCGGTAGAACAGATCTATGCGTTCGCTCGGTTCCACGGTGCGGCCTCGGCGGGAATGGTCGGCCTATGGTGCCAGCGCTCGCGGGCGCCGCGCGGGTGGCGCGGCCGCCGGCTGGCGGATTTCGCACCCCGCGTGCGGTTGTGTCCAGCTGCTAGCATCGCCGCAACGACAACGACGGGAGCGACGCGATGGCGGCAGGCAAGGGCAAGCGGAACGGGGGTGCGCCGGATACGGTCGCTGACAGTGACGTGGACGCTTTCCTGGCTGCGCTGGAGCACCCGGCCCGCGATCTCGTCGCCGCGCTGCGCCGCGCGGTGCTCGGCGCCGATCCGTCGATCGCCGAAGGCATCAAGTGGAACGCGCCGAGTTTCCGCACGCGCGAATGGTTCGCGACGACGCATCTGCGCGCCAAGGTCGGCATCGGCCTGATCCTGCATTTCGGCGCAAAGAAGAACGCGATCGCCGACGGCGGCGTCGCCATCGCCGATCCGGCCGGCCTGCTGCAATGGCTCGCGAAGGACCGCGCGCTCGTCGCGATCCGCGACGCCGACGACCTGGCGACGCGCGGTCCCGCGCTGCAGGCGCTGCTGCGCGACTGGATACGGGCGATGCCGTAGCGTGCCCGGCTCTCCCTCGCGAGAGGCTCGCGAGGGAGAGGGAACGCCTTCCTCAGTGCCGCGCGGTCGCCGGGGTCGACCGCGGTGCCTTGCGGCGCAGCGCACGATGTCTGACGCGCTCGCGCAGGTCGTCGAGCACGGTATAGGCGGCCGGAATCACGACGAGGCTCAGCAGGGTCGAGGTGATCAGGCCGCCTATGACGGCGATCGCCATCGGCGCGCGGAACGACGCGTCGGCGCCGAAGCCCATCGCGATCGGCAGCATGCCGGCGCCCATGGCAAGGGTCGTCATGACGACGGGACGCGCACGCTTGCGGCAGGCGTCGACGAGCGCGTCGTGCTGGCTCAGGCCGTGGTCCTGTTCGGCGACGACGGCGTAGTCGACGAGCAGGATCGAGTTCTTCGTCGCGATGCCGATCAGCATGAGCAGGCCGATCAGCGCCGGCAGCGACAGGTAGTTGTGAGTCAGCAGCAGCAGCCCGAACGCGCCGCCGGCGCAGAGCGGCACGGCGATCAGGATCGTCAGCGGCTGCAGCGCGTTGTTGAACAGCAGCAACAGCACGGCGTAGACGCAGAAGATGCCGGTGCCCATCGCGACGAGGAAGCCGACGAACAGCTCGACGAAGATTTCCGCGTCGCCGGTGTTGAGCAGCTTCACGCCGGCCGGCAGCTGCTTGAGCGAGGGCAGCTGCTCGATCTCGGCCATGACCTCGCCGAGCGGCCGGCCGTTGAGCTCCATGTTGAACGTGATGTTGCGCTGGCGGCCGTAGCGGTCGAGCTGGGCCGGGCCGCTGTCCAGCCGGATGTTCGCGACCGCGGCCAGCGGCACCGGACCGTCGCGGCCCGGCACGCGCAGCAGGCCGATCACGGCGGGCTGGTCTAGGTTCTGTTCGGCGATGCGCACGCGGATCGGGATCTGCCGCTCGGGCAGATTGAGCTTGGCCAGGCGCTGGCGGAAATCGCCGGCCGTCGCGATGCGCGCGGCTTCGGCGATGTCGGCCGTCGCGACGCCGAGGTCGGCCGCGCGCAGCGGATCGGGCGTGATGACGACCTCGGGCCGCAGCAGCGACGCCGTCGAAGTGACGCTGCCGAGACCCTTGAGATTGCGCAGGTCGCGCTCGACGAGCTGGCTCGCTTCGACCAGCGTCTGCGGATTGTCGCCGGCCAGCACGAGCTGCAGCAGTTCGCCGGGCTCGCTGCTGATGAAGCTCACGCGCACGCCGGGCAGGTCGGCCAGACGCGCGCGCACTTCGCGCTCCAGCGCCTTCTGGTGACGCGATCGCGTCGCCGGCTTGCCCCAGTCGAGGGTCAAGGTGGCCTTGCGCACGTCGCCGACGAGGGACTGGTTCGGATCGCCGAGATCGAGCACGCCGCCGATCGCGGTATAGACGCGCTTGAGCTCGGGCAGGTCGGCCAGCGCGCGGCGCGCCTGCTCGGCGACCTCGGTGGTCTCGGCCAGGCTTGCGCCGGGCGGCAGTTCCAGGCTCAGGTTGCTGCGTCCGAGATCGGCCGGCGGGATGAAGGTAGCCGGGATCAGCGGCACGATCGCGAGCGAGGCGACGAACAGGCCGAGTGCGAGCCACAAGGTGCGTGCGCGGTGGGCGAGCGCGCTTTCGACGAGGCGCAGATACCAGCGCATCAGCGCGCCTTCCTTTTCCTCGTGCGCCTGCGGCTTCAGCAGGTAGGCCGCCATCATCGGCGTCAGCAGACGCGCGACCGCGAGCGAGAACAGCACGGCCGTGGCCGCGGTCCAGCCGAACTCGCGGAAGAACTTGCCCGGAATGCCCGGCATGAACGCGACCGGCACGAACACCGCGGCCAGGGTCAGCGACGTCGCGATGACGGCCAGACCGATCTCGTCGGCCGCGTCGGTCGCGGCCTGCTGCGGCGACTTGCCGAGGCCGAGGTGGCGCACGATGTTTTCCACCTCGACGATGGCGTCGTCGACGAGGATGCCGACGACGACCGCGAGCGCGAGCAGGGTGATCATGTTCAGGCTGAAGCCGAACCAGTGCATCACGGCGAACGTCGGGATGATCGACAGCGGCAGCGCGAGCGCCGAGATCCAGGTCGCGCGCCAGTCGCGCAGGAACAGCCACACCACGAGCACGGCCAGCAGCGAGCCTTCCCAGAGCATGGTCATCGACGAGGAATACGAGCCTTCGGCTTCCTCGACCGTGGAGCTGACTTCGGCGAAACGCAGGTTCGGAAAGCGCTGGCCGAGCTCGACGACCTTGGCGCGCACGGCGCGGCCGACGCCGACCTCGCTCGATCCGCGCGTACGCGTGATCGCGAAGCCGACCGCGGGCTTGCCGTCGAGCAGGGCGAGCTGGCGCTGCTCGGCGGCCGCGTCGCGGATCTCGGCCAGCGCCGACAGCTTGACCTGGCGGCCGTCGGGCAGCGCGATCGGCATGTCGCGCAGCTGCGCGACCGCCTGCACCGTGCCGACCGTGCGCACGATCTGCTCGTTGCCGCCCCAGTTGGCCTTGCCGCCGGGCATCTCGACCTGGATGCGCGCGAGCTGCTGCGACACCGCGCCGGCCGTGATGCCGTGGGCTTCGAGCGCGCCGGGCTTCAGGTCGATGCGCACTTCGCGGTCGACGCCGCCGGTGCGCTTGACCTGGCCGACGCCGGGCACGCCGAACAGCGCCTTCGTCACCGTGTCGTCGACGAACCAGCTCAGTTCGTCCGGCGCGAGCGTGTCGGATTCGACCGTGAAGCTCAGCATGGTGCCGCCGACGACGTTGATCTTCGCGACGACCGGTTCCTCGATGTCCTGCGGCAGGTCGCTGCGGATGCGCGTGACCGCGTCGCGGACTTCGTCGAGCGCCTCGTCGAGATTGCGGCCGAGCTCGAACTCGATGCGCGTGTTCGACACGCCTTCGTTGACCGTGGAAACGAGCTTGTCGATGTCGGCGAGGCTCGCGACGGCGTCCTCGACCTTGCGCGTGACCTCGGTTTCCATCTGGCTCGGCGCGGCGCCGGGCAGGGTCACCGTGATCATGACCATCGGCAGCGAAATGTCGGGAAAGCGCGAGATCGCGAGGCTGCGGAAACCGGCGATGCCGGCCGCGCAGAGCAGCACGAACAGCAGCACGGCCGGCAGCGGCCGGCGTATGGCCCAGGCGGAGACGTTGAAGCTCATGGGGCGGCCGTCCCGGCGATCACGCGCACGCGGTCGCCTTCGCTGAGAAAGCCGGCGCCGCGCGCGACGACGGCCTGGTTCGCCTCGAGGCCGGAGACGATCTCGATCCGGCCGTCGTCGACGCGGCCGATCTCCACGCGCTTGCGCGTGACGCGCTGGTCGGCGCCGACCTGGAACACGTAGCTGTGGCCGTCACGCTGCACGACCGCGGCCAGCGGCAGCAGCAGCGCCGGGCTCTCGCCGAGCTGCAGCTCGCCCTGGGCGAACATGCCGGCGCGCAGCTGGCCGGGTTCGCTCAGGGTTGCGTAGACGATGCCGGTGCGGCTGGCCGCATCGAGGCTCGCCGCGACGCGGCGCACCTGCGCCTGCGCCGTACGGCCGTCGGGGCCCGCGACCTGCACCGGCGTGCCTTCGCGCACGCGCACGAGCTCGGCCTCGGGCAGATTGCCGCGCCACTCGAGACGGCCGTGGCGGATCAGGCGCAGCAGCTGGTCGCCGCTCGCGACGACCTGGCCCGGCTGCACGTCGCGGCGCGAGATCAGGCCGTCGTCGGGCGCGCGCAGCTCGGCGAAGCTCAGGCGCAGCGCCGCGGCGTCGCGCTGCGCGCGCGCGGAGGTCAGCCGCGCTTCGGCCTGGGTCGCCGCGGCCCACATTTCGTCGGCGTCGCGCGCGCTGGTCAGGCCTTTCTCGCGCAATGCGGCCATGCGTTCGTTGTTGCGCCTGGCCACGGCCAGCGCGGCTTCAGCCTCGGCGACGGCCGCATCGGCCTGGCGCTGCTCGCTGTGCAGGGTGCGCGTGTCCAGGCGCAGCAGCACCTGGCCCTTGGTCACCGCTTCGCCGACGTCGACGAGCACCTCGGCCACGCGCACGCCCGAGAGCTCGACGCCGAGCAGCATCTCCTCCTGGGCGGCGATGCTGCCGGAGGCCGTCAGGCGCTGCGCGAGGCTGCGCGTCTGCGGCGTCGCGAGGTTGACCGAAAGACTGGCGCCGGCATCGGCGGGGGCGGCGGCCGCGGGTTGCGGGTCGGAATTGCAGCCGGCCAGCAGCAGGACGGCGAGACAAGGCGCCAGCACGGCGCGGAACGATCGTGGCTTCATGGCGAACGACTCGGGAAGGGAAAGCGGGAATGGCGCTGCTCGCGTCGAGCGAGCGCGGCGCGGATCGACAGGCGCGCCGCCGGCGCGCTCGCTGTCAGGCCGCGAATTGCAGACGGGCGAGCTCGGCATACAGTCCTCCCTGATGCAGCAGCTCTTCGTGCGTGCCCTGCGCGACTATGCGGCCGGCATCGAGCACGACGATGCGGTCGGCCTGCTGCACGGTGGCCAGGCGATGGGCGATGACCAGGGTCGTGCGGCCGTGCATCAGCCGTTCGAGCGCATGCTGCACGGCGGCCTCGGACTGGGCGTCGAGATTGCTGGTCGCCTCGTCGAGCAGCAGGATCGGCGCGTCCTTGAGCAGCGCGCGCGCGATCGCGATGCGCTGCTGCTGCCCGCCGGACAGGCGCACGCCGCGCTCGCCGAGATGCGTCGCATAGCCGTCGCTCTGCGCGACGATGAAGTCGTGCGCCTCAGCCGCGCGGGCCGCGGCGACGACTTCGTCTTCGGCCGCGTCGACGCGGCCGAAGCGGATGTTGTCCAGCGCGCTCGCGCCGAAGATGACCGTGTCCTGCGGCACCAGCGCGATCGCGCCGCGCAGCTCGGGCAGGGCCAGCGCGCGCAGATCCTGGCCGTCGATGCTGACCGTGCCCGACTGCGGATCGTAGAAGCGCAGCAGCAGCTGGAACACCGTGCTCTTGCCGGCGCCGGAAGGGCCGACCAGCGCGACGGTCTCGCCGGGGCGCACCTGCAGGCTGAAGTCGTGCAGCGCGGCCGTGTCGGGCCGCGACGGATAGCGGAATTCCACCTGCTCGAACGCGATCGCGCCGCGCACCGGCCTGGGCAATGCCGCCGGCTGCGCCGGCGAGCGGATCTGCGCCGGCGTCGCGAGCAGTTCGTCGATGCGCTCCAGCGCGCCGGCCGCGCGCTGCACTTCGCCCCAGACTTCGCTGAGCGCGCCGACCGAACCACCGGCGATGACCGCGTACAGCACGAACTGGCTCAGCACGCCGGCCTTGAGTTCGCCCGTGAGCACCGCGTGCGCGCCGCTCCAGAGCACGAGCACGATCGCGCCGAACACGAGCAGGATGGCCAGCATCGTGATCGCCGCGCGCGCGCCGATGCGCCGGCGGCTCGTCGCGATGCCCTTGGCGATGGCGTCGCCGTAGCGTTGCCGCTCGGTGGCCTCGCGGCCGTAGGCCTGCACCGCGCGCATCGCATTCAAGGTTTCGTTCGCGACGGCCGATGCGTCGGCGACGCGATCCTGGCTGTCGCGCGACAGCCGCTGCAGGCGCCGGCCGCCGAGGATCATCGGCGCGATGACGAGCGGGATCACGAGCGCGGCATAGCCGGCCAGGCGCGGGCTGGTCCAGACCAGCGCGGCCGAGGCGCCGATCAGGGTGGCGAAGCTGCGCACGGCCACCGACAGGCTGGAGCTCACGACGGTCAGTACGAGTTCGCTGTCGGCCGACAGGCGCGAGGTCAGCTCGCCCACGCGCGCGCGCTCGAAGAAGGCCTGGTCCAGGGTCAGCAGATGGTCGTAGACGCGCCGGCGCAGCGCGGCGACGGCGCGTTCGCCGAGCAGGGTGATGCAGAAATAGCGCGCGGCGGTCGCGACCGCGAGCACGACGGCGACGCCGAACAGCGCGAGGAAGCTCGCATCGATGCGCGCCGGGTCGGCGTCGGCGAAACCGGTGTCGATCATGTGGCGCACGGCCACCGGCAGCGACAGGGTCGCGGCCGACGACAGCACGAGAAAGACGATCCAGCCGGCCAGCAGCCCACGCTGTCCGCGCAGCAGCGGCAGGATCGAGGACAGCGAGGCCAGGCTGCGGCGCGGCGGTTTGGAATCGGTCATCGGGGAGTCCGGTGGGCTTCGGTGCCGGTCGCCGGGCGCGGCGGCCAGCTCGTCATGGAGACGTTGCGGCGCGATTCAATCACCCGGGCGCGATCGCGTGGCTCAGTCGCCGCGGCGTACGGCGCTGCGTCCACGCGTGAGGTCGGCCAGCAACTGCGCGAGCGCCGCCACGCGCGGTTCCGGCAGCGCCAGGCGCAGCGACGCACCGTCGCTGCCGTAGTGTTCGGCCAGGCAGTCGGCGTCGAAGTCGGTCAGCCGCGCCTTGAGTATGGCCAGCGCGGCGAACGGGAGGTCGAACTCGACCTCGGTCTTGTGCACGAGCGGTATGCGCGTGGCCAGGCGCAGGCATTCGGCCGCGACGCCGCCGTAGGCGCGCATCAGGCCGCCGGCGCCGAGCTTGATGCCGCCGAACCAGCGCGCCACGACGAGCATGACCTGGTCGAAGCCTTGTCCGTCTATGGCCTGCAGTATCGGCTTGCCGGCCGTGCCGGCCGGTTCGCCGTCGTCGGAGAAGCGATAGCTCTGGCCGATGCGATAAGCCCAGCAGTTGTGGGTGGCCTGGGGGTCGCCGACGCGCGCGAGGAAGGCCAGCGCTGCGTCCGGGCCGGACACCGGCGCGGCCTGGCAGAGGAAGCGGCTTTTCCTGATCTCCTGCGAGGCCTGGGCGGGATGCGCCAAGGTGCAAAGCGGTGCGTTCATCCGCCGATTATCCGGCAACTCGTCGTCATCACGCGCGGGCACCGCTACGCGGCCGGAAGCCGCGGCATTCAGCGCAGCGCGCGCAGGTCCTCGGGCAGCACATAGTCCGGATGCGTGCGGCGCAGCAGCGCGAGGTTCTCGAGCGCGTCGGCGCGCCGCTGCGCGCGCAGCAGCTCGCGGATCTTCTTGATCCATTCCTCCGGCGCGAGCCTCGCGTTGCGCTGCAGTTCGGTCGCGGTTTCGACCTCGTCGGCCGGTGTCGCGGCAGCGGCCGGCGCAGCGACGGCCTTCGGCGCCGCTGCGCCGGCGGCAGGAGACGGTGCCGCCTCGGTGGCGACGGCCGGCGCCGATCGATCGGCGCCTTGGGTGGCATTGCTCGAAAGGACCGGCGCCTCCGCGGCCGGCTGCGCGCGCGCGGGCGTGCTCGCG
>NZ_JANFVR010000072.1 GCF_024609805.1 Tahibacter caeni | reverse complement strand
GCCGGTGCGAGCAGCGCCGTCGCGAGCAGCCAGCCCGCCGCGGCGACGGCCGTCGCATTGCCGCCATTGCCGCCGGCGGTGCCGCTCGTGGCACCGCGCAGGCGGCGCACGAGAGCGCCCAGGGTCGCGATCAGCAGGCCGAGCATGCACAGGCGCAGCAGCCGCGTCAGCCATGGCGGCGCAATGATCAGGCGCACTTCCTGATCGGCCAGCACCGGTCCGCTCCAGTACAAGGGATAGACGCGGCCGTAGCTCCACGACGGCTCGCCGCGGCCGGCCTGGATCACGGTGTTCTGCGCATAGCGCTGCACCAGGTTGTTCTGCGTCTGCCGCGCGCGCGACTTGGCCACGGCGGCATAGTTGTAGGTCTTGTCCAGCGCGCCGCCGAGGCTGTTGCTGCTGAAACCCGCTTCGGCCTGCGGGGCCGGAGGCGCCGGCACGGACTGGACCTCCATCGCCGGTTCCGCCATCTCCTGGTCGCGCTGGGCCTCCATGGCGTTGCCCGCAGAAGCCGGCGCGGCGAAGCCTTGGGACTCGAGCTGCGGATACAGCACGTAGCGCACCTGTGCCGCGACGAACGGCAAGGTCAGCAGCGCGAGCAGCAGCCCGCACAGCAGCGCGGCGATGCCGAAGCCCTGGCGCAGCCGGCCCGCCGGCAGCGCCTTGACGACGAGGCCCAGCGCGACGACGAGCAGCAGGGTCCACAGCGGCGCGCCGGCCTCGTGATAGCCGAGCACGAGATAGCCCAGCGCAAACGCGCCGGCCAGCCAGCCGAGCAGCCGCGCCGCGAGCAGCGCGGTCACGGCGACGAGGAACACGTCGAGCAGGGTCCAGCGCGACACCCAGCTCTGGTCGGCGCGGTCGGCGCCGAGCGCGGCCAGCAGCCGGTAGCTGTGCGGCAGATGCAGCTGCCAGCTGATGCTGTCGAAGGTCTGGCGCCAGCCGGCGATCGGCAGGCGTCCGCCGTTCGCGGCGACGCGCACGCCGGCCGACAGGTCCACTGCGGCCTCGCGCAGCTCCACGCCGGTCGCGCCGTCGGCGGCCGTGGTCACGAGCAGGCCTTCGCCGCGGCTCTGCGCGCGCTCGATGACGTAAGGTGCGACGGCGTCGAGGCGCCAGTCGCGATGCATGGTGCCGGTCACGCGGTCCTTCGCGTACAGCGCGCTGCCGTCGAACTGCAGCCAGACCTCGCGCTGTAGCGCGAGCCGGTTCGCATCCTCGCCGGACAGCCCGCGCGAGCGCTCCTCGACGGTCAGCGCGGCTTCGGGTGCCAGTGCGAAGGCCGGCAGGCCGCGCCACTCCTCGGGCACGCCGGCCTGGGCCGGATCGATGGGCTGCTCGCCGTCGGCACCGCTGACGCGCAGCCAGCTCTGCGCTTCGAAACTCCAGATTTCCTGCTCCGGCCACGGCGCCTCTATCGTCGGCGCGACGACCTTGGCCAGCGGCGCCGTCGCGCGCGCCTGCAGGCCGATGTCCCAGTCGCCGGGCTGCACCTGGATGTGGAGCCGGCGGTCATTGCCCAGACGCGCGGACAGACTGCCGTTCAAGGCCAGCGGCACGAAGCCGTCGGGCAGCGCCGGCCCGAGGCTTTCCTCGCGCGCCTGGCCGGACACGTGCAGGCGCAGCCGCGTTTCGAGCCGGGCCGGCACGTCGTCGGTCAGCTTGCGGAATACCTCGATCGCGATCGCGTCGGCTTCGGGCGCCGCAGCCTCGCCGCGGCCGAGGGTCAGCTGGTCCCCGTTGCGTTCGAGCGGCTGCACGTCCTTGCCGTCGACGCGCAGATCGATCAGCGCGACGTTCAGCGGCACGCGCAGCTGCTGCGGCCGGCGCACCCACGGAATGCGCCCTTCGATGCGGTAGACGCCGGGGCCCAGGCGCAGCTGCGGTGCGTCCTCGCGCGCGAGCACCGGCGCGCCCTGGCCGTTGACGGTCACGTCCTGGGGCCAGTCCTGCAGATCGCCGGGCAAGGCGATCCAGCTGACCGCATCGACGCGCCATTGCTGGGTGAAGCGCAGCCCGCCCGCATCGGCGTCCAGCGCGAGGCGGCCGGGCCAGGCGCAGACGAAATCGCCGGCCCCTGCGGCCGCCGCGCCGGCCAGCAGCGGACAGCCGCGGAACTCCTGGTCCTTGAGCACCCAGCCGCGCCAATCCCGCAGCACCGCCGGAATCGGATCGGCCGCCGGCGCCTGCGCCTGCGCGGCCGCCGACAACAGGAACAGGACCCACGACAACAGACAGAAAACCCGACGCATGACCGACTCCCTGATCGCGGCGAAAGAGGCTGCTGCAACGACGGCGCCGAGTCTACGGGGTTCGTCCGCGCCAGGGCGATGCGCGGCGTCCTGAGGCCGCCGCCGTGCACGCAGAACGAAATGGGATGAGGGCTTCGAACACGCTTTGCCGTCGATGCAGCACGACTCCCCAGGATCACCACGCCATGCGCAACACCGTTCTCCTCGCCACCTGCCTGCTGACCGCCGCCACGGCCGCCGCTCTGCCCGCGCGCGGCGAGATGATGATCGGCGGCTACGGTCCGTCGACCGCCCAGGGCAATCCGCTGCGCCGTTTCTCGGCCGATGCGCAGGGCGGCGACGCCCCGGTCGCCGAGATCGCCGGCCCGGACACTCAGCTCTACCAGCCTGCGTTCGGCGTCTACGAACCCGACGAAAACGTCATCTACGTTTCGGATTTCGACGGCCGCGCGATCCGCGTCTATTCCGCGACCGCGACCGGCAATGCCGCGCCGATCCGCGTGCTCAACCCACCGTCGATCGCGCAGACGCGCGCGAATGCGCCGGTATCGGCCTACGGCGAACTCGGCGTGATCGTCTCCAACTGCTGCATCGCGACCTTTCCGCTGCGCGCCAGTGGCAATGCCGTGTCGCCGATCCGCACCATCGACTGGGGCGGCGGCAGCAACACGACGACCAAGCTCTATAACCCGAACGCGCTGACGTATCTGCCCGGCAGCGACGAATACGTGGTCATCGACAGCGACCCGGCGCCGCCGCAGGCGTCGCGCCTCGTCTTCCATGCGCGTACGGCCAGCGGCACCGTCGCGCCGACGCGCCTGCTGACCGGCGCCGGCGTCGCCTATGCGGTCGGCCTCGCCCACGACCGCGCCACGCACCGGTTGTTCGTGCTGCGCCAGGCGCCTCCCGACGCCAACGACGTGCAGCGCGGCAGCATCGCCGTGTTCGACGAAAACGCCAGCGGCGACGCTCCGCCGCTGACCGTCATAGAAGGCGATGCGACCCGGCTCGACCTGCTCGCGGGCCAGTACTGGGCAGGCCTGGGCTTCGATCCGTACACGTCGCGCCTGGTGGCCAGCAGCAACGGCAACTCGGGCAATGCCGCGCTGAACCGCGTGCTCCTGTTCGACTACGCCGCGGACGTCGGCGGCAACGTCGCTCCGGTACGCCAGCTGCAGGGCAGCAACGTGAGTCCGTACTACCCGGGCGTTCCGTTCGGCGTGCCGGCCGAGATCATCTTCCGCAGCGGCTTCGAGGCGACCCCGAACGCGTTCTGAGCGCGACTGCCGACGCTGCCGGCAACGGCCGGGCGGCGCGGACACTCGCGGCCCGCTGCACGGCGCCGGTCGGCTTGGCCTGCCACCGCGGCCGGCGAATCGGGCGAAACGATTTGGGATTTCCGTTCCGTTTCGCCGTAGCAAAGGACGACTCTCCCGGAAATCCCCCGCCATGCGCCGCCCTGCCCTCGCCTGCCTGCTGACCGTCGCCGCGATCGCGGCGGCTCCCGGCCATGCCGACATGATGCTCGGCGGTTTCGCCACGAGCGCCGGCCAGAATCATCCGCTGCGCCATTTCCATCCCGACGCGACGGGCAGCGCCGCGCCGGTCGGCGAGATTTCCGGTCCCGCCACACAGCTGTACCAGCCGATGTTCGGCACCTACGAGCCGAACGAGCAGGTCGTCTACATCTCCGATTTCGGCGGCCAGGCGATCCGCGTCTATCCCGCGTTCGCGACCGGCGACGTCGCGCCGCTGCGCGTGCTCGATCCGCCGCAGCTCGCACAGACGCGTGCGAACGCGCCGGTTCCCGCCCACGGCGAGCTCGGCGTCATCGCGTCGAACTGCTGCATCTACACCTATCCGCTGCAGGCCAGCGGCAACAGTGTCGCGCGCATCCGCGGCATCAACTGGGGCGGCGGCGCCGACACGACGACGAAGCTCAACAACCCTTCGTCGCTGATCTATATCCCCGCGACCGACGAATACGCGGTCAAGGACTACGACTCGGCGCCGCCGCAGGCCGCGCGCATCGTCTTCCATGCGCGCACGGCCAACGGCTTCGTCGCGCCGACGCGCCTGCTGACCGGCGCCGGCGTGGCCAATGCGACAGGACTCGCCTACGACGCGGGTTCGCGCCGTCTGTTCGTGCTGCGCCAGCTGCCGCCGGTCGGCGGTACGCGCCGCGGCGTCATCGCGATCTTCGCCGATACGGCCAGCGGCGACGCCGTGCCGCTGGACACGATCGAAGGCGGCTCGACCCAGCTCGATCTGCCGGACGGCCGCTACTTCTCGGGCATCGGCTTCGATCCCTACGCGCAGCGGATCATGGTCAGCATGCCCGGAGGCTCCAATCCGGCCGACAACCGCGTCCTCCAGTACGGCTACAGCCCCGGCGCGGCCGGCGACCTCGCGCCGGTCCGCATACTGCAGGGCACGAACGTCAGCCCGTATACCGTCGGCATACCGTTCGGCGTGCCGGCCGGACCGCCGGACTTCATCTTCCGCAACGGCTTTCAGCCGTAGGCCCGGAGCTTCCGGCGGCGCTCGCCGCGACCCGGTTGCACTGTTGAGCGCGGTCGCAGCCGTCACGCCTGGCGCAGGCGGCCGCCCTCAGCTTTCGGCCTTCAATGCCGCCGACGGCAGCGCCCGGCGCATGCGCCAGCCCACCCACGCCGAGGACACGCCGGCGAGCGCGGCCAGCAGCGCGAGTCCGCCGGTCGCGACGCCGAGGCCGCGCAGCAGGTTCAGGCTGCTGGTCACGGCTAGATCGCCGAAGCGCCAGACCGCCGTGTCGATGAAGTTCTTGGCCTTGTAGCGCGTCTCCGCATCGACCTCGGTGTACAGCGAGTCGGCCGCGGGCTTGAAGATGCCGTAGGCGCTCGCGCGCGTGACCACCGCCGCGACGACGATCCAGCCCGGGCCGACCACGACCAGGCCAACCAGCATCAGCGCCTTGACGATGCCGTCGAGCACGAGCGCGGCGATCGGGCCGAGGCGCACCATGATCTCGCGCGTCAGGAACAGCTGGAACAGGATCTGCAGGATGTTCGTCGCGAGATCGAGATTGGACGCGAACGCGATGCCGGCCGCCTGGGTCGGGAACATCGCGCGGTTGTAGTCGGCGAGGAACGCGTAGATCACGGTGCCCACGCAGTCGCCGAGCAGCATCAGCAGCGCGACGCGGCGCAGGAACGGCGAACGCAGGGTCTCGATCGCACCGGCGATCATGCTGCCGCCGATCACGCGCTGATCGCGATCGGGTTCGCCGACGACAGGATTGCGCCGGGCCCAGCTCAGCAGCCAGTAGATGCAGGCGATGCACAGTCCGAGCAGCAATGCCGACACGACGAGCAGCCCGCGCACGCCGACGGCGAACACGAGCAGCTTGGTCATCGTCGGCCCGGCGATCGCGCCGAGCGCGCCGCCGATCGCGATCAGCGGAAACAGCCGACGCGCCTGCGCACGGTCGAAGATGTCCGCCATGAAGCTCCAGAACAGCGCCACGATGAGCAGGTTGAACACGCTGCCCCAGATGAAGAACAAGGTGCCGAGCACGGTGGCGCCGATGCGCTCCTGCTGAGCGAACAGCGGAATGAAGGCCATGGTCAGCACCGCGACGATGGCATAGACCGCCGGCACGAACTGGCTGCGCCGGAAGCGCGCGGCGAGCGCGCCGAATACCGGCGTCAACAGCAGGGTCACCACGAACACGGCGAGATAGAAAATCGGCAGCTGCGTCGATCCGGCTGCGGCGGACAGCTGGTCGCGCACCGGACGGATGATGTAGTAGCTCGCGAGCACGCAGAAGAAATAGGCGGCCGAAACGCACAGGGCGGCCCATTCGTGGCTCTTGACCGTATTGCGCAGATAGCTTTCCAGGCGCTCCGACACAGAGCTCATGCAGATCCCGCGGCTGAAACGAAAGCGCGCAAAGCCTAGCATGCGCGCGCGACGGGAACGCGACACGGCATAATCGGCCCATGTCAGCCTCGCTCTCGGCGCTCTACGTCTATCCGGTCAAGTCCTGCGCCGCGCTCGCGCCGGCTTCGGCCCAGGTCGAACCGCGCGGGCTCGCCGGCGACCGGCGCTGGCTCGTCGTCGACCAGAACGGAAAATTCGTCACCGGACGGCTGCATGCGCGCATGCCGCTGATCCGCGCGACGCCGCTGCCGCAGGGCCTGCGCCTCGAAGCGCCGGACATGCCGGCGCTCGACGTCGCGCTGCCGGCGGCCGATGCGCCGCGCCGCCGCGTCGAGGTCTGGCGCTCGGTCGTCGACGCCTTACCGGCCGACGCGGCCGCCGACGCGTGGTTCAGCCGCTGTCTCGGCGCCGAGCTCGCGCTGGTCCACATGGACGACGCGGCGCATCGCGCGGTCAATCCCGACTACGGCCGCCCCGGCGACGAAGTCAGCTTCGCCGACGGCTATCCGCAGCTGCTGATTTCCGCCGCGGCGCTGGACGCGCTGAATGCGCGCCTGGCCGAACCCGTCGGCATGCTGCGCTTCCGCCCGAATCTCGTCGTCGCCGGCACGCCGCCGCATGCGGAGGACGGCTGGAAGCGGATCCGCATCGGCGAGGTCGAGTTCGACGTGGTCAAGCCCTGCACGCGCTGCGTGTTCACGACGGTCGATCCGCTACGCGGGCAACGCAATGCCGACGGCGAGCCGCTGAAGACCCTGACGAGCTACCGGCGCACGCCGACCGGCGTCACGTTCGGCCAGAACCTGATTCCGCGCGGCCGCGGCACGATTGCGCTCGGCGATGTGGTCGAGGTGCTGGAGTAGCACCTGCGCCGCATGCCGGCCGCTCAGTCGAAATGCGTCGCGAAGATCGTGTCGCGGATGTTCGACGGACAGGACCTCGGCAATGGCGTTGTGTCACGCGGAAGCCGGCTTGCGGCGCCGACCCGCGGATTATCATCCATCTCCGGCTCGACGGACTGCGGGCGAACAGACACTACCGCCATGCTGCACTGCGATGGAGCATCTGCTCTAGCCCCCACTCCTAGCCTCGCCCGATCCTCGTCCTCCCCACGGCACAGGCAATGACGTACGACTTCATCATCGTCGGCGCGGGATCGGCCGGCTGCGTGCTGGCCAACCGGCTCAGCGCGAATCCGAACCATCGCGTGCTGCTGCTCGAAGCCGGCGGCAGCGACTGGCATCCGTTCATCCACATGCCGGCGGGACTGGCCAAGCTGGTCGGAAAAAAAGGCGTCAATTGGGATTATTCCACCGAGCCGGAGCCGCAGCTCGACAACCGCCGGCTCTGGTGGCCGCGCGGCAAGGTGCTCGGCGGCTCCAGCTCCATCAATGCCATGTGCTACATCCGCGGCGACGCGCGCGACTACGACGAATGGGCGCAGCTGGCCGGCGACGCGCACTGGAACTGGAATGCGGTGCTGCCGTACTTCCGCCGCAGCGAAGGCAACGAGCGCGGCGCCGACAGCCTGCACGGCGCCGACGGTCCGCTGTCGGTGTCGAACCTGCGCCATCACAATCCGCTGTCCCAGGCACTGATCGATGCGGCCGCCTCGCTCGGCCATCCGGTCAGCACCGACTTCAACGGGCCGAGCCAGAGCGGCTTCGGCTACTACCAGGTCACGCAGAAGAACGGCGCGCGCTGCTCCACCGCGCAGGGCTACCTGCAGCCGGCGCGCGGTCGCGGGAACCTGCAGGTGCTCACGCAGGCGGCGACCGAGCGCGTGCTGCTGGCCGGCGGCCGCGCGGTCGGCGTGCAATACCGTCACCGCGGCCGCGTGATGCGCGCCGAGGCCGGCCAGGTCATCCTGAGCGGCGGCGCGCTGAATTCGCCGCAGCTGCTGATGCTCTCGGGCATCGGTCCGGCCGCGGCGCTGCGCGCGCACGGCATCGGCGTCGAGGTCGACAGCGCCGGCGTCGGCGCGAACCTGCAGGATCATCTGGACATCTGCACGTTGACGCGCTGCACGCAGCCGATCACCTACGACAAGACCAACGACGTCGCGATCGCGCTGGAATTCCTGCTGCGCCGCCGCGGCATCGGCACGTCGAACATCGCCGAGGCCGGCGGCTTCGTGCGCTCGCGCCTGGCGCCCGACGAACGCTGCGACCTGCAGTTCCATTTCGTGCCGGCCCTGCTCGATGATCACGGCCGCAATCGACTGCCGGGCTACGGCTACACCCTGCACGCCTGCGCGCTGCGGCCGCGCAGCCGCGGCCATCTGGCGCTGCGCTCGGCCGACCCGGCGCAGAAGATCGCGATCCATGCGAACTATCTGAGCGACGCCGACGGCTTCGACCTGCGCATGCTCGTCGAAGCCGCGCGCCTGTCGCGCGAGATCCTGGCCCAGCCCGCGTTTGCCGCGTATCGCGGCGACGAGATCTTCCCGGGCAGCGGCGCGGTCAGCGATGCCGATCTCGTCGCGTTCATCCGGCGCAAGGCCGAATCCATCTACCACCCGATAGGCACCTGCCGCATGGGCAATGACGACGCTGCCGTCGTCGACAGCGAACTGCGCGTGCGCGGCGTCGACGCGCTGCGCGTCGTCGACGCATCGGTCATGCCCGTGCTGCCCGGCGGCAATACGAACGCCCCCACCGTCATGATCGCCGAGCGCGCCAGCGACCTGCTGCTCGGCATGCGCGAGGCGGTGCCGCAGGCCGCCTGAGTCCCGCGCGCCGCGCCCGCGGCTCTGCCGAGCCGCGGGGCCGCGGGGCGGCATCGCAGTCCGTGAGATGGGCCGCGCAGAGACTGCGCGGCGTCGTCCAGACGGCGTGCGCACCGCACCGCCGCAGCGACCGCTCCGATACCGGATACCACGCCTTCGTCGCTCCCGTTCCCTGGCGGGAGGCGGCCGCGTGCGCCGGATCGGCACTTCCCTCACCCGCTCGCGAGACCCGACCATGCCGAATCGACCGCTTCCGTTGTTTGCGTTTACTCCCTGGCGTCCGGCCGAGCCGACGCCGTTCCCGCAGCGCTACCCGACGGCCACGCGCCGCCTCTGCCGCCTGCTCGCGGTCGCTGCGGCGAACGACCCCGCCGAGCTGTCCGACAGCGACGGTGCGCAGCTGATCGAGCTGCACGCGCATCTGCGCCGGCGCGCGCGCCCGGACTGATTCACGCGCCGCGCAAGAAGCGGATGGCGCGCGGCACGGCCACCGGCGAAGCTGGCTTCATCCCTCGTCGGAGCATCGTCATGCACTTCCGTATCCGCGGCCTGGCCCCCGCGCCGTTCCTTCATCTCTACGGCCTGTCCGATGCGGCGCTGCGCGAGCACGGCGCGCAGCGCCGCATCACCGACCGCCAGCCGGGTTTTCCCGACCGCATCGAATTGCGCGACGCGCAGCCCGGCGAAAGCCTGATCCTGCTGAACTATCTGCATCAGCCGGCCGACACGCCGTATCGCAGCAGCCATGCGATCTTCGTGCGCGAAGGCGCCGAACGGGCCGCCGACCTCGTCGACGAAGTCCCCGAAGTCATGTACCGGCGCACGATCTCGCTGCGCGCATTCGACCGCGAACACGACATGCGGGCCGCCGAACTCGCCGACGGCGACGCGATCGCACCGGCGATACGACGGCTGCTGGCCGACCCACTCGTCGACTACGTCCATGCGCACTACGCCGTGCGCGGCTGCTATGCGGCGCGCATCGAGCGCGCCGGCTGAGTATTGCCGGAACCGTGCAAGCCCTGGTTCCAGTCCGGCCAGGGCCGAGGACCGCCTGCGGCGTCGGCCCTGCACTGCAGGCGCAAGCCGCAGTCACTCCAGCATGTCCGCGAAGATCAGGTCGTCGGCACGCTCCGGATAGGCGGCAAAGCCGTTGGGAACTGCGGGATCGGCGACATAGACGCGGCCGCGACCATTCAAGGCCAGGCCCCTGCCGATATCGGCTACGGGTGTCGGCGCCAGCTCGGCGATCCAGTCGGCGGCGGCGGCACCACTGGAGGTGAGCTTCGCCAGCGAGGCACGCGAAGCACCACCGATGCTCGTATAGGTGCCGGAAACGAACAGATCGCCTCCGGCCCCTGCGGCCAGTCCGAGCACGAAACCGTTGGCCTGCGCGTCCCAGGCATTGTCGACCTGGGCACTTCCGGTACCGGGCAGCACCTTCATCAGCCCCATGCGCGGCGCGGTGAAGAGTCCGCCGACGACGATGCTGCTGCCGACACCGCGGACGAACAGATAACGCGGTACTGCGCTCGCCTCCAACGGACTGAGCTGCCATGCGGCGGCACCATTGCCTGCCACATCATGGCTGGTTATCGCATTGTAGGCTGGCAACGAGTTGACGTACGGCCCACCGACGTACAGACGGTCGTCGATCTGGCCCACGGACAGCGCGCCGACGCCGGAGCTGACGCTCCAGGCCCCGTCCTGGATGCCCGTCGCACTGGAATAGCGCCGGACGTCGACGTAGAGCCGATCCATGCCGTCGACGAACAGCGACGATGTGGTCGTGGAAACCGCCGGAGACAGCGACCAGCCCGCGACGACCGTTCCGCCGCGCGTGAGTTTGGCGACACCGGCGGTGGCGGTTTCGTTGACTTGATTGAACTGGCCGCCGAGGTAGACGTTGCCGGCCGAATCGGTGGCGGCGCCGAAAACACGTCCGTTCGTATCGGCCCGCCAGAATCGGTCGAGCCGGCCATCGGGACGCACGCGAAGCACATTGCGGCGCGTCAGACCGTTCGCGCGCGCGAACTGGCCGTAGACGATGACGCCGCCGTCGCGCTGGGCGACGATTCCCCAGATCTTCGCCGGCGTTTCCGCATCGACCTGCCAGTTGCGCGCTCCCGGCGCACCCAGCCGCACGAAGCCGAGACCGGAAATGCCGGCGAATTCGGTGAAGCGGCCGCCGACGCCGATACTGCCGTCGGCATAGCGCAGCAGCGCGCGAACCTCGGCCCCTGCCGGCGCGGCGTAGCTGGCCTGGAGCTGCCCGGTCGAGCCGTCGAGCTGCACGAGTCCGCGGTCTTTCGCCGAGCCGCTGCCCACGAGTAGATGGCCGCGATCGAACAGCAGCACTCGCTCTTCCTCGATCACGTTCGCGTAGTGCCACCCGGCCATTGGCTCTCCGCGCCCGGCGGCCGAAAGCCGTTGGACGCGTCCAGCGACGATCGTGAAGACCGATACGCTGTCGCTCGCGAGGTTGCTGCCCGGATCCGGCGCCACGGGCGGATTCCAGTCCGCGTCGATCTGCCCGGATCCGGTGATCCGGTAAAGCCGGTTGTGCCGGCTGCCGCCCTGCAACGGCTCCGCAATGACGAACAGATTACCGTTGCCGTCGCCGGTAATCGCCGACACCGTGCGCAGGCCGACTGCCCAACGATCCACGACCGTGCCTGCGGAAAGATCAATGCGGCTCAAGCCACCGTCCTCACACCGGCTGGGCACGTACAGGAAACGGCCTTCCCGATGCGGACGATGCGCCGCCTGCGCGCATTCCGTCGCACCCAGCCAACGCGGATCGAGCTGCGTTCCATCGCGACCAGTCAATCTGGCGGGACCGCGCAGCGGCCTCCGGTCGACGCTGTCGAACGGGCCGGAGACGTAGACTTCAGCGCCTTCGCCGGCAATGGCGAGGTAACGCTCGTCGCCGTCGGTATCCTTCGAGTACGCAATCTGCGGATTCCAGGCCGGATCCAGCGTGCCGTCCGGATGCAGCCGCGCGAAGCCATTTCGCGCCTCGCCGCCGATTGCAGTGAAGTCGCCGGCGAGCAGCGTGCTGCCGTCGGGCTGCAGCGCCAGATCGTCGACACGGCTCAGGTTCACGAAGTCGGTGATCGCCGGATCGGGCAACGGTCTTGCGATGGTCTGCGCCGCCAGCGGCATCGCACCGAGGCCGAGAGCGAGAGCGAACATCGACGGGAAGGCGCGGCTGGACATGGATACCCCCGGAAGATTCCTGACGACAACGCGTTGGCTTGATCGGCCGCCCATTATTCTCTCACGACAAACGCTTCCGATCGTGATCAATTCGGGCACGGTCGGTCAACCGTGGCGCCGGCCGCTCCCACGGGACGAAGAATCCTCCAAAAAAAAAAAGACCGCGCGGAGAACCGCGCGGTCTGGATGCTGCGAAGGAGACGCGACGAAACAGATGCGGAGCGACGCTGCGAACGTCGCTCCGCCGCACCTTAGAACTTGATGCTGAACCGCGCCCAGTAGTAGCGGCCGACCGTGTCGAACGTCACCGGATCGGTGTTGCCGTTGGTGACGTTGTTCTGGAACAGGATCGGCGGCTGCTTGTCGAACGCGTTGTCCACGCCGACTTCCACGCGTGCGTTGATCGGCTCGATGCGATAGCCGAACTGCAGGTTGTGGTAGGTCGTCGCGCCGTAGTTGACCACGACGTTCGGCAAGGTGCCGTCGGCGGACTCGCCGCCCGGGCGCAGGGTGCCGAGGTCGAAGCCGTGGACGTAGCGCGTGGTCCAGCTCGCGTCGAAGTTGCCGAGCTCCCAGCTCAAGGTGCCCAGGCCGCGCCAGCGCGCATAGTTGCCGAGCTGGCGGTTGAACTGGCCGGCCGCATAGATCGTGCCGGTCGGCGCGCCGTTGTTGTCGCGGATCAGCTGGTTGAACTGCGCCGTGTAGGTCGCGTCGAGGCTCGCGCGGAACGTGCCGAAGCGCGTTTCCGGCAGGCGGTACTTGATGCCGAAGTCCGCGCCCTTGGCGTCGAGGCGGCCGAGGTTCAGAGTCGGCTGGTCGATGTAGAACACCTGGCCGTCGGCTTCGAAGCGATGAATGTAGTCGCAGAGGTTGCCGGCCGTGTAGCACTGCAGCGCCACGGTGTTGACGTCGAGCGCGCTGATGTTGTCGTTCAGCGCGAAGCGCCAGAAATCCACGCTCGTGGACAGGCCTTCCAGCCAGCTCGGGTCATAGACCAGACCCCAGGTGAACGCCTTGCCCTGTTCCGGACGCAGGTTCGGATTGCCGGCGACGAGGCCCGTGGTCTGGCCGTTCGGCGGTCCCTGGAAGCTGCCGTCGCGCGGTACGTTCGCGCAGGCGCGGTCGATGTTCGCGTTGGCGCCGACCGGCGAGGTCACGCCGATGCAGGGATCGCGGAACGTCGGCGCATTGGAGGCCGGCGCGGCGTAGAGGTTGGAGATCGTCGGCGCACGGAACACTTCGGCGATCGTGCCGCGCACGAGCACGTCGTCGAGCGGACGCCATTCGACGCCGAACTTGGAGTTCGTCGAATTGCCGAAGGTCGAGTACTTCGAATAGCGCGAGCCCAGGGTGACGTTCAGCGTCTTGGCGAATGCGACGTCGCGCAGGATCGGAATGAAGGCTTCGCCGTAGACTTCCTTGACGTCGTAGCTGCCGACCACGGCCGAGGTGCAGGCGTCCTGCGCGAGCAGGCAGTTGGTGTAGTCCGGCGGCAGCGCCGTGGCGAGAAAGTCCGGGCTGAAATTCTGATATTCCTTGCGGTACGACGTACCGACCGCGAGGCTGACCACGCCGGCCGGCAACTCGAACAGCTCGCCGTTCGCGTTGACTTCGGCTTCGCGCTGCACGTAGTTCAGGTTCGTGCGGTACGGCGCCGACAGCAGCGCGACGCCTTCGGGCGTCTCGGTCGGATTGAACATGTTGACCGGAATGCAGCCGGCGATCGGCGCGGTCGGCGTGCCGCAGGTCGGCACGCCGTTGGCGTCGATGAACGAGGGGCCGACGGCATTGATGAGGTTCGGCTGGAAGATGTAGCCGCCGAACAGGCGGCTCTGCGAGAAGCCGCCGTAGGTGAAGTTCGCGTCCCACTGCCAGCTGGTGTTGCCGATGCCGCCGCGCAGGCCCATGTTGATCTGGTCGGTGGACACGGCGGTCGAGGCGCGGCGGTTGCCGACGGCTTCCAGACGCAGCGCGAACGCGTTCCCCGAGTCGTTGTCGCCGCTGCGGCCGAAGTCGATGCCGAACGGGTTGTAGATGCTGTCGCGCGAGATCAGCACGTTGTCGTTGCGCGCGTCGAACGGCAGCGGCGCGATCGCGAAGGCCGCACGCGTCTTGTTGTGGAAGGCCTCGACGTAGGCCTCGACGCTGTCGCTCAGGCGGTAGTTGCCGACCACGAACAGGCTGCCGCGCTCCTGCGGCGTCAGCTCGAGGTTGCCGACGGCCTGGAAGTTGTAGGCGTCGACGGCGCCGTTGTAGCAGCGATAGTCGCTCAGCGACGCACCGCTCGCACCCGGGATGCGCGTGACCGAGCCGCCGGCGCTGGCCGGGCAGTTGAACTGCGCGATCAGATCCGCCGGCAGGAAGATGCGGCCGCGCGGCGTGCGGCTGGAGCCGCCCGCGGACACCGAGCCTGAGGACAGGTACAGCGCTTCGCGCGAGAACTTGCGGTCGGCCGCCGAGACCGAATCCTGCTTGTGGTAGTTCACGCCGACCATCAGGCTGCCCTTGTCGCTGCTGTGGCCCAAGGTCATGGTCACGCCCTTGCGCTGGCCGTCGTCGGCGTCGGCGATGCCGTAGTCCACGCCGAATTCGATGCCCTGGTAGTCCTTGCGCAGGATGAAGTTGACGACGCCGCCGATCGCGTCGGAGCCATAGATCGCCGACGCGCCGTCCTTGAGCACTTCGACGCGCTCGACGAGGTTGATCGGAATCGCGTTGACGTCGGGCGCCGGGCCGGCCAGACGACGGCCGTTGACGAGGATCAGGGTGCGCGCGGTGCCGAGGCCGCGCAGGTCGATCGTCGCCGCACCCGTGCCGCCGCCGTTGTTGACGGCGCCGTTGGTCGCCGTCGCGCCGCCGGCGATGACCGGCGTGCTCTGCAGCAGGTCGCCGACCGTGAGCTTGCCGGTCTTCTCGATCTGGCCCTTGTCGATCACGAAGACCGGGCTGGCGGTTTCCAGGTCGACGCGACGGATGCGCGAACCCGTGACGACGATGGTTTCCAGCTTGTCGGCCTCGGAGGCCGGTTCGGGCTGCTGCGCCGACGCCGGCAGCGCGAAGCAGCCCAGCAGCACGGCACTCGCGCCGACGCCGGGCGCCGACAGCGCCGATCGAACGGCTCGGGGGAGCGAAGACTTGTACATGTATTTCTCCAGTAATTATTCACAAATCGACCGCAGCGCCGCAGGCCGGTGGTCGAGGCGATGGCGGCGCCGACGCGGTCGGTGAGTGCGCAGGCAAGGCCGGCAGACCGGGCGATACCCGGTGCGGCAACGTTAAAAATCTGTGGCGGCGTCGAGTTGGCGCGAGTTGGCCGACGGCGTTGCGGAAACTGCGGGGCGCCGCAGTTGCTCGTCCTCGCAACGCCGCTGACGCAGTGCGCGCGTGCCGACGCCGTGCTCGCGGCGCAGCGCGGCCGCACTGATGCCGAAGCGCTGGCGGAACAGCCGCGAGAACGCACAGCGGTTCTCGAAGCCGCTCGCACCGGCGATTTCGCTGATCGCCAGCGGCGAGGAGCGTACGAGCCGGCGCGCGCGTTCCAGGCGCCGGTCGACGAGATAGGCGTGCGGCGTTTCGCCGTAGACGGAATGGAACGCGCGGATGAAATGCCAGGGCGAGTAGCTCGCGACGCGGGCCAGCTCGGGAATATCGAGTTCCTGTTCGCAGCGCGTGGCCATGAGGTTGCGCACGCGCTGCAGCCGCAGGAACACGTTCTGGCGCTGGGTCAGGGTGCGGCCCGGACAGCGCTCGATCATGTCGGCAAAGTCGGCCTGCAGCTCGACCACGCCGCCGAGCAGATCGTCGACGGCGCTCTGCAGCGCGTACTCGCCGCGGCTTTCGAGCACGGCGCGCACGACCCGCATGGCGAGCCGGCGCAAGGTCGGCGCCGCGGCATGCCAGGCCGGCACGAGGCCGGGTTCGGTGCCCAGTGCCGCACCGGCGCGCAGCAGGGCTCGGCGCCAGCCCGGACGCTGCGCGATCAACGCGACCCACAGCGCGCTGCCGCGGCCGGTGGCCTGCAGGCGCTGGTCGGCTTCGCTGACGAGCATCTGTCCCGGTTCGAGGGTGAAGCTCGTATCGCCGCTGCTCAGGCGCAGCCGGCCGCGCAGCGGCAGCCAGATGCAGCCGCCATCGCCGGCCGTCGCGAGCGTCGCACCGCGGCCGCCGCCGACGATCGCGAGCACGTTGTCGCCGCAGCGCTGGCGCAGCGCATCCACGCCGACCAGTTCCAGTCGCGCGCCGACGCGCAGTGTCTCTCCGATGATTCTCATGTCGTCTCCTTCGCCCGATGCGATGGGCAAGGAATACGGCACAGACGCTGCGCAGATCCCGAGGTCGTCCGAACCGGCGGCGAGATTGCGCTTAGAAAGCGGTGAAATATCGGCGGGATTTTGCATCGCTGCGCGCCAGCCCAGGGTTCAGCGCCGTGTCCGCAAGAACCGCAACAGACCGATATCCGTGTCGTTGCGGGTTATGCGGATCAGCACGAGGCGGCGCGCATCGGCCGACAGATCGAAGCTGCGATGGTCGATCGCATCGCGCGTGCGCCAGCGCACGTCGTCGCGCGCGTCGGCCAGCGACCGGCGGCGCAGCAGGATCTGCTCGGGATCGGCATCGTCGGCGTCGAAGTACCAGAGCGCGCCGTCGCGCACGTGCCAGGCGAAGCGGTTGCCGACCGCGGCGATGACGCGCTCGTCGGCCGCCTCGGCGCGCAGCTCGCGCACGCCGCTGCCGTCGGCGCGGCTGTAGTAGACGTGTCCGCCGGCCCGGTCGACCTCGACCGCGGCAACCTGTTCGCGCAGGGTGCGCGCCGGCTCGCGCGGCGCCGCCAGCTCGAGCAGACGCGAGCCGCGGCCGTCGCGATGGATCAGCAGATAGCCGCGCTCCAGCGCATAGGTGCCGAAGCGCACGTCGACGGTCTCGTCGGAGACGACCTGTTGCAGCTGGCTGTCCAGGTCGATCTCGACGAGCTCGCCGCGCATCGCACGCCGCCGCGTCACGAGCAGGCGCCGGCCGTCGGCGCGCCATTGCGGATAGAAGAAGCGTGCGCCGTCGTCACGCGTCAGCGCATAGGTCTGGCGGTTCGCTGCATCGTGCAGCCAGAGCTGCAGGCTGCCGCCGCGGTCGGAGACGAACACGATGCGGCTGCCGTCGGGCGACAGCGCCGCATAGCTGTCGCTGCCGGTCGACGGCGCGAGCTCGCTGGCTGCGGCCGCATCGTCGAGCACGAGCCCCTGCATGATGGAGCGCGTGCGCGGCACCTCGTAGGCGAATGCGTCGGCGCGCGCGGCGACGTCGGGCATCTGCGCCGGCGATACGCCGAGCGGGCTGACGCGGCCGTCGTCGAGATCGACGCGATACAGCGCCTCGATGCCTTCGTGATTGGACGCGAACACGAGACCGCTGCCGTCGGGCAGCCAGTCGAAGCCGCGGATCAAGGCCGTGAGCCGCGTCAGCCGCAGCACCTCGCCGCCGCGTGCGCTGACCAGATAGAGATCGCAGTACGGCGACAGCCCGCGCCGGAACGCGATCCAGTTGCCGTCGGGCGAGTAGTGTGGCGCGAGGTCGTGTTCGGCCGCATCGTGCGCATAGTCGAACGACAGCGCATCGCCGCCTTCGACGGCGACGAGCGCCAGGCGCGCCGTGCCCGGCCCGTCGAAGCGCGCGACCGCGAACGCGCGGCCGTCGGGCGACCAGTCGAAGCTTTCGAACATCCCTTTGGGACAGGCCGCCCGCACACGTTCCGCGCCGCCTAAGGCATCCACCGTGACGAGCTCGCAGCGCGACGCCTGCTGCCGCACGAACGCGAGCTGCGCGCCGTCGGCGGACCAGACCGGCCAGGCTTCCTCGCCGGTTCCGGCGCTCGGCAGCAAGGTCGCCGACGCGTTGACGCCGCGCACCTGTACGCGCTGGCGGCCGCTGTCCGCATCGATCGCGACATAGGCCAGGCGCGATCCGTCCGGCGACAGCCGCGGCGTGGATTCGGCGCCGGGATCGGCCGTCAGCATCTGCGGCGCGCCGAGGATGACGATCTCGCTGCGCTCGCGGCCGAACCGGCTGTACGCAGCGACTGCGAGCAAGGCGGCGATGAGGAAGGCGGCGGCGCTCCAGGCGAGCCGTCGCCGCCGCGGCGGCGCGACCGGGATCGGCGCCGGCGTCGCGGCGGC
>NZ_JANFVR010000071.1 GCF_024609805.1 Tahibacter caeni | reverse complement strand
CTGCGCGCCCGGCCCGACGCGCGCGAGTTGCGCGTGCTGCGCGGCATCCTCGCCGACGCGCAGCGCATGGCGCGGCTGGCCGGCCAGGCCGGGCGCGGCCGGCCGGACGCTGCCGATACGCAGGACTGAAAGCCGCGCGGCCCTGCGCGGCCCGCGGGTCAGCCGAAGAAATGCCGCGCGAGCGCGACCATCGCGCTGCTGAGGCTGCCGACCATCGCGGTCGAGATCAGCGTCGCGGCCCAGACCAGCGCCAGCAGCACGCCGTCGCGCTCGATCAGCGCGACGCCGAAGCCGAGGATCACGAGGCCGAACGGGTAGTTCGTGAACGGGATCGGCAGCGCGAGCAGGATGCCGAGCAGGATCAGCATGAGCCCGCTGAAATGGCTGTACGGCCGGCGCGTGATCTGCTCGAAGCGCGGCCGGCAGACGCGTTCGAGCCGGCTGAACATCGGCGTCATGTGCGAGACGAAGCTTTCCACCGAATGACGCGGAAAGCCGTGCTGGCGCGTGAAGCGCGGCAGCCACGGCCGCGGCATGCCCCAGAGCATCTGCGCGCCGATGATGACCAGCAAGGTGCCGCAGACGCCGCCGACGCCCATCGGAATCGGAATGAAGTTCGGCAGCGACAGCAGCACGACGAGGAAGCCGTAGGCGCGCGCTTCCAGCGGCGCGATGAATTGCTCCAGGGAAATTGTGTCGCCGGTGTTTTCTTGCAGCGCGAGCCGGAACAGCTCGGTCGTGCGCGGATCGTGCGGGCGCGTCATCCGTGAAGTCTCGTTCGCCCGCTTACGGGGCCGCTTCCGGCGTGATGCGGGCGATCAGCAGTTTGTCAATGCGCGGGCCGTCGAGGTCGACGACCTCGAAGCGCAGATCGCGCCAGCGGAACGATTCGCCGACCTGCGGAATGCGGCCGAACTGGGCCATGACCATGCCGGCCGCGGTGCGGAAATCGTGGTCTTCCTCGTTCGGCAGCTGGCTCAGGTCCAGCAGTTCGCGCAGGTCGTCGGTGCCTAGCGCGCCGTCGACCAGGTAGCTGCCGTCCTCGCGCCGCACGATCGGCGCGTCGGCGGTCTCGACGTTCGTGCTCGCGGTGCCGAGCACGGCGCCGAGCACGTCGTTGATGCCGACGAGGCCTTCGATCTCGCCGTATTCGTCGACGACCAGCGCCATCGTCGCCTCGGCTTCGCGCAGTTCCTCGAGCACGTCGAGCGCGCGCGCGGCCGAGGTCACGAACAGCACCTTGCTCACGGTACGGAACAGATCGATGTTCGGCGAGCCCAAGGTGTCGAGCAGCGACTTGATCTCGAGGATGCCGACCACGTCCTGCTCGTTGCCGCCGCGGTAGACCGGATAGCGCGAATACGGCGTGGAACGCATGACCGCGAGGTTGTCGCTCAGCGGCGCGGCCACGTCGAGCCAGGCGATGCGCGTGCGCGGCGTCATCAGGCTCGTGACCTGGCGGTCGCCGAGGCGCAGCACGCGGTTGACCATGTTGTGCTCGTCGCTGTCGATGACACCCTGTTCGGCGCTCTCGGCCACGAGCAGGCGGATCTCCTCTTCGGTGACCGGATCGCGCGAGCCCTTGTCGAGGCCCAGCGCCTTGAGCAGCAGCCGCGTGCTCAGCGACAGCAGCCAGACGAACGGAGCGGCCACGGTCGCGAAAATGCGCATCGGATAGGCGATCCAGGTCGCGAAGCGTTCCGGCGCGACCAGGGCCAGGCGCTTGGGCAGCAGCTCGCCGACGATGATGGAGATGTAGGTGATCGCGCCGACGCTGAGGGCCAGGCCGACGCCGTTGGCCAGATCCGGCTCGACGCCACGGCCCTGCAGGAATTGCCCGATGCGAGCGCCTATTGTCGCGCCGCCGTAGACGCCGGTCAGCACGCTGATCAGGGTGATGCCGACCTGCACCGTGGACAGGAAGCGCTCGGGGCTTTCGCTCAGCCGCAGCGCGTTCTGCGCGCGCGTGCTGGTTTCGGCCATCTGCTTGAGCCGCGACTTGCGCGCGGTGACCACGGACATCTCCGACAGCGCGAAGAAGCCGTTCAGCAGGATCAGGAGCAGGACGACGAGTATCTCGGTCAGCATTGCGCAGCGTGCGGTCCCAGGCAGGCCAGTGTAGCAGCCCCGCATGACGGGCCCATGCGGCGAAAGCCGGGGGTCCGGTGTGCGGGCCGCCCTGTCGCTGCTGTAACATGAATGTCATCGAAACGACATATTTTTGCCGCGGATTTCGCGGCAGACACTCGGTGTCGCGTTTTTTTTCTTTCTCATTCAATCCTTTAGCAAACGGGGCGACGCGGCCATGTTTTCTCTGCAGACCATCTTCGGCAAGGGCGACAAGTTCTACGGGCTGCTCGAAGCCAGCGCCGCGGCCGCGCATCGCAGCGCCTCGGCGCTGACCGAGTTCCTCGGCAAGGACGGCAGCGTCGCGGCCAAGTCGCTCGAGGAATTCCGCCTCGCGCGCCAGCGCGAGAAGAAGCTCGCGGCCGAGATCAGCGAGGCGCTGGTCAACACCTTCGTGACGGCGCTGGAGCGCGAGGACATCGAGGCGCTGTCCGGCGCGCTGTACAAGATTCCGAAGGTCATCGAGAAATTCGCCGAGCGCTATTCGCTGATCGGCGACCGCCTCGGCGACGACGATTTCGCCTCGCGCGCGGGCATGCTCGAAAAAGCCTGCGAGGTGCTCGAGCAGATGGTCGGCCAGCTGCGTTCGATGAAGCTCGAGCCGATGAAGGAGCTCAACGACCAGCTGCAGGCGATCGAGAACGAGGCCGACCGGCTGATCCTCGAGCTGTTCCGCGACATGTACCGCAACGAGAACGATCCGGTGCGCTTCCTGCTGCGCAAGGACCTGTTCGAGATCCTGGAGAAGGCCATCGACCGCTGCCGCGACGCCGGCAACGTGGTCTACGCGATCGTGCTGAAGAATTCCTGAGGCGCGCGCCGTGGAAATGACCCTGGTCTTCAGCGTGATCCTGATCGCGCTCGTGTTCGAATACATCAACGGCTTCCACGACACGGCCAACTCGATCGCGACGGTCGTCGCGACCAAGGTGCTGAGTCCGGGCCAGGCGGTCATGCTCGCCGCGGGCATGAATCTGATCGGCGCGCTCTGGGGCACGGCCGTGGCCAAGACCATCGCCTCGGGCCTGATCGACACCGGCGTCGTCAACGTGACCTCGATGGTGCTGATCTGCGCGCTGGCCGGCGGCGTGATCTGGAACCTTATCACCTGGTGGTGGGGGCTGCCGTCCTCGTCCTCGCACGCGCTCGTCGGCGGCCTCTGCGGCGCCGCGTTCGCCGCGGCCGGCGACAACTGGCAGGCCATCATCTGGAACGTCCCGGGCGCCGAGCACTGGTGGCAGGGCAAGGGCCTGCTGCCCAAGGTCGTGATACCGATGGTGCTGTCGCCGCTGGCCGGCTTCATTCTCGGCATGCTGATCATGGGCGCGCTGTTCGCGCTGTTCTCGTTCCTCGCAGACCGCAAGGGCGTGCTGCAGAAGATCGGCCGGCCGCGCTTCGCCAATGCGCTGTTCGGCAAGCTGCAGATCCTCTCGGCCAGCGCGATGGGCTGGGCGCACGGCTCCAACGACGCGCAGAAGACCATGGGCATCATTGCGCTGGCGCTGGCCTCGGCCGGCGTCGCCGGTCAGCTCGACGGCCTGCCGCAATGGCTGCATTTCCTGCGACTCGACGGCGATCCCAGGCACCTGGAAATCCCGCTCTGGATCAAGCTGACCTGCGCCGTCGTCATGGCTGCGGGAACGGCCGCCGGCGGCTGGCGCATCATCAAGACCCTCGGTCACAAGATGGTCAAGCTGCATCCGGTGCACGGTTTCGCCGCCGAGACCGCGTCGGCGACGATGATCCTCAGCGCGTCGAGCCTCGGCATCCCCGTGTCGACCACGCACAACATCTCCGCCGCGATCATGGGCGTCGGCACCGCCAAGCGCCTGAACGCGATCAAGTGGACCATCGTCGAGCGCATGATCTGGGCCTGGATCCTGACCCTGCCGATCGCCGCGGGTCTGGCCTATCTGCTCGTCAAGCTGGCGCACCTGGCGGGGTTGCCGATCTAAGGGGCCGGGCATGGGGAAGGGCCGGGAATAGGGAATCGGTAAAGCATGTGAGCCGCAGTGCCGCGCTTTTGCTTCGGCGGTTATGCCGTTCCGATTCCGGCAAATCGGCGCTGCGTGTGGATCGCCGCACTGCACCTTTGCTTCTGACGATTCCCCATTCCCGGTTCTCTATTCCCGGCTCTTCACTCCCAACTCCGCCTCGATCTGCGTCGGCTCGTAGATCCGGCCGCGGCTGAAGACGAGGTCGATGCGGCGGGTGTCGGCGATGTCGCGGGTCGGGTCGCCGTCGATCAGGATCAGGTCGGCCTGCAGGCCGTTCGAGATCAGGCCGCGCTCGTGGGACAGGCCGCTGTTGCGCGCCGACTCCAGGGTGGCCATGCGCAGCACGTCGGCCGGCGCGATGCCGGCGCGTACGTAGAGCGCGAGCTCGTGATGCAGCGAATAGCCGGCCAGCATGTCGGTGCCCGGCACGATGGTCACGCCGGCCGCATGCAGGGCGTGCAGCAGCTGCAGCATCGCCGGCAGCGCCGCGGCGTAAGCGGCTTCCTCGCCGGGCGGCGGCGGATACGGCGTGCCGCGCAGGCCGCGGCGTACGCCGACCGGAAAGCGGTCGGCGACGGCGGCCAGCGCCGGCGTGACCTCGCGCGGATCGCCGGCGATGCGCGCCTCGAGCAGCGACAGGGTCGGATCGATCGCGACCTGGCGCCGGCGCAGGAATTCGATCAGCGCGGCGACGCGCGGCTGCTGCGGCGTGAACTCGCGCGCATGCGCGGCGACCTGGCCGAAGCGCTGGCTCTGCTTCGTGGTCTCCTGCACCTGCGGCCAGAGCAGGTCGAGCACGACGTAGTTGAAGTGATGCAGCTCGTCGGCGCCGGCCTCGACGTACTGCTCGGCCGACATGAAGGCCGGCACGTGGCCGCTGAAGCGCAGTCCGCGTTCGTGCGCGCGCGCCGCCATCGGCGCGATGAACTCGGGCTTCAACGACATGTAGGTTTTGATCCGCGAGTAGCCGCGGTCCGCGTACCAGTCCACGGCCGCGAGCGCCTGCTCCAGCGTGTCCACGTGCTTGGGCGTCGGGCCCGCATACGGACCGTTGCCGTCGATCATGCCGGCGCGCACGATGCGCGGGCCGATCTCGCTGCCGGCCTCGAAGCGCGCGACGCGCTGCAGGAAACCGTCGTCGTCGTTGGCCAGATCGCGGCCCGTGGTCACGCCGCAGGCGATGTCGAGCAGGCCGTCGACGCCGTCGAAATGCTGGTGGTTGTCCCAGAGTCCCGGCATCAGGAAGCGGCCGCGCGCATCGACGACTTCGGCGCCGGGCGCATCGATGTCCGCGCCCGGTGCGACGCGCAGCAGGCGCTCGCCGCGGATCAGCACGCTGCTGCCCGGATGGACGCGGCCGTCGCGCGCGTCGAACAGGCGCGCGTCGCGGATCAGCAGATCGCCGGTAGGGCGACGGCCGAGGCGCTGCGCGAGTTCCGCCTGCCAGGCCAGCTCGGCCTCGTTCTGCGCCTGCAGCAGGCGTGCGCGCAGCGCCGCGCGGCCGGCCGGCAGCACCGACGACCAGGACGACGCCATCAGCGGCGTGCCGTCGGCAGCCAGCCAGATCGACTGCGGCGAGAAGCCGAGCCCGCTGATGCGGTAATGCACGAATTCGGTCGCCGACTTCGCGTCGCCGTCGACCAGGCTGCCGACACGCTGCAGCCGCGCCTCGCCGTCGGGCAGCAGCGGCAGGCGCCGGTCCGGCGCCTTGAGCAGCGCGCGCGCGAGCGCGGCGACGTATTCCGGCGTCGCGGTCTCGGGCAGGTAGAACGCCGGCGTCGCGGCGTCGGCTCCGCCGCTCGCATGCAGGTTCCGCCATTGCGCCTTGTGCCCGTCGCGGCGGAATTCCTCGCGCACGGGCGCCTGCAGGTAGTCGTGGCCGCGCACCGCATAGCGCAGCGGGATGCCGGCCGCGTCGAGCGTCCATTCGGCGACGAGGTCCTCGCCGTGGTCGCGGTCGCGGTAGGAGAAGCGTACTTCGACCTTGCCGTCGGCGCGCTGCGTGACGCGCTGGCTGCCGACCTGGCGGTCCAGCAGCAGGAAGATGTCCTCGCGCGGCGCCGCGAGTGCGGCGACGTTGCAGCACGACAGGATCAGCAGGGCCAGGCGGCGCATGGTCTTCCCCGAGGCTATGGTCGCGATCGTTGTACATCGTACAACGAATGGCGTCAAATGCCGCGAATATTGCACTGCAACATGAGCTTCGCGCCTGTACGCCGTACAGGCGGCGACCCGGCCGCGGCAGGCTCAGCCCTGCGCGCGCAGGTGTTCGATACCGGCGATGACCTGCTCGATGAAGCTGCGGTACGACGCGTCCAGCGGCGCCTCGCTGCCGTTCTGCCAGCGCAGCACGAAGGCCTGGTTGGCCAGCAGCGGCAGATTCGCCGCGAGCACCGGATGGGTCTGCGGATCGACGGTCAGCAGGCGCTGCTGCACGGCCGACTGCCACTCCTGCGCCTCGGTCGCCGGTATCGGCGAGAACTCCTGCACGACGAAGCCGATCAGCGCGGCGACGACGGCGTTGTAGCCGGCGACCAGGCGCGCGCCGGCGAGATCCGCGTCGGCGAGCGCGCCGAGCACGCCTTCGACGAAATCGAAATCGATGCGCAGATTGCCGACGAGATGCGCGCCGACCAGCGGCGCGACGTTCGGATGGCGCCGCATCGACGCGCGGTAGCGCTGGAACAGCTTGCGCAGGTAGTCGCGCCAGTCCTCGCCGCTGCGCCGCCGCGGCGCGACGTCGCGGAACACCGTCGCGACGACTTCGGCGAGGATCGCGTTCTTGTTCGGCACGTGCCAGTAGACCGCGGTCGGATAGACGCCGAGGCGCTCGGCGAGATTGCGCAGGTTGAACGCGTCGGCGCCGCGCTCGTCGATCTCGGCGAGGGCCGCGGCGATGACGCGTTCGCGCGTCAGCGCGGGTTTGTCGGCGGCCGGGCGGCGCGTAGCGCGGGGCTTGGCCATCGCGTCAGTTGCGCCGCGCCGCGAATTCGGCAACGCCGAGCTGCCGGCGCACGCGGCCGTCGTCGAGCAGCACGACTTCCTCGGCCAGCGCCTCGACCTCGTCGGGCTGATGGCTGACGAGCAGGGTCGGCAGCGCGATCTCGTCGCGCAGGCGGCGCAGATAGGCCAGCACCTGGCTGCGCGCCTCGCGGTGCAGGCCGACGAGCGGCTCGTCGAGCAGCAGCGCGCGCGGCCGGCTCAGCAGCGCACGGCCTATCGCGACGCGGCGCGCCTCGCCGCCGGACAGGGTCGTCGGCCAGCGCGCGAGCAGGTCGGTCAGGCCGAGCAGCTCGACGACGTCGGCCAGGCCGAGCGCAGGACTCGCCGCCTTGCCGTATTGTCCATAAAGCAAATTGTCGCGAACGCGCAGGTGCGGGAACAGGCGGCCGTCCTGGAACACCACGCCGAGGCCGCGCCGCGCCGCGGCGACGTTGAGGCCGACGGCGCTGTCGAACAGCAGTTCGCCGCCGAGACGGATGCGGCCGGCGTCGGGCCGGCGCAGGCCGGCGACGGCCAGCAGCAGGCTGGTCTTGCCGCAGCCCGAGGGTCCGAACAGCGCGAGATGCTTCGCCGGCGACGCAAAGGAGACGGCGAGATCGAAATCGCGCGGCTTCCAGCGCACGTCGAGCTCAATCATGCGCGGCCTCCGCGCCGGGACTGCGCCGCGCGAGCAGCGCCGCCAGCAGCGAGGCGGCAATGCCGACGAGCAGCGCGACCCAGACCAGCCGACCGAGGCCGGCTTCGCCGCCGGGCTGGTTCAGCAGCTCCCAGATCGCGATCGACAGGGTGCGCGTCTCGCCCGGAATGCTGCCGACGAAGCTGATCGTCGCGCCGAACTCGCCGAATGCGCGCGCGAACGCGAGCACGCAGCCGGCCAGCACGCTGCGCAGCGACAGCGGCAGGGTCACGCTCGCGAAGCGGCGCCAGGCGCCGGCGCCGAGGGATTCGGCCGCGGCCTCGAGGCGCCGGTCCACGCCGTCGAAGCCCGCGCGTACCGAGATGACCAGCAGCGGAAAGCTCATGACCAGCGCCGCGAGCACGGCGCCGCTCCAGTGGAACGCGAACTGCAGGCCCAGCGGCGCGAGCCAGGCGCCGATCGTTCCGTGGCGCCCGAACAGCTGCAGCAGCGCATAGCCAGTGACCACGGGCGGCAGCACGAGCGGCAGGTTCAGCAGGGCCTCGAGCACGCTCTTGCCCGGAAAGCGCAGGCGTGACAGCGCGAGCCCGAGGGCCAGCGCGAACGGCAGCGCGACGAGGATGGAGAGCAGCGCGACCTTGAGGCTGATCGCGAGCGCCGTGGCTTCGGCGGCAGTCAGCACCGCGTGTCAGTCCGCTGCGGCGGCGCGGAAGCCCCAGCGCTGCAGCACGGCCCGGGCCGGCGCGCTGCGCAGCAGCGCGAGGAATCGCTGCGCGGCGGCGCCGTCGTGCTGTTGCAAGGCGGCGGCCGGATAGACGATGGGCGGGTGGCTGTCGGCCGGAAATGCGGCGACCACGCGGACCTTGGGTTCGGACACCGCGTCGGAGCGGTAGACCGCGGCCAGCGGCGCTTCGCCGCGCGCGGCCAGCGCGAGCGCCGCGCGCACGTTCTCGGTCGCGACGTAGCGCGTCTGGATCTGCGGCCAGAGGCCGAGCCGCTCGAACGCGGCTTTCGCATACTTGCCGGCCGGCACGCTGCCGGGTTCGGCCAACGCGATGGGCGCATCGCCGAGTGCGCCCCGCAGGTCGGTGTGGCGGTCCAGCGTGAGCTGCACGGTCGACGGGGCCGGCGCGACGAGCACGAGCTCGTTGCGCGCGAGCACGAAGCGCGTCGCGGCCGCGACATGGCCGCGCTGCTGCAGCCAGTCCATCCATTCCAGATCGGCGCTGACGAACACGTCGGCCGGTGCGCCGGCCTCGATCTGCCGCGCGAGCGCCGAGCTCGCGGCATAGCTGGTCTTGATCCCGGCGACGGCCTCGGCCTCAGGCAGCGCGACGATCTCGTCGAGCGCCGGCTTGAGGCTCGCGGCGGCGAACACCAGCAGCTCGGCCGCCCGGGCCGGTGCCGCCGCGGCGAGCAGGAACAGCAACGGACCGAACAGGCGCAGCACGGGCATGGCGGGGTTCTCGTCGGACAGGGCCGCAGTGTAGCCCGAGACGGCACGCGGCCGGCCGCGGCGATCGCTGCCGCGCCGGCCGCGGCGCCGCGCTACTCGTCCGTTCCCGGCCGCATGAGCTGGCGATACTGCCGCGGCGCGAAGCCCGTGACCTGGCGGAACTGGCGCGACAGCGCGCTCTGGTCGGAGAAGCCTGCGTGCTGGGCGATCTCGGCGATCGGCAGTGCGGTGGAGGCGAGCAGCCGCGCCGCGTGGTCGATGCGTGCCTTGATCAGGTACTGGCCGGCCGACAGGTGGAAGATCTTCTTCATGCGCCGCTCGAACTGCGCCTGCGACAGGCCCGCGCGGCGCGCGAGGTCCTCCATGCGCAGCGGCTGATCGTAGTGCTCGAGCATGTAGTCGACGGTCTCGGCGAAGCCCGTGTCGATGAGTCCGGCGCGGCTCGGCTCGATGAGGTCCTTGGATATGCAGGCCAGGCCGACGACGCGGCCCTGCGCGTCGTACAGCGGCTCCTTCGTCGTGAGACACCATCCCGCGCTGCCGTCGCGATAGACCGTCAGATCGAGGTTGTCGACGATGGGCCGGCCGGTATTGAACAGGCGCTCGTCCTGGCGCGCGTAGCGTTCGGCCATCGGCCGCGGAAACAGGTCGAACGCGGTCTTGCCGATCGCATCCTGCTTGCGCTTGAGGCCGCAGCGCACGACCGACGCCTCGCTGATCGACACGTAGCGGCCCTGCTTGTCCTTGATCGAGAACACGATGTCGGGCAGGCGATCGAACAGCGTCTCGACGTACCACGGCGAAGCGACGCGGGCCATGAAGGCTTCGCGCCAGCGTGCAAGTTCATTGTTCATGCGTCCCCCTCGCGTGCGCGCGGCGGCGACATCGCGTGCCGCCGCGCGAACCTGGTTTGTGCGGATTGTCACGCCCGTGTGCGCGTATACGGCTAGACCTTGGTCGTAGCCGAAACCTAGCATCCTGACCGGCAGGAGTCAGGTGGAGGCGGACGCGTTGCAGCGCGTCCGCCTCCGGAACACCGGGCTCGTGCGGTGTAGTCCACACAAGACGATGTTCGGGGAGAAACCAATGTATTCGTTTGATCGGCTTTTGCAAGCCGGCACGGGGCTGGCTGCGTGCCTGTTCCTGGCTGCCTTGCCGCTGGGCGCGTCCGCACGCCCGCAGGATCCCTTGCCCGGCCCGACGGCCGCTGCGGCCGCGCGCGACGCGGCGGCGCATGTCCAGATCCGTCCCATTGCGTGGGACCGCCGCGCGCCGCTGCCGTCCAGCCGCGCGCACCTGTTCCGCGCCTACGACGCGCCGGACGCGCGTCCGCAGGCGGCCGATGCCTGCAACATCGCCGGCTTCGCGAGCGCGAGCGGCGCGGCGCTCGTCGCGGCCGTGCGCGCGGCGGATGCGGCCTGTTTCTACAGCGGCGGCCTGTTCGACGTGACCGGCGCGACGGCCGGGCAGATCTTCGCCGAGAGCAAGATGGTCACGATCGCCAACGCGATGCAGGCCGACGCGGCGAGCTATTCCGGCGACAACAGCAATCACATGTACGAGCTCGTGCTGTTCCTGCGTGCGGGCCTCTACGTGCAGTACTACAACGCGACCGACGTCGGCGACTACGGCGCGGCGTTCACGAACGCGATCCGTCCGGCGCTGAACGCGTTCGTCGCGAACGGCCATTTCCAGGACGTCAACGACGCGCACGGCAAGGTGCTCGCGGAGTTCGTCACCCTGATCGACAGCGCCGGCGAGAACGCCGCGCAGCTCGACACGGTGCGCGGCATCCTCGACCGCTACGGTCCGGGCTGGTCCGGCTATTCCTCCATGCAGGCCGCGGCGAACAACGTGTTCACGGTGCTGTTCCGCGGCCACTACGATCCGGCGTTCCAGGCGCTCGTGCAGGGCAGCGGCAGCGGCGTGCTCGACACGCTCGTGAATTTCATCAACGACAACCGCGCGGCCGACGTCGGCAGCAGCCGCGAATACCTGCTGCAGAACGCCGCCGGCGAGCTCGGCCGCTTCACGCAGTACCCGGCGGCCGCGTTCCACGACCTCGTCCATCCCAGGGCCAAGTCCGTCCTCGACCAGTTCACGATCGGCGGGCCCGGCGGCGGCATCTACGTGCGCATCGCGAGCGTCGTGGACTACTACGACCACGGCCATTGCGCGTATTTCGGCCTGTGCACGTTCGCGCAGGATCTGGAGACGCAGGTGCTGCCGGCGGCGAACGCACGCGACTGCAGCGCGACCCTGCGCGTGCGCAGCCAGTCGCTGACGTCGGCCCAGCTCGACCAGGTCTGCAGCACGGTCGGCGCCGAGGAAGGCTATTTCCACGCGCAAGCGCAGACCGGCAATACGCCGGTGCCGAACGACTTCAACACGAAGCTCGAAATGGTGATCTTCCATTCGAGCGGCGACTACGAAACCTATTCGGGCATCATCTTCGGCAACGACACCAACAACGGCGGCATCTATCTCGAAGGCGATCCGTCCGATCCGGCCAACCAGGCGCGCTTCCTCGCCTATGAGGCCGAATGGCTGCGGCCGAACTTCGAGATCTGGAACCTGACCCACGAATACATCCACTACCTCGACGGACGCTTCAACTGGTACGGCGGCTTCGGCGCGCTGCCGATGGACGCGCCGTACTCGGCGATCTGGTACATCGAAGGCTTCGCCGAATACCTGTCGTATTCGTACCGCAATCTGCGCTACGCGTCGGCGGTCGCCGCGGCCGGCAATCCCGACGCGTTCACGCTCGCGCAGCTGTTCGACACCGAATACAGCACCGACTACGCGCGCACCTACCAGTGGGGCTATCTCGCGACGCGCTTCATGTTCGAGCGTCATCGCGACCGGATCACGAGCCTCTATGCGATTTCACGGCCGGGCAACTACAGCCCGGGCTATGCGAACTGGGTGGATCCGATCCGCACTGCCTACGACGCCGAGTTCCGCAGCTGGCTGGTCTGCTTCGCCGCTCACGACGGCGACACGACGATCTGCAACGGCGGCCAGCCCGACCTGATCTTCGCCGACGATTTCGGCAGCGGTCCGCCCGAATGCACGGACGCCGACGCCGGCCGCCTCGGCAACGGCTGCAAGCGCAGCGACCTGTCGGCCGCGACGCCGCAGGCGCGCGTCTACCTGACGATACTCGTGCCGGCTGGCGTGAACAGCCTGACCTTTCGCATGAGCGGCGGCGCCGGCGACGCGGACATCTACCATCGTGCCGGAAGCTGGCCGACCGAAGCGGCCTACGATCATGCGCCGCAACTCGTCGGCAACGAGGAAACGGTGACCGTGGCGGCGCCGGCCGCGGGCTGGCACTACCTCATGCTCAAGCCGCACACGAACGCGAGCACCTTCAGCGGCGTGGAGGTCGCGGCGTCCTGGCAGTGACGTCCGGCGGTTTCGCGCGCTGACGGCAGCCGCGGCCACGGACGGTCGCGGCTTTTTTTCAGGAGACGCGCTGTCGACGCCGCCAATCGGCGAAACGGGAAGAGGAGGGATGGCGACGGGTCGCGCAATCACGTCCGCGTCGTGCGGCTGCTGCCGACCTGCGTTCTGCGGCCGGGCAGATCCGCCGCGCGCGGAAACCGGCGCGCGGCGGATCTGCGGTATTGCCGGGCTCAGTTGCCCGAGATGATCTTCTTCAGCGCAGCGCCGGGCTTGAACGCCGGGGCCTTGCTCGCCGCGATCTCGATGGTCGCGCCGGTCTGCGGATTGCGTCCGGTGCGGGCCGAGCGCTCGCGGACTTCGAAACTGCCGAAACCCGGCAGAACGACGGATTCGCCCGCCGCGAGCGCCTTGCCGATCTGGTTCAGCACGGCATTGAGGTAGGTCTCGCTCTGCACCTTGGTGCTGTCGGTTTCTTCGGCGATGCGGGCGATCAGGTCAGTCTTGTTCATGGGAAGCTCCGGTCAAAAAGACCGCGGATTATGGCACGGCCGGGCGCACCGATCGTGAACGGAGGTGCGTCAGGGCGTAACGGGTGATCGTTTCGTGAACGGTTCGAGGCCCGGGGCCTTCACGCAGCGCCCCTCGCGGCGCGTCCTAAGATCCGGGCACGCAACGATGCACGAGGGTGTTCATGACGGCGGATCTGATCGGCTGGGCGGCATCCGCGGTGCTGCTGGCGACGTTGATCCGGCAGATCGTCACGCAGGTTCGCGACGCGTCGGCGCGCGGCGTGTCGAAATGGCTGTTCGCCGGGCAGATCGTTTCGTCGATCGGATTCATCACCTACAGCGTCATGGTCGGCAGCCTCGTATTCGTCGTGACGAACAGCTGCATCCTGATCACCGCCGTCGTCGGCCAGGTCGTCACGGCCCGGAAGCAGCGGCCGGGCTGACGCACGGCCCGCCGTGTCCGAAGCCGTCGCGTTTACTTTTTCGCAACCGACGGGACTGCCTGCCGCACGCGGCCGATCTCTTCCCACGGATCCACCTTGCGCCGGCGCAGCCGCTGCAGCGCGTTCCGGATCGTGAATGCGTCGCCGCTCCGGATGCGCCCGAGCTCGCTCCAGGCGATCGGCATCGCCACGCCGGCGGTCGGCCGCGCGCGCAGCGAATAGGATGCGACGGCGGTCGCGCCGTGGCCGTTGCGCAGGTAGTCGATGAAGATCTTGCCGACGCGGTTCTTCTCGCCGGCGACCGCCACGTAGCGATCGGGCCGCAGCGCCGCCATCGCCGTGGAGACGGCCTGCGCGAACTGCCGCAGCTCGTCCCAGGGGCAGGGCGGATCGAGCGGCACGACCACGTGCAGTCCCTTGCCGCCGGAGGTGCGCAGGAAGCTGCATAGTCCAATCGACGTCAGCTGCGCGCGCACGTCGCGCGCGGCCGCGACGACCGCATCCCAGCCGACCGTCGGATGCGGATCGAGATCGAACACGAGGCGGTCGGCATGGTCGAGGTCGGACGATTTCGCGCCCCAGGGGTGCAGCTCCAGCACGTTCATCTGCACGAGTTCGAGCAGCCCCGCCGTGTCGTCGATGCACAGGTATTCCTGCTTGCCTTTCTTCTCCTGCACGAGCACGCCGTGGATGTGTTCGCCCCAGCCACGCGTGACGTGTTTCTGGAAGAAGCATTGGCCGGCCGCGCCGTCGGGGCAGCGCACCACCGAGACGGGCCGGCCCGCGAGCTCGGGCAGCAGGAACGGCGCGACCGCTTCGTAATATGCCGCGACGTCGGCCTTGGTGATGCCGAGCTCGGGAAACACGATGCGTTCGGGACTCGTCAGCTTGAACGCGCCGGGCGGCGCGGCGGACCGTCTCGCCCGTGTCCCTGGCGATGGACCTTTTGCAGCCCTGGCGGCGCGCGCGCGGCTCGTCGCCGGCGCGCCATCGTCGCCGGCGGCCTGCAGGTCGGCGAGCGTCTTGTCGTCGCGCAGCGCCTTCCAGGCCGGCTGCCGCAACAACCCTTGGCCGCCGACGCCCTGGAAGAAGACCTCGACGATCATCGCCGGTTCGACCCATTGTGCGATCGCGATGTCCTTCTTCTCGAGCAGAGTCAGGTCCGCCCGGGTCTCCTCGACGTGCAGGCGCTTCAGCCGTTTGAGGATGTCGGTCAATTGCTGGTTCGACAGGCCCGTGCCGACGCGTCCGACGTATTTGAGGCCGCCGTCGGCCGGCCTGGCCAGCAGCAGCGCACCCAGGCCCTGGCGCGAACCTTTCGGCGGCGTATAGCCGATCACGACGAATTCGTCGCTCGGACGCCCCTTGACCTTGACCCAGGCGCCGCTGCGCGTGCCGGTGTAGGCGCTGTCGGCGCGCTTGCTGACGATGCCTTCCAGTCCGGCCCGCGTGGCCTGCGCGAAGAACGCCGCGCCGCTGCCGACCTGGTGCGCGCTGAAGCGCAGCGCGTCCTGCGGGTGCGCGTCGAGCAAGGCGCGCAGCTGTTCCTTGCGTTCGATCAGCGGCACGTCGCGCAGCGAATATCCGTCGCGATGCGGCAGGTCGAACAGCAGATAGAGCAGCGGGTCCTTTGTTTCGCCCGACAGCCGCGCCTGCAGCGCATTGAAGTCGGCATTGCCGTCGCGCACGACGACGAGTTCGCCGTCGAGCTGTGCGCTGCGCAGGCCGAGCCGTTTCAGCGCCGCGGCGATGCCCGGCAGCTTCGCGGTCCATTCGATCGCGTTGCGCGACCACAGCTGCACCTTGCCGCGCACGATGGTCGCGAGGATGCGGTAGCCGTCCCATTTCACCTCGTGGATCCACTCCGGTCCGTTCGGCGGGCGCTCCTGCGACCGGCACAGCTCCGGCGCAAACGCCGCGGCCTGCAGGATCTCGCGCGATCCCTGCGCTTTAGCGTGCCGTGCCGAGCGCAGTCGCGATGTGCCCGGCGTCGCCGCCGCGGGCCTGGGCCAGGCCTTGCGCCGCCGGGCCTTGGGCCAGGGCCGGTCGGTCTTCGGGTCGACGAAGTCGTCGGCTTCTTTCGCGCCGGCATACGCGTCGCGATGCTTGATCAGCAGCCATTGCTGCTGCTTGCCGTTCCGGCGCGTGCGCACGAGCACCCACGACCCGCGCAGCACGTCGCCGTGCAGCTCGAACTTCAGCTCGCCTTTCTTCAGTCCTTCGGCCGGATCGTTCTCGGGCACCCAGGTGCCTTCGTCGAAGATGTCGACGTGTCCCGCGCCGTAGTTGCCTTCCGGTATGTCGCCCTCGAACGCGCCGTAGGACACCGGATGGTCCTCGACTTCCACGGCCATGCGCTTGACCGCCGGGTCGAAGCTCGGCCCCTTCGGTATGGCCCAGCTCTTGAGCACGCCGTCGTGTTCCAGGCGGAAGTCGAAATGCCGGCGCGACGCATGGTGCAGCTGCACGACGAACGAACGCTGCGCCTTGCGCAAGCCGCCGCCGGCGGGCTCAGGCGTGGCCTTGAAGTTGCGCTTGCGGCGGTAGTCGGTCAGCCCCATGCCTGATTCTCCCTCGCGTCGGCTTCGCAATCGGACGCAAGCATGCTCCATGCCGCTCGCGCCGTGCCAGACGCGGCGGACGGGACACCGCACGGCATGCAATTCGCTCTGCGCACGCGCGCCGCGCCGTGTTCTGCAACGCACCGTCGCCGCCGGTTCCGCGCCTCGCGGCCGCCCGGGATCGTCCGATCCGAATTCCGGCGTGGCCATTGCATTCGGGGTCGGGTCCGCTTGCACAATATGCACTTTGCGGCAACCGGGCGGACTCATGCGCACGGCAGGAGGACTCGAGCAATGACGCTCTCCGATTTCATCCGGCAGGCCAGCGGCGAAATCGTCGCCTGTGCGGTCGAGTTCGCCAGAACGATGCCCGTCCTGGCGAACCAGAGCATCGACGTCCAGGTCCTCAGCAACCATCTGCCCATCGTTCTCGACGTGATCGCGCTGGACCTGGAACAGCCGCAGTCGCGGCAGCAGTCGATCTCGAAATCCGAAGGACGCGCGGCGCCGACGCGCAGCGAGACCGCCGCACAGACGCACGGCCGGCTGCGCGCCGAAGTGGGACTGACGGTGTCGCAGGTCGTTGCGGAGTATCGGGTGCTGCGCGCGGTGGTCGTGCGCCTGTGGTCGGAGGCCGGAGGATTGAACGCCGCCGGCGCGATGAGCGATCTCGTCCGTTTCAACGAAGCCATCGACCAGGCCATCGCCGAGTCCGTCGCGTTCCACAGCACCGAAGTGGAGCGCTGGCGGAACACGCTGCTCGCCGTCGTCGGCCACGACCTCCGCACGCCGTTGAGCACCGTGGTCTACGCGACCGGCGCGCTGTCGCGCGCGCTGCGGGACAGCCCGCTGTCCGCGCACGTCGAACTCGCCCAGCGCGGCGCCGCACGCCTGACCGCGCTGCTCGACTCCCTGCTCGAATACAACAACGCGATGCTCGGCACGCCGATGAAGATCGCCCCGACCTTCGTCGACCTCGGCGCAGCCAGCCGCGCCGAGGTCGAACTGCTCCGGTCGGCCTTTCCCGACGTTGTGCTCGACGTCGAGATGAGCGGGTCGCTGTCCGGGTGTTTCGACGAGAATCGCGTGCGGGAAGCGCTCGCGAACCTCGTCTCGAACGCCGCGCAGTATCGGACGCCCGGAACGCCGGTGCGCATCGTCGGAAAGGACCACGGCGACAACGTGACCGTGACCGTGATCAACGAAGGCGAACCCATTCCCGCGGAAGTGCTGGAGACCTTTTTCGCGCCGCTGCGGCGGCGCGACGCCGACGGGCGGCACGGCAAGCGGCGCAATCTCGGCATCGGCCTGTTCATCGTCCGCGAGATCGCACATGCGCACGGCGGGCGGGCGACCGCCGATTCCGTCGACGGGACGATCTGTTTCGAGCTGCGGCTGCCGAAGCGGCTCGGCGCGCGCTCCAGCCTGCCTGACGTCGTGTAAAGCCCGGTTGGCTTGGCCGGATCCTTGCTGCGCGAACGGTCTGACCCGCGGCGCCGAGGATTCGCGATGAACGACACCGACAACGTCTGGGATTGCCTGATCGTCGGCGGAGGACCGGCCGGGCTGACGGCGGCGACCTACCTGCGCCGCTTCCATCGCCGCTGCATCGTCGTCGATGCGGGACAGAGCCGCGCTCGCTGGATTGCGGAAAGCAACAACTGTCCCGGGTTTCCCGACGGGATTCGCGGGCGCCGGCTGCTCGAACGGCTGCACGAGCAGGCCGCAGCGTTCGGCGTGCCGGTGGAGCGCGGGCGGGTCGACGGCATCCTGCGCGAGGGCGACCTGTTCGTCGCTTCCGCCGGCGCGCGGCAGTGGCGTTCGCACACCGTCATTCTCGCGAGCGGCATCACCGATCAGCTGCCGCCGTATGCATGGGTGGACCGCGCGATCGCCGCGCGCGCGCTGCGCCTCTGCGCGATCTGCGACGCCTACGAGGCGACCGACGCGCACATCGGCGTCTACGGTCCGTTCGCGTCCATCGTTCCGCACGCGCGCTTCCTGACGACGTTTTCCGCGCGGATCTCGCTGTTGCCGACCGACGAGGCCGACGAGACGGCGCGGCAGTCGGCGCGGCAGGACGGACTGCAGGTCCTGCCGCGTGGAGAACTCGACTTCGACGGCGAACGCCTCGTGCACCGTTCGCGAAGCGGCGAGGCGACGAGACTGGACGCAGTGTATGCCTGCCTCGGCTCGAACACGGCGGCGGCGCTCGTCACCGCATTGGGCGCGCGCGCCGAGTCCGGCGAGATCGAGATCGACCGCTGCCAGATGACCGCCGCCGGCGGCGTCTACGCGATCGGCGACGTCGTCAGCGGGTTGAACCAGATCGCGGTCGCATTCGGCCACGCGGCGATCGCGGCCTCGCACATCCACGCCGGGCTGCCGCTCGCGCCGCGGCGCGGCAGCGCGTAGCCGCGCTCGCGGCGGACCTGCGCGCCCTGCTCATCTCGTCCGCGGCG
>NZ_JANFVR010000070.1 GCF_024609805.1 Tahibacter caeni | reverse complement strand
CCGATCACCGCGGCGCGCGGCCAGCTCGCCGCCGCCGGGCCCGCCGCGGTGGCGGCGGCGCTGGCCGGGGTCGACGCCAGCCTGTGTCCGCTCGGCGCCGCCCTGCTCGAAGCCGCCAGCGGCGACCTGTCCCTGGCCCTCTCGCCGGCGCTCGCCGTCAACGTGCCGACGCAGCCCGTCAGCGTGAACGTCAACCTGTACAACGACACTCCCGGCCCGCGCACGTTCGACGTGGCGGTCGACGGCGTGCCGGCCGGCGTCCACGCCGTGCTCAACACGACCACGATCAACCTGCCCTCGCACGTGCTCAGCAACGGCTGCTGCGGTTCGCCGGCGCTGACGCTGACCTTCACCAACGACGACGGCCAGGCCCGCGCCTTCGACTATCGCGTCACCGTCACGCCGCACGACCTGCCGCAGCTGTCGCGCAGCATCACCGGCACGCTCACGCTGCGCAGCGACATCGTCCGCGTGGCCAGCGTGCGTGCGGCGCCGCTCGCGGTGGATCCCGGCACGGCGGTCACGGTAACCACGCGCGTGATGAACTCCGTCAACGGCTATCGCACGGTGTTCGGCAGCTGGCGCCTGAGGGATCCGACCGGCACCGTGCGCCGCACGGGCAATACCGACGCGAAGCTCCTGGCGCCCGGCGACGGCATCGTCGCCCTGCCCGACTTCGGCATCGACACGACTGGATTGAGCGGCGCCCATACGATCGAGATGAGCCTCATCGACATCAACCGCTGCTGCGACGCCATCCCCGGGGCGACCGGATCGGGCGGCTTCCTCGTCGGCCAGCCGTTTTCGGCGCAGCTCTCGGTGACGCCGGCGACGGTGCCGCCGGGCAGCAGCACGATCGCCTACGATCTCGCGCTGTCGCACGAATCCGCGCCGACGCCGGTGATCGATGCCCGCGCCTCGCTCGTCATGCCGGCGTCGACGCGCTCGTTCGTGCTGCACGGGGGCTATCTGTACGTGTGCCAGCGCGACCAGGTGTCGATCGTCGATACGCTCGCGCCCGGCGCGCCGGCCATCGTCGGCACCTTCGCCACCACGGGCGTGCTCGATACGGGCTACGGCAATGTCGGCTGCAACCGCGACGGCGACGTGCTGGTCGTTGCCTACAACCTGTCGAGCCCGAGTTCGTTCGACGACCTGAAGATCGTCGCCTACCTGATCGATGCGGCGCATGCGACGGCGCCGCTGCGGCTCAACGCCGTGCCGGTCAGCGTGCCCAAGCGCTTCGGCGGCACCATCCAGTTCAACGACAGCCACCAGGGTTCCCTCACGACCACGGCGGTGATCTACAACCCGTTCTCCGGGTTCATTTTTCAGCAAAACGGAAACCTGATCAGCCTGGATTTCTCCACACCGGCCAATCCGGTGCAGACCGGCGAGCTGTTCCACCATTTCGGCCCCACCGATACCAACGACCCGGTCTACGGCGGCCCGAACATGATCCTCTCCAGCCTGCCGCGCGGCGCGACCACGCTGCTCGCAAGTACCAGCGCGGTCGGCGACGGTTTCGGCACCGGACCCGGCGTCGGCCGCATCACGGCCGTCGACATCGGCCAGCTGCCGACCAACTGCCCCGGCACGAACAACCCGTGCGTCACCGGCGCCACCGACGTGCCGGGCACGCGCGTGCTGTACGGCATCGCGGCGCAGGGTGACGCGGGACTCGCCGCCGGCGACACGGACGGCGCCTACGACGGCTACTCCGGCTTCGTCGGCAATCTCACCTTGAGCGCGCTGGATCTCAGCGGCGCCCTGCCCGTCGTGCAGAGCACGCTCACTTCGCTGATGCTCAACCGGCGTCCCGCCGGCGCGCCGTGCAACCAGCCGCTCGACACCGGCGGCACCGGCCTGAAGGCGCTGACGAACAACTACTACGCGGTCGGTGCGTTCAATCCGCTGTCGTGTTCGTGGGTGCTCGCGCTCGTCGACGCCAACGACACCGCGCACCTGCGCATCATTCCGTACGACGTGCCGTCGGTGCTGCGCGACGTGGTGCTCGACGGCGACACGCTCTACGCGCTCACCGACACCGCCGTCCTCGTCTACGACTATCACGTGCTCGCGGGACCGGCGATCACGGCCATCGTGGACATTCCGAAAGGCACCGGCGTGAACCTCGTGCCGGGCTCGTTCAGTCCGGCGCCCACCGACGTCGACACCGGCGCAGCCGGCTACGACCGCTACCGCTGGTACCGGCCGACGGCCACCCACATCACCTGGCAAGCCACCGTCAGCGGCATGACGCCGGGCGAATTGCGCGACGTCGCGGCCGGCGGCCGCGTCGACTACACCTTGCCGTCGATCGGCGCCGGCAGCCTGCCGCTGGAGCGCGCCGCCGTCAGCGCCGCGCAGACGCTCGCGATCACGCCGGCCCGGCAGGGGGCGCAACTCGGCGATCCGCTGACCTATGCGATCACGCTGACCAATCCCTCGGCGAGCGCGGTGAACTATGACCTGTCGCTGCTCGGCCTGCCTGCGCGCTGGCTGGTGCAGCTCGACACGCCGGTCACGGTGCCGGCACAGGGCCAGGCCACGGCCGCACTCGTGCTGCGCTCCACCCTCGGTGACACGCAATACACCGACTATCCGTTCACCGTCGCCGCCGCCGCGAGCAGCGGGTTCACCACCTCGGGCCAGGCCGTCCTCGCCACCGGTGCACGCAATGTCGGCCCCGATCCGAACACGCCGATCCTGGCTTCCACCCTGGCGCCGCTGAACAATCCCGTCAGCGTCGGCCGCGGCAGCGTGGCGCCGGTCGTCATGCGCAGCGCTAACGTCGGCAACGTCGCGCAGAACTACTACCTCGGCCTGAACAGCGCACCGCCCGGGATCAGCGTCGACTTCCTGCAGCCCAGCTATGTCATGACCGCCGGCTCGACCCACGACGTGTCGGGCACGGTCTCGGTGGCGCCGGACGTCGCGCCCGGCAGCTACGAGGTCATCCCCTACCTCAACAGCTTTGCGGGAAACCAGTTCGGCAGCCTGACGGTGAATGTGCCGGGGCCGGGCGTGCGCATCGCGCTGGCGCCGGCGAGCGGCACCGCGGCGACGGTCTACACGGCGCGCGTCACCAACAGCGGCGTCGCGAGCGATACCTTCGATGTGTCCGCGCTCGGTCCGCTCGGCCCTGCGGTGACGCTGGCGCCGCAGGCCGTGACGCTGGCCCCCGGCGAAGCGCAGGACGTCGTCGCGACGCTCGCCGGCACGGACTATCTGCCGCCGGGGACGAGCACGTTCGACGTGCAGGCCGTCTCGCGCACGTTGGCGGCGGCGCGGGCGCGCAGCAGCGCCCAGGTGACGCTGGCGGCGGGGAAGGCCGTCGCCCTGCTCGGCGTGCCCGCCACATTCACGGCACCCGATCTGCCGGCGAGCGGCAGCTTCGGCGTGCGCGTCGTCAATAGCGGCAATGTGGAAGATGTCTATAGCCTCGCCATCACCGGCACGAGCGGCGCGATCACGGCCAGCCTGCACGACAGCGCCGGCGGCAGCGTCGCCGCGGTCGCGCCGATACGCCTGCCCGGCAATGCCGCAGCCCAGTTCCGCGTCGACGCCACGCTCGCCGCCGGCGGCGGCGAGACCGGCAGCATCACGCTCAGGGCCCTCTCGCAGAGCGATGCGGCAGTCGACGCCACGCTGGTGCTGACTTTCTCGCGCAACGGCGCGGCCAACATCCTCGTGAGCTCGCCCGGCGCGATGGACTTCGGCGACCAGACGCTCAATTCCACGAGCCCGGTACGCACGGTGAACCTGCTCAACAGCGGCGCAGGCGACTTCGCCATCGGTACGGTGTCGCTGGCCGGCGCCGACCCCGGCGACTTCGCGCTGGCCGGCGGCAACAACGCCTGCAGTGCCGGCGGCACCATCGCCGCAAACGGCGGCACCTGCACGCTGTACGCGCGCTTCGCGCCGCTGGCGCTCGGCGCCCGCAATGCCCGCATCGACGTGACCAACGCGAATGCCGGCACCACCGCGACGGTGCCGCTCAGCGGCAACGGCGTCGAAGGCAGCCATCTCGGCGCGGAACTCACCGCCAACCGCGCCCATGTGCAGTACCGGCACACGCTCAGCTATCTCGTCACCGCGCGCAATCCGGGAGCCGCCGCCGTCGCCGGCGTGAACATCGCGCTGCCGCTGCCGGCACAGCTCGACCCGGGCAGCGCCTCGTGGTTCTGCATCAACGCAGGCGATCCGAATGCGCATTGCACTGCCTCGGGAAGCGGCGCGCTCGCCGACGGCGACGTCACCGTTCCGGCGGAGGGCAGCGTGAGCTATGTCGTCAGCGGCCAGATCCTGGGCATGCCGGACAGTGACCTCGTTACCGCGACGGCGCAGGTTTCCAGTGCGCTCGACCCCGGGCCTTACACGGCGTCGGCGAGCACGCAGATCGTGCTGTTCCGCGACGGCTTCCAGCCCTTCGGTGATGGCGCCGGCAGTCTGGCGCTCGCCGGAGCCGGCACGCTGGCCGTCAACGGGAGCCGTCTGCTGCGCATACCCGCGACGCCGACGGCGCACTTCATCGAGACGGTGGTGCTGGGCCGCAATGCCGGCGCCGGCGGCTTCCGCGTCGAGCGCGTCGGCCGGGCGTCGCGGTACTGGGTGCGCGTGGTTGCCGAACCCGCCGCCGGTGCCGAGCGGGCCGGCGCCTGGATCGCGGTTCCGTCCGACGGCGTCGTGAGTCTGGGGTCGGCCGCGAAGGACGGCAGTCTCGTCGTGCTGCTGCGCGCCGGCGACGAGGAATCGCGCGTGCCTCTGGAAGGTTCCGCGGCGGACTGGTTCGATCTGCGCGTCACGCCGGGCGAAGCGCCGTCCGGCGCGCAATGAGGCAACGCTGCCGCCGGCGTGGCTGCCGGCGGTGGCGGCCGGGGCCGCTGCAACCTCCGAGGAAGGATCTGCAATCCGCGGAAAGCCTTACAAAGCCGCACGCCGCCCTGGGCGCGCAAATCCGCATCGCGAGGCGCTTTCCGCTCGTGGCACGTCGGTTGCTCCGCTCCTTCGGCGCCGACCGGCGCAACCCCTGGAGCGAACGATGCCTACGCAGAACCCGAACCCGCAGAAACAGCAGCAATCGCAGAACCCGAACCGCGAGGCCTCGCAGAATCCGGACAAGAAGCAGGAGCAGCAGACCCAGAACCGGCCGCAGGAAGAGCGGCCGCAGCAGGGCCAGAGCCGCATGCCGAGCGACCGCAACCGCTGAGGCAAGAACCGAAGCAGTAGCGGCGATCCGGGCAGAGGCGCCTGCCCGGATCGCTTCGGGTCAGCCTACTACCGCAGCGAGCGCGAATATCGGCGAATAGCAGGCCCAGATGCCGAAGCCGGTCAGGACGACCGCCGTCGCAATGCCGGCAAGCAGCGCCACCGCGCCGCGCGCCTGCCGATCCGGCCATGCGATCCAGATCGCCGGCACGAGCAGCGCGGCGAGACCCCAGCCGCGATAGGTCGCGAGCATCAGCCGCGTCGCGAGCGGCAGATCGCCGCCGAAGCCGTCGAACATCAGCTTGAACTTCGGCACGACGATCAGCGCAGCCACCGTGACCGCGAGCACGTTCAGCATGCCGATGACCGGCAGCAGACGATCGTGCGTGGTCATCGGGGGACGAAGCAGGGACGGCGGCATGCGGGAGCGATCACGAGGGGTTTCCGCGATCTTGCGCAGCCCGGGCCGACTCGGCAAGCGCGGGCAACGGGTGTGCCGGACCGTTTGGCCGCACGGCGGGTTCCGACCGTCGCGACGGCTGCGGCGCAGATCGTCGGGAAGGCCGCTTCTGCGGAATCGATGCGGCGATCCCGTTCACCGGCCCGGGCCGAGGAAAACGGCGGCGATGCGCGTCGGCGTCAGTCGCGCGGTTCGTCGCGCTGCATCGTGCGCCGGCAGTCTCCGCCCGACGGCGAACATGACCTGCGAGGTCATGTCCCCGCGACGACGCGGCGCTTAGCATCGGCGCTCCGCCGACGAGGAATTCCCGTGCAGACCCGAGCTTCGACCGCGCCCGACACCGCCGCGCCGCTGGGCCGGCTGCTGCGCGAATGGCGCCTGACGCGACGTCTGAGCCAGCTCGACCTTGCGCTCGACGCGAACATCTCGGCGCGGCATCTGAGCTGCGTGGAAACCGGCAAGTCGCAGGCCAGCCGCGAACTCGTGCTGCGTCTGGCTGATGCGCTCGACGTGCCGCTGCGCGAGCGCAATGCGCTGCTCGTCGCCGCGGGCTTCGCGCCGAAATATCCGGAGTCGACCCTCGCGACACCGGCGCTCGCTCAGGTGCGCCGGGCCATCGAGGCGATACTCGCGCAGCAGGAGCCGTATCCGGCGTTCCTGCTGAACCGGCATTGGGACGTGCTCGCGGCGAATGCGGCCGCGGTTCGCGTCAACCGCTTCGTGCTCGGCGGCCGCGACAGCCGCCACGCGAACATGCTGCGCCAGTTCTTCGATCCGGACGACCTGCGTGCGGCAGTCGCGAACTGGGAAGAAGTGGCCGGCAGCCTGATCCACCATCTGCACAGCGTCGTGGCTGCGGCGCCCGGCGACGAGACGGCGGCCGCGCTGCTCGCCGAGGTGCTCGCCTATCCCGGCGTACCGTCGCGCTGGCGCCGGCGCGATGCCGACGGCGGCGCGACGCCGCTGCTGACGACAGTGCTGCGCCGTGATGCGACCGAGTTGCATTTCTTCTCGACGATCACGACTTTCGGTACGCCGCGCGACGTGACGATCGAGGAGCTGCACATCGAATGCTGCTTCCCGGTCGACGAGGCGACGGCGCAGCATTGCCGCGAGCTGGCGGCGGCCGGCTGAGCGTCGCGCGGGCCGACCGCATCACGCGGTCGCCGGTGTCGGGAGCGCATCGGCGCATGGACCGACGAGCGCCGCGGCCACTGCCCGCATCCCGCCACAATCCGTCGGCGGCCGGCCCGGATTCGAGCGCGGGCACGCCTGCGCCGCGGGCTGGAATGGCATCCACGCCGAAGACCTTCGGCGCCCTCGTCCATCCATCCGCCCAGGAGTCGTTTCGTGGCCTTGTCGTCGTCGCGGCTGTCGCACGCCGTCCGTGTCGTTTTCCGTCCGCGCGTCCTGCTGCTCGCGGCCCTGGCCGCCGGCGGCTATGCACTGTATACGCATCCGCCGACCGGGAGCGTCGGCGCCGGCGAGCTCGGCGTGCGTCTGAATCGCTGGACCGGCACGACGACGACGACCGGCGAAGGACTGGTCGTCGTACTGCCGGGTCTGCACGAGCTGCGCCGCTATCCGCTACAGAGCCGCCTGTACCGGCCCGAGCGCAGCGCCCGCGCCGACGGCGAAGCGCCGTTCCAGTCGATCGAAGGTCTGTCGTTCGGCGCCGAAGTCGCGATCCGCTATTCGCTCGATCCGGGCCGCGTCGATCTCTTCGCACGCACGGCGCCGGAACACATAGCGAGCGACCGCCTCGAACCGGCCGTGCAGGGCACGATCTACAAGGTGTTCGCGCGCTACACCGTGCGCGAGATCTTCTCGACCAAGCGCCAGGAGCTGCAGGACGTGCTCGAGACCGAGCTCAAGCCCAAGCTCGCCGCCGACGGCATCGTGCTGAACTCGGTGCTGCTCGGCAACGTGGACCTGCCGGCCGACTATCGCGCCGGCATGGAGAAGCTGCTCGCGGTCGAACTCGAGACCGAAAAGATGAAGTACACCCTGGAGCTCAAGGAAAAGCAGGTCAAGGAAGCCGAGCTCGCGGCCGACGCGGAAAAGGTCACGCGCGAGAAGGCCGCGCAGGCCGCCGCGTCGGAGCAGATCATCGCGGCAAAGGCACAGGAGGAAGCGATGCGCCACGTACTGCCGTTCAAGCAGAAGCAGATCGAGCAGCGCCAGCTCGAAGCCGAGGCCGAGAAGACCTCGCGCATCAAGCTCGCCGAAGCCGCCGCCGAGGCGCGCCGCATCGAAGCTGCCGGCGAAGCCGATTCGCGCCAGCGCCTGGCCGAGGCCGAAGTGTTCCGCCTCGAACGCATCGGCAAGGTACAGAGCGAGCAGATGCAGCGCGACGGCGAGCTGATCACGAAGCATCCGCTGCTGATCCAGAAGACGCTGGCCGACAAGCTGTCGGACAAGGTCTCGGTCATCATCGCGCCGCCGCCGGCCGGCGGCGGTTTCATCGGCAACACCTTGCTCGGCACCAGCGCGGTCGCGCAGCAGGCGCCGGCCGGCGCCGAATGAGGCGAGGAACGGATCGGCAGCGGGCTCCTGCGCGCTGCCGCTTTCTCTTCGACTCCGCCGGACGAGTCGCGTCCCCGGACATCGGCCGTCCTGACCCGGAGAACCGGGATCGAAAGCCGCATTCGACCTGGCGGAATTCCCTGCCGCACATCGGAAACGCATCGATGAAACGTCTGCTTGCCGCCCTGCTGCTCTGCGCCGGCGCCGCCGCCGCGGAGGAACCCGTCGCCGAGACGGCTATCGTGACCCAGGATCAGATCGCGCTGCGCGCGGCGCCGAAGGAATCGGCGCCGCAGCAGGCCGTGCTCTGGCAAGGCGACACCCTGGAAATCCGAGATGCGCGATTCGGCTATCTGCAGGTCTACGACCATCGCCGCGAACGCGGCGGCTATGTGCGCGCGAGCCAGGTGCGCCGCGTCAGCCTGCAGCCCGAACGCGCCGGCGAGCTGCTCGCGGTCGTGCGCTTCCTGCGCGACACGCCGGGCGCCGAAGCGCTGGGCCTGGCCTACGTCGCGGCGTATCTGAGGGCCGCGCCGGCGCAGGCCATCGGCAGCGAGGCGTTTTCGGCGCTCGGCAGCATGGCCGAACGCCTTGCGCGGCGCGCATCGTCGCGCCGCGCCAAGGCCGACGACGCGACGATCGCGGCACATCTCGACGTCGCCGCGAGCCTCGGCGTGACGATACGCAGCATGGAACGCGAAGGCCGCGTCGTGCTCTGCTACGACGGCGAGGCGTTCCGGCGCGTGCTCGCACTGCCGGCGGGCGACGACGTGCATGCGGGCGCCGCGCTCGCGTTGACGCGTCCCGACTGCGTGCCGCCGGACCTGAGCCCGGCCGCGCGCTACGACTACGATGCCTGGCGCAGCGACGTGCTCGCGCGCGTGAAGTCCGACGGCCTGCCCGAGTACCTGCGCAATCGCCTGCGCCTGCGCAGCGCCGGCGTGCAGGCCAGCTTCGCGTTCCAGCGCGCGCGCCGCGGCGAGGACGCGCAGCCGACCATGGCGCTCGCGCTGCAGGCGCTGGCCGGCGTCGACAAGCTCGAGCTGGCCGAGGAAGACAACGCCGCGTACACCGATGCCGCCGTGCGCGTCGGCGCCTCGCGCTGGAGCGCCGAAGCGGTTCCGACCGCCGCCGCCAAAGGGTTGCACGTAGAGACGCGCCCCGGCGAACCGGGCCAGACCTGCATCGCGCTCGTCGACGCGCAGCACGACGCGGCGCATGCATTGGCGCAGCGCTGTACCTATGGCCTCGTCTGGACCGCGTCGGCCAGCAGCAATGCCGCCGGCACCGTGCTGACCCTCGCCGTGCAGCCGCTCGACGCGTGGCGCGAGCTCTGGGTATTCCAGCGCGGCGGCGACGGGTGGCGCATCGACGTGCTGCCGCCGAGCCTCGACACGCCCGACGTCGGCTATCTCGAATTCGCCGGCTGGGTGCCCGGCAAGGCCCAGCTGCTCGCGGCGCGCGAAACCAAGGTCGACGGCCGCTTCCGGCGCAGCTTCGAGGTCATCGACCTCGCGACGTTGAACGTCAGCAAGCAGGTCGACAGCCCGGCCGCGCTGAGCGTGTTCTACCGTTCGCAGGACCCGGCCTGGAAGCGCGGCAGCGTCGCGCTGCGCTGACGCCACGTCGCCCCGGCGCGCGCCGCGCGGAACCGGCGTTGCGCCGGCATTCTCCGGTGCCGGCGCAGTTCGGCGGGTTCCCGGTTCACAGGCGCCGCGCCGCCGCCTGGATCTGCGCGAATTCGAGGCCGAAGCGCTTGAGGTATTTGCGCAGCCGGTCCGCATCGTTGCTCGAACTGCGCTTCTCGCGGCTGGCCTGGAACAGGCTGCGTCCGGCGTCGCTCGCGCTGCGCGCGGCGGCACAGACGCGCAGCACGTCGGCGAGTTGCACGCGGTCGAAGCGGTCGATCTGCTCCAGCCGGTCGCCGAGCAGCGCATCGAGCAGCGCGTAGCCGCCGTCGCCGTTGGCGGCGCTGCGTCGCGTGCCGCCCCAGAGCCGGCGCAGGCGCACGGTTTCCTCGTCGACGACATCGACCGTGATGCGGCCCTGCGAGGCCAGGGTCGCCATGCGCGTGACCGACGCGCCGAGATCGCGGAAATTGCCGGGCCAGGTCGCCTCGATGCTCATCGCGAAACGCAGGTAGCGTTCGCGCGCCTCGCGGTTGAACGTGATGCGTTCGCTGTGCACGCGCGCGAAGCGCTCGAGCTCGAAATCGAGATTCGGCTCGATGTCCTCGGCACGTTCCTTGAGCCCCGGCAGATAGAAGGTCCAGAGGTTCAGGCGCGCGAACAGGTCCTCGCGGAAGCGGCCTTCGGCGACCGCGACCGACAGGTCGCGGTTGGTGCCGGCGATCAGCTGGAAGTCGCTGCTGACCTCGCGGTCGCCGCCGAGCGGCGGAAAGCGCTTGTCCTCGATCGCGCGCAGCAGCATGGCCTGTTCGTCGAGGCCGAGCTCGCCGATCTCGTCGAGGAACAGCAGACCGCCGTCGGCGCTCTTGAGCAGGCCGGCCCGTTCGCTCTGCGCGCCCGTGAACGCGCCGCGCACGTGGCCGAACAGCGCGCTGCCCGCGCCGTCGCCGCGCAGGGTCGCGCAGTTCACCTCGACGAAGCGGCCCTTGAGCGCATGCCGGCGCTGTTTCAGCTCGAACAGGTTGCGCGCGAGCATGCTCTTGCCGGCGCCGGTCGGGCCGAGCAGCAGCATCGGCGCCTTGGAGCGGATCGCGACGCGCTCGATCTGCTCGATCATGCGGTTGAACGTCGCGCTGCGCGTGGCGATGCCGCTCTTGAGGAAGCTCGCCGTGTCTTCGCTTTCTCGCGCGAAGCGCTGGGCGATGCGGTCGTAGCGCGCGAGGTCGAGATCGATGATCGCGTACTTGCCCGGATCGCCCGTGCGCTGCTTCGGCGGCGGCGAGGTCTGCAGCAGTCGCGCCGGGAAGAAACGCGCCTCGGTCAGCAGGAACCAGCAGATCTGCGCGACGTGCGTGCCGGTGGAGATGTGCACGAGGTAGTCCTCGCGCTCGGTGTCGAACGGATAGCCGCGCGCGAACTCGTGCAGCGCGGCGAAGACCTGTTCGAAATCCCAGGGATCCGACAGGAAGAAGTCGTGCACGCGCACCTGGGTCTCGGGGCTGACCTCGGCGAGGTCGGCGCGCAGCCGGCCGGCCAGCTTGCCAAACTTGCGCTCGTCCAGCAGCAGCTCCAGGCGAGAGACCAGCAGGTCGTCGTACATGCCCAGGGCTACGCTCGGCCGCCATTTCTCCCAACGGCCCGGGCCGTCGGCCGCGTCCAGCACCGTACCGACGAAACCGATCACGACGAGCGGCTTGCTCTGCATGTCCCCTGCCCCGAATTTATCCGTACGGATAATACACGAGCGCATCAGCTCGGTTCGAAGTTCGATCGAAAACCGCGCCGGATTTTCAATCCTTTGATTTTTGGGAATATTCAATGGATGAGCCGGGTTGGCACGACCCTTGATATGGGACAACCCGTGCCGGGACGGAGCGCGCCGCCGGGGTTCCCCCAAGGGCTTCGACAGGCGGACCTCGGGCAGCGGGCTCCGCGACCTGGCCCCGGCACACGACAGGAGAAAGGAGAAATGGCCGCAGCGAATCCGCGCTGCGGCCGCAACGATCACCGGTTTGGCCGCGACGGCGAATGCCCCGCAGGACTACATCGAATCCAGCGCCGTGAGGCATGCGGGGGCGAAAGTCCCCCGCCGGTGTCAATCACCGTGGCGAAATACAGACGCACTGGAAAAACGTCTTGTACCGAATTCGTCGCCGTCGCGACCGCTACGGGCGCAGGGGCCCCGCCCGAACATCCGGGCCCCGCTGTTTCATCGCGACATCACGGTGTTGCGGCAAGCGGCGAATGCTGACGAAGACTACATTCCCTGTTAAGGACCCACGTCTTGGTCGAATTCCTAGTCGCCGCTTGCCGCAGTACCGCGAATGCCTGCGGGTCTACATTGATTGCGGAGGTCGCGGGTTCGAGCCCCGCCGGTTCACGCCGTAGCTCAGCGAGAGCACCGCACGCGTTCCGTGACTCGCACCCACCTCGTCGCCGTACTGCATCCGAATACAACGAGAGAGAAGAGAGATCGTCATGAACACCGCGCTGCATCAGACCCTTCACGACGAAGGCGGCGTGCCGATCAAGGCCTGGATCGACGGCGTGCCGCTGGACGAGGGCGCGCGCAAGCAGCTGCGCAACCTCGCGCGGCTGCCGATCGTCGGCCCGTGGATCGCCGTCATGCCCGACGTGCACCTCGGCATCGGCGCGACCGTGGGCTCGGTGGTGCCGACCGAAGGCGCGATCATCCCGGCCGCCGTCGGCGTCGACATCGGCTGCGGGATGATGGCCTACCAGACCACCCTGCGCGCCGATCAGCTGCCGGAGAACCTGCAGACGATCCGCAGCGACATCGAACGCGCTGTGCCGCACGGCTTCGTCACGGTCGAGGGCCGCAGCCTCAAGGGCAGCTGGATCGTCGCGCCGAACTCGGCCACGACGCGCTGGCGCGGTCTCGAACAGCGCTATCGCGCGCTCGTCGAACGCCATCCGCGCATCTCGCACAAGTCGCCGCTGAGCCAGCTCGGCTCGCTCGGCGGCGGCAACCACTTCATCGAACTGTGCCTGGACGAAACCGACCAGGTCTGGGTGATGCTGCACTCGGGTTCGCGTGGCGTCGGCAACGGCATCGGCCAGTACTTCATCGAGAAGGCGCGCAACGAGATGCAGAAGCAGCAGGCCAACCTGCCGGACCGCGATCTCGCCTACTTCAAGGAAGGCAGCGAGGTGTTCGACGACTACGTGCAGGCCGTGGAGTGGGCGCAGGAATACGCGGCCGAAAACCGCCAGCAGATGATGGAAACCGTGCTGACCGTGCTGCGCAAGCACCTGCCGTCGTTCCAGCTCACGCGCATGGCGATCAACTGCCATCACAACTACGTGCAGCGCGAGACGCATTTCGGGCGCGAGCTGTACGTGACGCGCAAGGGCGCGGTCAGTGCGCGCGAGGGCCAGTTCGGCATCATCCCGGGCAGCATGGGGGCGAAGAGCTTCATCGTGCGCGGTCTCGGCAATGCCGAGAGCTTCTGTTCCTGCTCGCACGGCGCCGGCCGCGTCATGAGCCGCACCGAGGCCAAGAAGCGCATCACGCTCGGCGAACACCGCGCGGCGACCGCGCACGTGGAATGCCGCAAGGATGTCGACGTCATCGACGAATCGCCGGCCGCGTACAAGCCGATCGACCAGGTCATGGCCGCACAGCGCGATCTCGTCGAGATCATGCATACCTTGCGGCAAGTCGTCTGCGTCAAAGGTTGAACCAGGAGAAGGAACCATGCGCAGCGACCTGCACGAAGTGCTGATCGAACGGCCGCGTGGCGGACAGCGCCGCAAGACCGATCGCGGCCACAAGCCGCGTGTCGGCGAATGGACCGGCGAGGACGACAGCTACGCGGACAGCTATCGGCCTCGCCGCCACCGCACGAAGTATTTCGACGACCTGCTTTCGCCGCTGCGCCGCTGGCTGCGCAAGCAGGTCGACCGGCCCTGGGACAGGGTGTGGAGCGAGCTCGCCGGGGGCATAGACTCGCGCAGCGTGGTCGGCCGGCATCTGCTGGATCACGTTCGCCAGCTCGTCACGATTGAATGTCGATACGACGCGCAGCGGCGCCGCGCCGTTCACTCGCCGCACCGCACCCGCGGGGTCCGGCTCGACGGGGAAGTGACCGGGTTGTTCGTCGACCCGCGCACCCGGATCCTGCGATGGCGCAAACCGCCACCGCGACGTGCGGCGCGCCGAAGGGAGCCGGAGCCGATCCGGCATCCGGACGGATCGCCGGCCGATCTGCACCGGCTTTCTCCGGCGCGGCAAGCGCTGAAGCTCTGCGGCATCTGGTATGAAGTCGGCCTCGCCGAGCTGCCGGCGGAGGCCGGACGCAATGCGCTGCATGATCTGAAGTACCAGGCATGTCGATACGTCATCACCGGCAAGCGCCAGCTCGGCTCGCGCGAACTGTCGGAAGCGAAACTCAGCAACGACGCCTGAGACTGGTCTCGGGCAGGAAGAACCCGAGATGAAAGCACGAACGGAATCCCTCATCGAACTCGACGGCGCGCAGGGCGAAGGCGGCGGACAGATCCTGCGCACGGCGCTGAGCCTGGCCATGCTGCAGCGCCGGCCGCTGCGCCTGCGCAACATCCGCGCCAGGCGCAGCAAGCCCGGGCTCATGCGCCAGCACCTGGTCTGCGTGCAGGCCGCGGCGGCGGTCAGCGGCGCGGACGTCAGCGGCGCCGAAATCGGCTCGACCGCGCTCGAATTCCGCCCCGGCGCGATCCGCGCCGGCGAGTACGCGTTCCGGATCGGCAGCGCCGGCAGCACCCTGCTCGTGCTGCAGACCGTGCTGCCCGCATTGCTGCGCGCCGGCGGCCGCAGCCAGCTCGTGCTCGAAGGCGGCACGCACAACCGTATGGCGCCGTCGGCCGATTTCGTCGCGACGGCGTTCCTGCCGCAGCTCGCGCGCATGGGCGCCGACGTCGGGATGTCGATCGAACGCCACGGCTTCTATCCGGCCGGCGGCGGCCGCATCCACGTCGACATCGCGCCCACGGCCTTGTCGCCGCTGGCCCTGCACGAGCGCGGCGCGGCCCGCGGCATCGAAGCGACGGCACTGTTGCGCAATCTGCCGAGGCACATCGCCGAACGCGAGCTCGACACGGCCGCCGAGCGGTTCGCGCTGACGCGGCGCGAGGTACGCGACCTGCCCGCCGGCCCAGGTCCGGCGAATGCGCTCGTGCTGACCGCGCAGTTCGACCACGTCAGCGAAGTCGTCGTCGGACTCGGCGAGCAAGGCGTGGCCGCGGAGAACGTCGCACGCGGCGCCTGCGACGAACTGCGCGCCTACCTCGCCCACGGCGCGCCGGTCGGCGAGCACCTGGCCGACCAGCTGCTGCTGCCGCTCGTGCTGGCCGGCGGCAGCTTCGTGACCGGAAGGCCGAGCACGCACCTGGAAACCAATGCGGCCGTGATCCGCGCGTTCGACGCCGCGGCCGTCGACATCTCGCCCGACGACGGCGATCCGCAGCGGCGCTATCGCGTCAGTGTGCAGCGCTGAGACGACGCCCCTCCGACTTCGCAAGGCTTTCCGCATGCTGTTGAACCTCAGCACCACCCACGAACCGGCCACCGACCTCGGCTACCTGCTCGCCAAGCATCCGCAGAAGCTGCAGAGTTTCGAGCTCGCGTTCGGCCGCGCCCACGTGTTCTATCCGCAGGCCGATGCGCGGCGCTGCACGGCCTCGCTGCTGCTCGACATCGATCCGGTCGGCCTCGTGCGCGGCCGCGGCGACGGCAGCGAAGGTCCGCTCGCGCAGTACGTCAACGACCGGCCGTACGCGGCGAGCTCGTTCCTCGCCGTCGCGATCGCGCGCGTCTATCGCTCGGCGCTGTCCGGCGCGAGCGCCGGCCGCGAAGCGCTCGCGCAGACCGCGATTCCGCTCGAGGCCGAAGTGCCGGTGTTGCGCGCCCGCGGCGGCGAAGAAGCGATACGCCGCTGCTTCGAGCCGCTGGGCTACACGGTGGAGCTGGCCCCGCTCGCGCTGGATGCGCGCTTTCCCGAATGGGGCGCCAGCCCGTATTGGCGCCTGCGCATCGCCGGCTGCGTGCGCCTGCGCGAGCTGCTGTCGCACCTGTACGTGCTGCTTCCGGCCATCGACGGCGACAAGCACTACTTCGTCGGCGACGACGAGGTCGACAAGCTCGTGGCCAAGGCCGGCGACTGGCTGGCTGCGCATCCCCAGCGCGACTGGATCGCGAACCGCTATCTGAAGCGCCGCCGCTCGCTCGTGCGCTCGGCGCTCGCGCGACTGCTCGATGCGGAAGAAGACGACGTCGATCGCGCCGAACAGGCGCGCGAGGCGGCCGAGGAAGCTATCGAGCGGCCGCTGAGCCTGAACGAGCAGCGCATGGGCTCGGTGCTGTCGGTGTTGCGCCAGAGCGGCGCGCGCAGCATCGTCGACCTCGGCTGCGGCGAAGGCCGCCTGCTCGGCCTGCTGCTCAAGGAGAAGCAGTTCGAGCGCATCCTCGGCGTCGACGTGTCGCTGCGCGCGCTCGACGTCGCGGCCGACCGGCTGCATCTGGACCGCCTGCCGCCGTCGCAGCGCGAACGCCTGCAGCTCGTGCAGGGCGCGCTGACCTATCGCGACCGCCGCCTCGAAGGCTTCGACGCGGCCTGCGCGGTCGAGGTCATCGAGCACATGGATCCGCCGCGCCTGCCGGCGTTCGAGCGCAACGTGTTCGAGTTCGCGCGGCCGCGGCTCGTCGTCGTGACCACGCCGAACGCCGAGTACAACGCGAACTTCGCCGACCTGCCGGCCGGCAAGCTGCGCCATCCCGACCACCGCTTCGAATGGACGCGCGCGGAGTTCGCCGCCTGGGCCGAAGCCGTCGCCGCGCGGCGCGGCTACGGCCTGCGCCTGCTGCCGGTCGGCCCGCTCGATCCGGCGCTCGGCGCGCCGACCCAGATGGCCCTGTTCACGCGCGACGCCTGAGCGTCCGCTCCACGGAAATCCCATGCCCATCACGATTCCCAAGCTGAGCCTCGTCGCGCTCATCGGACCCAGCGGCAGCGGCAAGTCGAGCTTCGCGCGCCGTCATTTCGCGGCGACCGAGGTGCTGTCGTCCGATACCTGCCGCGGCTGGGTCAGCGACGACGAAAATGCGCAGCACGCGAGCCGCGATGCGTTCGACGTGCTGTATTTCATCGCGCGCAAGCGTCTCGCAGCCGGCCTGCTGACCGTCGTCGACGCGACCAACGTACGCCCGGAAGACCGCAGGCGCATCGTCGAGCTCGCGCGCGAGTACCACGTGTTCGCCGCCGCCATCGTGTTCGACCTGCCCGAACGCGTCTGCCACGAGCGCAACGCCGGCCGCGCCGACCGCCAGTTCGGCGCGCACGTCGTGCGCAGCCAGCTGCAGGCGCTGCACCGTTCGATGCGCAACCTGCAGCGCGAAGGCTTCCGCTACGTCAACGTGCTGCGGTCCGTCGCCGACGTCGACGCGGCGCGGATCGAGCGCACGGCCCTGTGGAACGACCGGCGCGAGGACCACGGGCCGTTCGACCTGATCGGCGACGTGCACGGCTGCTACGACGAGCTGGTCGCGCTGCTGCGCGAACTCGGCTACGTCGTGGCCGGCACGCGCGAGCAGCCGCAGGTGCAGGCGCCGGCCGGACGCAAGGCCGTGTTCGTCGGCGACCTCGTCGACCGCGGCCCGGATTCGCCCGGTGTGCTGCGCCTGGTCATGCACATGGTCGGCAACGGCACGGCGCTCTGCGTGCCCGGCAACCACGACGTCAAGCTGCAGCGCAAGCTCGCCGGCCGCGACGTGCGCGTGACGCACGGCCTGGCCGAGACCTTGCAGCAGCTCGAAGGCGCGGACACCGAATTCCTGCAGCAGATCGGGCGCTTCGTCGACGGTCTGGTCAGTCACTACGTGCTCGACGGCGGCAAGCTCGTCGTCGCGCATGCGGGCCTGCGCCAGGAGCTGCAGGGGCGCTCGTCGGCGCGCGTGCGCGAGTTCGCGCTGTACGGCGAGACCACCGGCGAGACCGACGCGTTCGGCCTGCCCGTGCGCTACGACTGGGCGCAGGACTATCGCGGTCCGGCGACGGTCGTCTACGGTCACACGCCGGTGCCGGAACCCGAATGGGTCAATCAGACGATCTGCATCGACACCGGCTGCGTGTTCGGCGGCCGCCTGACCGCGCTGCGCTATCCCGAGCGCGAGCTCGTCTCGGTGCCGGCCGCGCGCATCTACTACGCGCCGGCGGCGCCGTTCCCGGCGACGGCCGAAGCCGCGGCCGCCGCGCCGGTACGCGAAGGCAGCCTGCTCGAGCTCGGCGACGTGGCCGGCAAGCGCACGATCGAGACGCGCGTGTTCCATCGCGTCGGCGTACGCGAGGAGAACGCCGTGGCCGCGCTCGAAGTCATGAGCCGCTTCGCGCTGGATCCGCGCTGGCTGGTCTATCTGCCGCCGACCATGGCGCCGCCGGCGACCGCGACCGACGGCGACCTGCTGGAGCGGCCGCAGGAAGCCATCGCCGCCTATCGCCACGACGGCGTGCCCGAGCTCGTCTGCGAGGAAAAGCACATGGGCTCGCGCGCGATCGTCGTGCTCTGCCGCGACGAGACCGTCGCGCTGCGCCGCTTCGGCATCGGCGACGACGGCCGCGGCGTCATCTACACGCGCAGCGGGCGGCGCTTCTTCGCCGACCGCGCGCTCGAAACGGCACTGCTCGATCGCCTCGACGGGGCGCTCGAACGCGCCGACATCTGGCAGGAGCTGGCCAGCGACTGGGTCGTGCTCGACGCGGAACTGCTGCCCTGGTCGGCCAAGGCCCAGGAGCTGCTGCAGAACCAGTACGCGCCGACCGGGGCCGCGGCGCTGGCCGCGCTGGGCGCGGCCGAGTCCGCGCTCGATCGGAAGAGCACAC
>NZ_JANFVR010000007.1 GCF_024609805.1 Tahibacter caeni | reverse complement strand
GATCGGGTCGCAGCCGCGGCGGTGGACGGGGTGTCGCCGATCGAAGCGGCCGCCCCGGCGGGAGGGCTGGCCGACTGGAGCGGCCGCCGTCGCGGCGGGCAGGTGCCGCCGGTCCGGAGCGGTCGCTGCGGCCCGGAGCCGCGGCCCAGGCCTGTCGCGGAGCCGGGCTTTTCCCGGCGCCGCGACGGTTCAGGCCGTCAGGAAGCCGAGGTCGGCGACCGGGAAGTTGATCAGGTTCGGGAAGATCGCGGCCAGGTCGTTGCTCCCGGTCACGCCCATCCAGCGCGCGAGCGTCGCCGCCATCTGGTCGACGCTCGTCGACGGAATGGTCTGGCCGCGAGAGAAGCTGATCGCGTTGTTGAGGGTCTGGTCCGGGAAGGTGCCGTAGAGCCGGCCGCCGTTGACCGCGCCGCCCATGACCAGCTGCACGCCGCCCCAGGCGTGATCGGAACCGTTGCCGTTGGAGCTCAGGGTGCGCGCGAACTCGCTCATCGTGAACGTGGTCACCTCGTTCTGTGCGCCGATCTCGCCGAGCGCGGTCCAGAACGCGCCCAGCGCCTGCGACACGCGGTTCAGCAGCGCGCCGTGGCCGTTCTGGTTCGTCGCCATCAGGCCGTCGTGCAGGTCGAAGCCGCCCATGCGCACGTAGTAGATCTGGCGCTGGTGCCGGATCTGGCCGCCGGACTCGCGCGAGATCTTGATCATGCGCGCGACCATCTTGAGCTGGTCGGCCAGCGAGTTGCCGGTCGGGAACGTGGTCGTCACGTTGCCCGAGCCGTCGGTCGCGGTCAGCGCGGAATTGACCAGGTCGTAGAGGTCGCGGCCGCGCTTGAAGGTGCGCGCGTATTCCTGGGTCAGCAGCGACGGATTGCTGGTGTCGGCCAGCAGCAGGTCGAGCGCGCCGGCGCGCTGCGAGCCGTAGGTGCCGCCGGTGCTGCTGGCCGAGTTGTAGATGTTGCTGAGGCCGGTCAGGCCGCTCGAGGACATCTGGTACGGAAAGGTGCTGTCGCCGACTTCGAAGCGGTTGGAACCGGCCAGCGAGATGCACGGCGACAGGGCCTGGTTGACGTTGTTCAGGCGCGTGCGGTCGGCGACGAGGCCGCCCCAGCCGGTGCTGCTCGCGGTCGTGCGCGCGAGGTGCCAGAGGTTCTCCTGGTCGTTGTGCGAGTACAGCTGCGGCGGGCGCAGGGCCGGCGTGCTGTTGTATTCGGTCTTCGTGATCGGGCGGATCAGGGTGCCCACGTTGGCGATGAACGCGAGCTTGTTCGCGCGGTAGATCGTCGCGAGGTCGGCCATGCCGGTCGGGTAGGTCGCATTGCCCGGGTTGACCGCGTACTGCGCGCCGGTCGCGCTGTCGGTGATCTGGAATTGCGCGGTCAGTGCCGCGCGGTCGATGCCGAGGCCGCCGGCGTTCGTGTTCGCGTTGTAGACGCCGCCGCGCGCGGCGGCGTAGACCGCGTGACGTGCCGTGTCGTACGGAAGCAGCATGTTCCAGGAATCGTTGCCGCCCGACAGGTAGACGCAGACCAGCGCGCGGTAGCCGTTGACCGTGCCCTTGTCGGCGGCCAGGGCCGAGTTCACGAGGCGCAGCTGCGGCAGCAGCGCCGAGGCGCCGCCGGCGCAGAGCGTGAGGCCGAGCTGCTGCAGGAAGCGCCGGCGTTTGAGTTCGTTCTGTTTCATCGCGGCGGTCCTCAGCGTTGCGTGGCGAATTCGGGCGACATCGCGGCGACCTGCAGCAGCGAGCGCGCTTTCTCGCTCGCCGATGCGCCGTTCATGAAGCTCAGCATGTTGATCAGGGTCGTGCGGGTGTTGCCGGTCATCTGGCCGTAGAACATGCGCTTGTTGACCTCGTCGACCATGGCCGTCGGCGTGGCGAGGTTGACGAGCACGCCCACGTCGATCAGCGGCCGGTCGGTCGGCGGATTGCTCATGCCGACGTAGTAGCGGAAGGTATAGTCGGCCAGGCTGTTGGAGATCGTGTAGGTCGAGCCTTCGTTGATGATCTGCATTTCCGGCGCATAGAGATTCGCGTCGGCGATCGCGCCCGGGTGCTGGTAGTCGGGCTCGTAGAAATTGAATACGGTCGGTGCGCCGAGCGGCCGCTGGCCGTAGACCGGCAGCGGGTTGGTCATGCCCATGCGGATCTCGCCGTAGGCGGTCGCTGCGGGCAGCTGGAAGTTCCAGGCGCGCAGCACGGCGGTCAGGCGCAGCAGCGGCTCGCGGACCTTGCCGAACGTGGCCGGCGGGTTGGCCGCGCGCGCCTCGGGATCGAGCAGGATCTGCCTGACGACCGCGGCGAGGTCGCCGCGCTCGCCGTCACCGTTGTTGTTGAACTTCTGCGCGACGCGCGTGATGTAGGCCGGCGACGGGTTGCTCGTCGTGAAGCGCTGGATCAGCTGGCGCGCGATGAACGGCGCGACGTTCGCGTGCGAGGCCAGCAGGTTCAGGCCGTCGCGCACGTCGACGGCGCAGGTCTGGCCGGCCGGGAGCGTCGTGCCGCCGACGACGACCTTGGCCGTCGTGTCGTGCTCGGTCGCGACGCAGGACATCGGCAGGTAGGTGTTCGTGCCGCCGAACAGGTTCGTGCCGGCATTGTTGTAGGCGAAGCCCGTGAACACCTTGGCGTAGTTGCTGATGACGTTCTGGTCGTAGGTCGGTATCGGCTGGCCGCCCTGCAGCAGCGGCGAGTAGTCGAGGTTGCGCTCGACCAGGCCGATCGAGAACAGCTGCATGACTTCGCGCGCGTAATTCTCGTCGGGTTCGCGGCCGGTGGCCGCCTTGCGGTTGCGGAAATGGCTCAGGAACTTGCCCATCGACGGGTTGTAGGTGACCTCGTCGAGCAGGGTGCGGTAGTAGCCGAACGCGTTGCGCGCGAGCAGGTCCCAGTACTCGCTCATCTGGATCGGCTCGCCGCTGATCGCGCCGTTGCTGTCGGAGATCACGAAGATCTGCGACAGCGCCCAGGCCGTGCGCTGGCGCAGCTGGTCGGGGCCGGTCACGGCGGTGTGGAACCAGCGGCTAAGGCGCTGGTTCTGGCCGATCGTGTCGCCGGTGCCGGCCGCCGTCATCGCGGCGCTGACGGCTTCCATGTGCGGCCGCGCCGCGGTCATGGCGACCTGGTTCATCTGCTGGTCGATCCAGGCCGAATAGCCGATCTGGCGGACCTTGGCGACGTCGGCCTGGGTCGGGCCAAATGTGGCCTGGGTCAGGAAACGGGCCGCTTCCCCGTCCGTGGACGGAACGTCGGTCGGTGCTTCGAAACCGGACTTGAAGAAGGTGCGCGCCTGCGCGGCAGGCACGGCGAACGCGACGCACAGCAGCAGCGCGCCGCAACGACGGATCAGAGACATGGCGATTTCCCCGGAGCTGGCGTGCGCACGATACGCAGAGCCCGCATCGGGCTTCGTGATCGCGCGCACGTGCTCGATGAAACGCCGCTGAACGGTAGCAGTTGACCTACCCTGCGGTAGATAACCTGACGGCGTGCGGCAGGCGGCTTTCCCTCAGCGGCACACAGTGACAATTCCGGTCGCCGCGGCCGTGTTTTGTCACCTGCATGACGGCCCGGCCGGCGGTGCCGCGCGCACGCCTTCGCCCGCGCCGGTGCGCATTTCAGCGTGCGCCTTGTCTTCGCCGGGTCGCGCGACGGCACAGGGCAGACAATCGCGAGCAACGCCGTTGACGTTCATGAACGGCCTTCGTTGCCACTGCGCGCCGGTCGGCACGACGCAACGCGCCCGTGTCGAGGTATCGTCGCGCGGCTGCGCGCAGCGATCGACGACGCCGGTGCGCGGAGTGGCGGTGTCATTGCCGCGGCGTTTGCCGTCGCGTTTTTTTACAAATTCGGATTCGCGTCGTCCGCGCATCGAAGACGTCGGCACGCAGCGGAAAATTTCGCGCGGCGCCGCGGAAAAACAGCGGAAACGGCGCATGCGAGTGGGGAAAAATACGCGTCATTCGTCGCCGGCGCGGACAGATTTCGTCACGATTGGCTACATCGTTTCCCGTAGCCACTCACAGATCGAGACCCTATCATCGTTGTATGAACTTCCGTTCCGCCGCGCTTCAGTCTTCGTCTCTGCACGTCGTCATCGTCGAGGACGACGTGGAGCTGCGCGACGCGATTCTCGCCCCCGCACTGCGCGCCGACGGCTGCCAGGTCGTCGGCGCCGGTAACGCGGCCGAGCTGTACCGCGCGATGCTCGAGCGCGTGCCCGATGTCGTCGTGCTCGACATCCGACTGCCGGACCAGAGCGGCTTCGAGGTCGCGCGCTATCTGCGCGAGAGCTCCGACGTCGGCATCGTCATGCTGACCGGCCGCGTGACGACGGCTGACCGCGTGCGCGGCCTCGATCTCGGCGCCGACGCCTATCTGACCAAGCCCGTCGACGCGGCCGTCGTCTGTGCGACGGTACGCAGCGTCGCGCGCCGGCTCGCCCCGGCCGATCGCAACGGCGGCGCCTGGGCGCTCGGCGCCGACGGCTGGCGCCTGATCGCGCCGAACGGCGTGACCGTCGATCTCAGCGCGACCGAGCGCATGCTGCTGCAGCTGCTGTTCGCCGAGGCGAACACGACGGTGCAGCGCGAAACGCTGATCGCGGCGCTGGCCGACGACGCCAACGCCTTCGATCCGCATCGCCTGGACATGGTCATGCACCGGCTGCGCCGCAAGCTCGCCGAGGCCGGCATGCCGGCCCTGCCGCTGCATACGGTGCGCGGCGTCGGCTACGTGCTGGTGCCGCGCGGATGAGCGGGAGCGGATGAAGCAGGTGTAGCAACGACGGGCCGCGGGGTGCGGCGAGTCGATCGATCGGACAGGAACACGGCAAACAGGGGAGTGGACATGTCTGAAGGTTTCATGGTCGCGCGCGTCTGGCGCGGCTGGCTCAATTGGCTGCGCGACGTACCTGCCGCGGACGAAGTGGACCGGCGCAACGCACCGACCCTGCAGGTCGTGCTGCTGATGCTGGCGCTGCTGCCGCCGCCGCTGTGGTTCTACCGGATCTTTCTCAACGACCTGCCGTGGCGCGCCTCGGAAACTCCGAGCCTGATCGCGAGCCTCGGCCTCAGCGTGTTCGCGGGCGTCTGCGTCGTGCTGATCCGCAAGGGGCGCGTGCAGCTCGCGCTGCGACTGCTGCTCGGCGCCGTCGCCGTGCTGCTGATGCATGCCTATGCGAGCCAGGGCATGATGTCGAACTCCTACGAGCAGCCCGTACAGGTCGCCTGGCTCGTCGTCGCCGGGCTCATGATCGGCCGGCGCGCGCTCTGGCTCATGTATCTCTGGATCGTCGGGGCATTCGCGGCCGGCACGATCGTGGACATCGACAAGGCGGCGACCGCGGACTCCTGGCACGGACTGACCTTGTTCGCCGTGGTCTGCGCGATCGTGTTCCTGTTCGTCGCCGTCGTCGTCGATCGCAGCATGGCCGCGCTGCGCGAGAGCCTGGCCTCGGCGCGGGCCCGCGGCGACGAACTCGCGCGGGCCAAGACGCGGCTCGAAGCGGAGATCGTCGAGCGCGAACGCCTGTACAACCAGCTCGTGCATTCGCAGAAAGTGGAAGCCGTGGGCCGGCTCGCGGCCGGCGTCGCGCACGATTTCAACCATCTGCTGACCCTGGTCCTCGGCTATGCGGCGCGCGGCATGGCCGCCGGCGACGAAGAGCAGATGCGCGGCGCATTGGCCGGCGTCGAATCCGCCGCGCGCCGCGCGAGCGCGGTCAGCCGCAAGCTCACGACCTTCAGCCACCGCGGCGATGCGATGCCCGAGGTGTTCGACGTCGGCGCGGCGCTGACCGAGATGCAGCCCATGCTGCATCAGCTGTTCGGTCCCGACGTCCGCGTCGCCTACGAACCGCCGGCGTCGGCGCAGCTCGTCCGCATGGACCGCAGCGAATTCGAGCTCGTCGTGCTGAACCTCGCCGCGAACGCGAACACCGCCATGCCCGAGGGAGGCCGCTTCGGCATCGTGGTGCAGGCGCTCGGGCCGGCGCGCGTCGCGCTGTCGTTCAGCGACACTGGCCGCGGCATGGACGAGGCCGTGCGCCGGCGCGTGTTCGAGCCGTTCTTCACGACCAGCGCCGACGGGCAGGGCAGCGGTCTCGGGCTCGCCGTGGTCAGCGAGATCGTGTCGGTCTGCGGCGGTCGCCTCGACGTCGACAGCAGCCTGGGCAACGGAACCACGTTCCGCATCGAGCTGCCGCTTGCCGACGCGCAGTTCGACGCGTCCGGCGCGATGCCGCTCGCGGCGAACGTCTGATGCAAACGCAGCCTGTGCGGCGGGCTGCGCGAGAAAAATAACAATTGCAACGCAACGCCGGCGAGCAAGGCGCCGGCGCTGTGCTGCGGTCTTGCCGTCGCGCGCCGCATTCGCGATGCGGCGCGATGGTGCTCTGACGAATCGGCGTGTTTCCCCGGCGTTTTTGCTGGTTTTCCGCTACAGCGGAAGGGCCGCGCCGTGTTCGCGCGCCGGGTCGCGGCGTTCGCGCAGGCAACGTCACGCGTGAGATTGCGTGAGATTGCGTGAGCGCGCGCGCATGGCCCGTCACGGCGGAATTAACGATCCTTGCGCCCGATATCGCTGCTAACAATGCGGCGATTGTTGCAACTTCACTGAGGGACTGATTTATGCCGTCAACTCAAGCGGCCGGGAGTGTTCCGACACACCGGCGACGTCGTGGTCCGCGCGCATGGCTCGCGCTGCTGGCATTGCCGATCTGCATGTCGGCCTTCGCCGAAGGCAGCCGCACGCTGTATCCGAGTACCTACAACGCCGCTGGTTCGCGCGGCGTCATGGACGCCAGCAACGCCACCAATTTCGCCGGGGTCGCGGCGGGCAACCAGTTCCTCTACGTCTATGCGCGCGCCGGCGAATACATCCTGCTCGGCTCGCGCAACCGCAGCAACGGCGGCGACATCTTCGTCTACAACCCGCAGTCCTTCGGCCCCAAGGGATCGGAAACGATTCCGGGTACGGCGAACTTCAGCTGCAGCAGTCAGTCCGGTGCCGGCACCATCGCCTCGCGCCTGCAGGAACTGGCGGGTCCGAACAGCGCCAACGGCTCGTTCACGGTCACCGACGGCTTCACGCCCTGTTCGTACGTGGCGCCGACCACCGGCATCTACGGTGTGCGCTTCACCGGTGCGACCGGCGGCGGTGCGACCAACAATGCCTCGGTCGCGACGCCGCAGATCCTGCAGAACAACCTGACCTCGGCCTGGGACGTGACGGTGCGTGCGGACGCTTCGTCGCTGGTCGATCTGAACGGGCGTCTGTTCACCTATGCGTGGACGATCTACAACAACGCCAACGGCCGTCAGCTCTTCAACGATCTGTACTACGTCTCGCTCGACGGCTACCGCTACCGGCAGAGCTTCCGCGGTCTCGATCCGAACCGCGCGGCATTCTACGCCAACGCCGCAGGCTTCATCGACACCAACGGCTCGGCGCTGTACCACGACTACCGCGGCGCGAACGCCGCGGCGACCGGCGGCCCCTCCGGCACGGCCGGCGTGACGGCGCAGCCGCCGCAGTATCCGATCTTCTTCAGCGACGTCTCGCCGACCGGCCCGAACAACACCGAAGTCAACCGCGTGCTCAGCGCACTGGCGATTCCGGCCGTACCGGCCGCGCCGCAGCTGAACTCGCCGACCTTCGTCGGCAACCTCGGCGGCAACAGCTCGACCTATTCCACGGGCGGCATCTTCACGTTCAACACCGTCAACACGCTGACCTATGAAATCGTGGTCAGTCGCGACGGTGTGGACTTCGACCCCGCCAATCCGCTGAACCGCGTGCTGACCGGCATCGCGCTGACCGGTACGCACAGCGTGCTGTGGGACGGCCGCGACAACAGCAACACGCCGTTCCCGGCCGGCAACTACACCTTCCGCATCACCGGCCGCAACGGCGAAATCCATTTCCCGATGGTCGACGTCGAAGGCAACGTCAAGGGCGGCCCGACCCTGGCCAAGCTCAACGGCTCGCAGGACACGACGGTCTATTACGACGACCGCGGCCATCGCGCGGCCAACGGCTCGCTGATCGGCGTGCTCAACGGCCATCTCTGCGGCGCCGGCAGCGCGATCGCCCAGCCGGTGCCGAGCTATTCGCTGCTCGGCGTCGATTCGGCCAACGCCAACCTCGGCGGCACCGGCAACTACTACCGTTCCTGGGGCGGTTCCAACGACAACAATACCGACTGCAACAACAGCGCGAACGAGTATTTCGGCACGGCCAAGGGCCTGGATCTCTGGGCGCTGGAAAAGACGCCGCAGTTCAACGAGCCCGTCGTCATCGTGCCGCCGACCACCGGCGTCGACGTGACCACGCAGGTCAGCGTCAGCTCCTCGGTCATCAGCGGCGGCACGGCCTACGGCAGCTTCGTCTTCAGCAACGCCGGCGACACGACGGCCACCGGCGTGTCCTACACGGTCGCGCTCGGCAATCCGGCGACGCCGACGACCTGCCCGGCCGCGGTCACGTTCTCCCTCGTGCCCGGCGGCGTCACGCCGACCTATAACCCGGCGCCGACCTGCACGATCACGTTCACCGGCATGTCGACGAGCCTGACCCCGGGCCAGTCGCTGACGTTCAACTTCAACTACGTCGTCGCGCCGACGAACCCGGGTCCGATTCCGATCACGACGACGATCGCCGCGACGAACGAAACCGCGGGCGCGCCCGCCCCGAACACGGCGACGGCGCAGACCCTCGTCGCCAAGCCCATCATCGACGTCGTCAAGAGCTCTACGCCGGCACCCGGTTCGCAGGTCAACGTCGGCGACACGATCACCTATACGCTGGACGTCACCGTCGCCAATGCGCCGCTGACCTCGACCCTGACCCTGGCCGACGCGCTCGGCACGGGCCTGACCTTCGGCAGCGTGACGAGCGCCGGCAGCTTCAGCTGCAGCGGCAGCCTGACCTGCACCCTGCCGTCGGGCACGGCGACCGGCACGTATTCCGTCACCTACACCGCGACCGTGAACAGCTCGGCCGTCGGCAGCGTCGCCAACAACGTCGTACCGAGCGGCGGCGGCGGTACCAACCCGCCGACCTGCGGCCCCTGCAGCGTCACGCACAACCTGCCGCCGCCGGTGATCTCGGTCGCCAAGACCTCGAACCCGGCCAGCGGCACGGCCGTGTCCACGGGCCAGACCATCACGTACACCCTGACCGCGACGGTCACCGGCGGCACCTTGAGCGCACCGCTCGTGCTGACCGATACGCTGAGTGCGAACCAGACCTTCGGTACGGTCACGAGCGCGGGCGCCTACACCTGCACGGGCTCGGTGCAATGCACCTTGCCGGTCGGCACGGCGCCGGGTACGTACGCGGTCAGCTACACCGCGACGGTCAATGCGAACGCGACCGGCACGGTCGGCAACAACGTCGCGGCGACGGGCGGCGGCGGCAATCCGCCGACCTGCACGACCTGCAGCACGACGCATCCGCTGACTCCGGCCGTCACGGTCGTCAAGACCTCGAACCCGGCCAGCGGTGCGTCGGTCTCGGCCGGCCAGACGATCACCTACACCCTGACCGCAACGGTGACGAATGCGGCGCTGAGCGCGCCGCTCGTGCTGACCGATACGCTGAGCGCGAACCAGACCTTCGGTACGGTCACGAGCGCGGGCGCCTACACCTGCACGGGCTCGGTGCAATGCACCCTGCCGGTCGGCACGGCGCCGGGCACGTACGCGGTCAGCTACACCGCGACGGTCAATGCGAACGCGACCGGCACGGTCGGCAACACCGTCGCGGCGACGGGCGGCGGCGGCAATCCGCCGACCTGCACGACCTGCAGCACCACGCATCCGCTGAGCCCGGCCATCGCCGTCGTCAAGACATCGAACCCGGCCAGCGGCGCGGCCGTGACGGCGGGTCAGACCATCACCTATACGTTGACCGCAACGGTGACCAACGCCGCGCTGACGGCGCCGCTGGTGCTGACCGACACGTTGTCGGCGAACCAGACCTTCGGTACGGTCACGAGCGCGGGCGCCTATAGCTGCACGGGTTCCGTGCAGTGCACCCTGCCAAGCGGCACGACGCCGGGCACGTATGCGGTCAGCTATACCGCGACCGTCAATACGAATGCGACCGGCACGGTCGGCAACAACGTCGCGGCGACGGGCGGGGGCGGCAACCCGCCGACGTGCACGAGTTGCAGCACGACGCATCCGCTGAACCCCGCCGTCACGGTCGTCAAGACCTCGAACCCGGCCAGCGGCGCGGCCGTCTCGGCCGGCCAGACGATCACCTACACCCTGACCGCGACCGTGACGAATGCGGCGCTGAGCGCGCCGCTGGTGCTGACTGACACCTTGAGTGCGAACCAGACCTTCGGCACGGTCACGAGCGCGGGCGCGTACTCCTGCACCGGCTCCGTGCAGTGCACCTTGCCGAGCGGCACGACGCCGGGCACGTACGCGGTCAGCTACACCGCGACGGTCAATACGAATGCGACCGGCACGGTCGGCAACACCGTCGCCGCGGCCGGCGGCGGCGGCAACCCGCCGGACTGCACGAGCTGCAGCACGACGCATCCGCTGAACCCGGCCGTCACCGTGGTCAAGACCTCGAATCCGGCGAGCGGCACGGCCGTGATCCCGGGCCAGACCATCACCTATACCCTGACCGCGACGGTGACCAATGCCGCGCTGACCGCGCCGCTGGTGCTGACCGACACGATCAGTGCGAACCAGACCTTCGGTACGGTCACGAGCGCGGGCGCCTACACCTGCACCGGTTCCGTGCAGTGCACGTTGCCGAGCGGCACGACACCGGGCGCGTACGCGGTCAGCTATACCGCGACGGTCAATGCGAACGCGGCCGGTTCGGTCAACAACAACGTGACCGCAACGGGCGGCGGCGGCAATCCGCCGACCTGCACGACCTGCAGCACGACGCACCTGCTCGATCCGGCCGTCAGCGTGGTCAAGACCTCGAATCCGGCCGGCGGCACGGTGGTTTCGCCGGGCCAGACCATCACCTATACGTTGACGGCGACGGTCACGAACGGTGCATTGACCGCGCCGCTCGTGCTGACCGACACGATCAGCGCGAACCAGACCTTCGGTACGGTCACGAGCGCCGGCGCGTACACGTGTACCGGCACGGTGCAGTGCACCTTGCCGATCGGCACGTCGCCGGGCACCTACGCGGTCAGCTACACCGCGACGGTCAATGCGAACGCGACCGGTTCGGTCAACAACAACGTCGTCGCGACGGGCGGCGGCGGCAGCAATCCGCCGGACTGCACGAGCTGCGGTACGACGCATCCGCTGAACCCGGCCGTCACGGTCGTCAAGACCTCGAACCCGACCAGCGGCACGGTAGTGACGCCAGGCCAGACCATCACCTACACCCTGACGGCGACGGTCACCGCCGGTTCGCTGAGCGCGCCGCTGGTGTTGACCGATACGATCAGCGCGAACCAGACCTTCGGTGCGGTCACGAGCGCGGGTGCCTACAGCTGCACCGGTTCCGTGCAGTGCACGCTGCCGAGCGGCACCGCGCCGGGCACGTATGCCGTCAGCTATACCGCGACGGTCAACGCGAACGCGGCCGGCTCGGTCGGCAACAGTGTCGTGGCGACCGGCGGCGGCACGAATCCGCCGGACTGCACCTCCTGCAGCACGACGCATCCGCTGGATCCGGCCGTCACCGTGGTGAAGACCTCGAATCCGGCCGGCGGCACGGCCGTGCTGCCGGGGCAGACCATCACCTACACGCTGACGGCCACGGTCACGAACGGCACCTTGACCAGTCCGCTGGTGCTGACCGACACGATCAGTGCGAACCAGACCTTCGGTACGGTCACGAGCGCGGGCGCCTACACCTGCACGGGCTCGGTGCAGTGTACCCTGCCGAGCGGCACGACGCCGGGCACGTATGCGGTCAGCTATACCGCGACGGTGAACGCGAACGCGGCCGGCTCGGTCGGCAACACGGTCGCGGCCACGGGCGGCGGCGGTTCCAATCCGCCGGACTGCACGAGCTGCAGCACCACGCATCCGTTGAGCCCTGTCGTCGCCGTCGTCAAGACCTCGAACCCGGCCAGCGGCACGGCCGTGATCCCAGGCCAGACGATCACTTACACGCTGACGGCCACGGTCGCCAACGGCACGTTGACGGCACCGCTGGTGCTGACCGACACGATCAGCGCGAATCAGACCTTCGGTACGGTCACGAGCGCGGGCGCGTATACCTGCACGGGCACGGTGCAGTGCACCCTGCCGAGCGGCACGACGCCGGGTACCTATGCGGTCAGCTACACCGCGACCGTCAATGCGAACGCGGCCGGCTCGGTCAACAACAACGTCGTCGCGACGGGCGGCGGCGGCAGCAATCCGCCGGACTGCACGACCTGCAGCACGGCGCATCCGCTGGATCCGGCCGTCACCGTGGTCAAGACCTCGAACCCGGCCAGCGGCACGGCCGTGATCCCGGGCCAGACGATCACCTACACGCTGACGGCCACGGTCGCCAACGGCACGTTGACGGCACCGCTGGTGCTGACCGACACGATCAGCGCGAACCAGACCTTCGGTACGGTCACGAGCGCGGGCGCGTATACCTGCACGGGCACGGTGCAGTGCACCCTGCCGAGCGGCACGACGCCGGGTACCTATGCGGTCAGCTACACCGCGACCGTCAATGCGAACGCGGCCGGCTCGGTCAACAACAACGTGACCGCGACGGGCGGCGGTGGCAGCAATCCGCCGGACTGCACGACCTGCAGCACGACGCATCCGCTGAATCCGGGCATTGCGGTCGTCAAGACCTCGAACCCGGCCAGCGGCACGGCCGTGCTGCCGGGCCAGACCATCACCTACACGCTGACGGCGACCGTCGTGAACGGCGCGCTGTCCGCACCGCTCGTGCTGACCGATACGCTGAGCGCGAACCAGACCTTCGGTTCGGTCACGAGCGCCGGTGCGTACACGTGTACCGGCACCGTGCAGTGCACCCTGCCGAGCGGCACCGCGCCGGGCACGTATGCGGTCAGCTACACCGCAACGGTCAACGCGAATGCGACCGGCACGGTCGGCAACGTCGTCGCGGCCACGGGCGGCGGCGGCACGAACCCGCCGGACTGCACCTCGTGCAGCACGACGCATCCGCTGGACCCGGTCGTCACGGTCGTAAAGAGCTCGAACCCGGCCAGCGGCGCGGCCGTGGCCGCCGGCCAGACGATCACCTACACGTTGACGGCGACCGTCGCGAACGCGGCGCTGACCGCGCCGCTCGTGCTGACCGATACGCTCAGCGCGAACCAGACCTTCGGTGCGGTCACGAGCGCCGGCGCGTACACCTGCACCGGTTCCGTACAGTGCACGTTGGCTAGCGGCACCGCGCCGGGTACCTACGCGGTCAGCTACACGGCAACGGTCAACACGAACGCAACCGGCACGGTCGGCAACACCGTGGTTGCGACGGGAGGCGGCGGCAGCAATCCGCCGGACTGCACCTCGTGCGGCACGACGCATCCGCTGAACCCGGGCATCGTCGTCGTCAAGACGTCGAATCCGGCCAGCGGCACGGCGGTCTCGGCCGGCCAGACGATCACCTACACGGTGACGGCGACCGTGGCGAACGCCGCGCTGAGCGCGCCGCTCGTGCTGACTGACACCTTGAGCGCGAACCAGACCTTCGGTTCGGTCACGAGCGCCGGCGCCTACAGCTGTACCGGTTCCGTGCAGTGCACGTTGGCTAGCGGCACCGCGCCGGGCACCTATGCGGTGAGCTACACGGCAACGGTCAACACGAACGCAACCGGCACGGTCGGCAACGTCGTCGTCGCGACGGGCGGCGGCGGCAGCAATCCGCCGGACTGCACGAGCTGCAGCACGACGCATTCGCTGAATCCGGTCGTCAGCGTGGTCAAGAGCTCGAACCCGGCCAGCGGCACGACCGTGACACCAGGCCAGACGATCACGTACACGGTGACCGCGACCGTCGCGAACGCCGCGCTGACCGCGCCGCTGGTGCTGGCCGACACGATCAGCGCGAACCAGACCTTCGGCGCGGTCACGAGCGCGGGCGCGTACACCTGCACGGGTGCCGTGCAGTGCACGTTGCCCAGCGGAACCGTGCCGGGCACGTATGCGGTCAGCTACACCGCGACGGTCAATGCGAACGCGACGGGCTCGGTCAACAACAGCGTGGCTGCGACGGGCGGCGGCGGCACGAATCCGCCGGACTGCACGAGCTGCAGCACGACGCATCCGCTGCAGGCCGACGTGCGCATCGTCAAGACCCTGAGCAGCGAGAGCGGCAGCGTGGCCGGCGTGGCCGAGCCCGGCGAGACACTGGTCTACACGATCGCGCTGAGCAACAGCGGCGGCGCGGCGGCGCAGAACGTCGGCGTGACCGATCCGCTGGATCAGAACGTGGTCTTCGTCAGTGCGAGCAACGGCGGCGCGGCCAGCGGCGGCAACGTGCTCTGGTCGGGCCTGACCGTGCCGCCGGGCGGCAACTTGAACCTGACCGTGACGGTGACCGTGGCCGACCCGCTGCCGGCCGGCGTCACGCAGGTCGTGAATCTCGCCTATGAGACCGGCACGACACCGCCGAACTGCAGCAGCATGCCGCTGCCGCCGGAATGCGTGACGATCCCGACCGCGGCGAACGTCGCCGTGACCAAGGCGCTGAGCGGCGAGAGCGGCGCGCAGCCCGGAGTGGCCGAACCCGGCGAGACGCTGACCTATACGATCACGCTGGCCAACAGCGGCGGCACCGCGGCGACGAATGTCGGAGCCACCGACCGCATCGACGCGAACACGAGCTTCGTCAGCGCCGACAACGGCGGCACCTTCGCGGCCGGCCTCGTCAGCTGGAGCGGCCTGTCCATTCCCGCCGGCGGCAGCCTGCAGCTGACGGTCGTCGTGCAGGTGGCCAGTCCGATTCCGCTCGGCGTGAGCCAGGTCGCGAATTTGGCCTACCTGACCGGCACCACGCCGCCGGCCTGCCCGCCGGCCGGTCCGCAGTGCGTGCTGACGCCGACGGAACAGTCGCCGCGCCTGCAGGTGACCAAGACGGTCAACACCACGACCGTCGCGGCCGGCGGCACGGCGACCTATACGGTCACCGTGACGAACGTCGGCACGATCCCGGCCAACAACGTGATCGTCGACGACGCGCTGCCGGCCGGCATCGTCGGCTTCATCTGGACCTGCTCGGGCAGCGGCGGCGCGGTCTGCCCGGCGGCCAGCGGCACGGGTGCGCTGTACCAGACCGTTCCGCAGCTGCCGGTCGGCGCGAGCCTGATCTACACGATCACCGCGCAGATCTCGGCCACGGCCAGCGGCAACCTGCTCAACACGGTCGTCGTGTCGCCGTCGTCGAACACGGTGTGCATGCCGTCCGGCCAGCCGGGTCCGTGCAACGCCTCGGTGCCGCTGGTCGTGCTCGGCAGCACGCCGGTGCCGGCACCGGCGCTGGGCTGGTTCGCGATGCTGCTGATGATGCTGGCTCTGGCCGCGCTGGCCTGGCGCCAGCACGAGCGGCGCATGAGCTGAGCGCGCGCATCGCCCGCCGCCGCGGCGGCGGGCGATGATGCGGCGGTCGCTACGGTGGGCCGGCGTCCGCGACTGGTGGACGTCTGGAAGGATCGATAAAGCGACATTGCGCAATGGTCCGCCGGAGGCGGCCGTTGCAAAAAGGAAAACCCGGCGCCTGCATCAGTCGCCGGGTTTTTTGTTGCCGTCTCTGCCGCGGCGGCGTCGGACGTGCGCCGCGGCGCAGCGGTCCGCGGCCGCTTACATGCGGAACACGCCGTAGCGCTGCGGCTCGATCGGCGCGTTCAGGCTGGCCGAGATCGCAAGGCCGAGCACGCGGCGCGTGTCGACCGGATCGATGACGCCGTCATCCCAGAGGCGCGCGCTCGCGTAGTAGGGGTGGCCCTGGCGTTCGTACTGCGCGCGAATGGGCGCCTTGAACGCGTCTTCCTCGTCGGTGCTCCAGGTGTTGCCGGCGGATTCGAGGCCGTCGCGGCGCACCGTCGCGAGCACCGAGGCGGCCTGCTCGCCGCCCATGACGCTGATGCGTGCGTTCGGCCACATCCAGAGGAAGCGCGGCTGGTAGCCGCGGCCGCACATCGCGTAGTTGCCGGCGCCGAAGCTGCCGCCGATGATGACGGTGAACTTGGGCACGTGCGAGCAGGCCACGGCGGTCACCATCTTGGCGCCGTCCTTGGCGATGCCGGCGTTCTCGTATTTGCGGCCGACCATGAAGCCGGTGATGTTCTGCAGGAACACGAGCGGAACGTTGCGCTGGTTGCACAGCTCGATGAAATGCGCGCCCTTGAGCGCCGATTCGGCGAACAGGATGCCGTTGTTCGCGACGATGCCGACCGGATAGCCGTGGATGTGCGCGAAGCCGCAGACCAGGGTCTTGCCGTAGCGCGCCTTGAACTCCTGGAATTCCGAACCGTCCACGATGCGCGCGATGATCTCGCGGATGTCGAACGGGCGCCGTGTGTCGACCGGCACGATGCCGTAGATGTCCTCGGCGGCGTAGGCGGGCTCGCGCGGTTCCGCCACGGCGACAGGCAGCTGCTTGCGCCGGTTCAGATGCTTGACGATGTCGCGCGCGATCGCGAGCGCGTGCGCGTCGTTCTCGGCGAAATGATCGGCCACGCCGGACACGCTGGTGTGCACGTCGGCACCGCCGAGCGATTCGGCGTCGACGATCTCGCCGGTGGCCGCCTTCACGAGCGGCGGGCCGCCGAGGAAGATCGTGCCCTGTTCCTTGACGATGATGGTCTCGTCGCACATGGCCGGCACGTAGGCGCCGCCGGCCGTGCACGAGCCCATGACCACGGCGATCTGCGCCAGCCCGGCTCCGCTCAGCCGCGCCTGGTTGTAGAAGATGCGGCCGAAATGTTCCTTGTCCGGGAACACCTCGTCCTGCAGCGGCAGGAACGCGCCGCCGGAATCGACGAGATAGACGCAGGGCAGCCGGTTCTCGAGCGCGACTTCCTGCGCGCGCAGGTGCTTCTTGACGGTCATCGGGAAGTAGGTGCCGCCCTTGACGGTCGCATCGTTCGCCACGACGACGACTTCCTGGCCGTGCACGCGGCCGATGCCCGTGATCACGCCGGCGCAGGGCGCCGCGTCGTCGTACATGCCGTGGGCGGCCAGCGGTGACAGCTCGAGGAACGGCGAACCCGGATCGAGCAGCGCGCGTATGCGCTCGCGCGGCAGCAGCTTGCCGCGCTCGGTGTGCTTGCTGCGCGCCTTCTCGCCGCCGCCGAGCGCGGCGCGCGCCATCTGCGTCTGCAGATCCTCGACCGCGGCGCGCAGCTGGGCGGCATTGGCCTGGAATTCGGGACTGCGGGAATCGATCCGGGACTCGAGGACGGTCATGCGCGTGCGCCGAAGGGAAACAGGGCGCGCATGTAAGCACAGCGCGCCGGCAATGGGAAATCGCGCCGGACCGTGCGGCGGCGGTTGCCGCGCGCGTCGGCGAAGGCCGTGAGCGCCGCACGGCGGCCGTCGCCGCGGCGGCCCTGTCGGTTTCGGGTGCCGGAGGGGGCGACGCTTTCGCGCGGGGCGCCGTTTGCCGGACGAACGGTCGCTGCGTTTTCCTCCGCCGAAATGCAAACCGGCCGCAGGAGCGGCCGGTTCGTTGCGTTGCTGCAGGAAGACGCGGCGGGTGGCCGGCGCTTGCGCTCGGGCGAGCGCTCAGTCCTTCTTGACGGCTTCCTTTGCCGCGTCCTTGGCTTCCACCGCGGTTTCCTTGATTTCCTGGCCGACGGCCTTGGCGCCTTCCTTGAGCTCGTGGCCGACTTCCTTCGCGCCTTCCTTGATTTCGGCGCCGGCGGCCTTGCCGGCCGCGAGCGCGTCGCTGGCGCCTTCCTTGACCGCCTGGCCGGTCTCGTTGGCCATGGTGCTGATACGGTCGCCGGCATCTCCGGCGGCGGACTTGACCTCGGCGGCGGCGTCCTTGACGGCTTCCTTCGTCGTCGCGGCGGCTTCGGCGGCGGTCTTCCTGGCTTCGTCGATCTTCTGCGCGGCGGCCTGCTTGGCCGCGTCGGCCTTCTGCTGGGCGGCCTGCTGGTCCTGCGCGCTGCAGGCGGCGAGGCCGGCGATCAGGGCCAGACACAATACGATGCGGTGCGGTTTCATCACGGGATTCTCCTCCAGGGGCCGGTGGCGCGGCAGTATTGAGCCGGAGGCGGGCTCAGGCAAGCGTGTGCCTCGCGAGAATGTGTATTCGCCGCTGCGGCCGCTGCGGAGCGCGCCGCGGCGGCGCGCTCCGCTTTCCTTCGTTTCGGCCGCGGATCAGGCCAGCTCGATCGCGATCGCGGTCGCTTCGCCGCCGCCGATGCACAGCGACGCGACGCCGCGCTTGAGGCCGCGCTGCCTGAGCGCATGGATCAGCGTGACGACGAGACGCGCGCCGCTCGCGCCGATCGGATGGCCCAGCGCGCAGGCGCCGCCGTTGACGTTGAGCTTGTCGTGCGGAATGCCGAGCTCGCGCATCGGCGTCATCGCGACGACGGCGAACGCTTCGTTGACTTCGAACAGGTCGACGTCGGCGACGCTCCAGCCGGCCTTCTTCAGCACGTTGCCGATCGCGGTGACCGGCGCGGTCGTGAACCACTGCGGTTCCTGCGCGTGGGTCGCGTGGGCGACGATGCGCGCGAGCGGCGCGAGGCCGCGGCGCGAGGCTTCGTCGGCGCTCATCAGCACGGTCGCGGCCGCGCCGTCGGAAATGCTCGAGGAGGTGGCCGCGGTGATCGTGCCGTTTTCCTTGCGGAACGCCGGCTTCAGCGAGGCGATCTTGCCGACGTCGCACTTGGCCGGCTGCTCGTCCGTCGCGTATTCCACCTCGCCCTTGCGCGTGGCGACCTTGACCGGAACGATCTCGTCGGCGAACGCGCCGCTGGCCTGCGCGGCCAGCGCGCGGCGCACGGTCTCGGCGGCATAGGCGTCCTGCTCCTCGCGCGTGAAATGGTACTTGTCGGCGCACTGTTCGCCGAACACGCCCATGGCCTTGCCGTCGTAGGGATTGGTCAGGCCGTCCCAGGCCATGTGGTCGACGGCTTCGAAGTTGCCGTAGCGGTTGCCGCTGCGCGAATTCGGGATCATGTGCGGCGCGTTGGTCATCGACTCCATGCCGCCAGCGACGGCGACCGTCGTGGAGCCGGCCTTGATCGAGTCGTGGGCCAGCATGATGGCCTTCATGCCCGAGCCGCAGACCTTGTTGATGGTGGTGCAGGCCGTCGCGGTCGGCAGGCCCGCGGCCAGCGCCGCCTGGCGCGCCGGCGCCTGGCCGAGGTTGGCCGGCAGCACGCAGCCCATGATGACTTCGTCGACGTCGTCCGCGCCGACGCCGGCGTGTTCGAGCGCGGCCTTGATCGCGGTGGCGCCGAGGGTCGGCGTCGGGACGCCGCTGAACTGACCGAGGAATGAACCGATGGCCGTGCGCTTGGCGCCGACGATGACGATATCGGACATGAAACTCTCCGGGTAGCGTGAAAGAGGGGCGGGACGTAGCGGTGCCGGGGCGCCGAACCGCCCGATTATGCGCCGGCCTGTTGCGCTGCGGCAATTGAACGGGAGATCTTCCGCAGCGGTTTTGCCGGGTTCCGCGCGGGGCTGGCGGAACCGGCCAGCAATCCGGCGGAATTCGCCGCCGCCGCGGCCGGTCGTGAAATGCGGCGTCGGTTGTGCCGTTGCAAGGTCGCGGCTAGCCTCGGCGCATGCGCGGCAGGGGGAAAACACGCGTGTCCTCGCGACTGCCGGAGCAGGCCCGGCGGTTCGCCGCCGTGCTGCTGGCGGTTTTCCTCGGCCTCGCCGCCGCCGCGGCGCGCGCCGACGACGCACCCGGCGTCGACACGGTGCGCTTTCGCACCTTCAGCACCGAGGACGGACTGTCCCAGGCCACCGCGCGCGCGATCGCCCAGGACAGCAACGGCTTTCTCTGGATCGGCACGCAGGACGGCCTGAACCGCTTCGACGGCCACGTCTTCCGCATCTATCGCCACGACCGCACCGACCGCTGGTCGCTCGCGCAGAACCACGTCTGGGCGATGCAGCCCGACCGCGACGGCAGCCTCTGGATCGCGACCCAGGGCGGCGGGCTCGGCCGCTACGATCCGGACCTCGACCGCTTCGACAACTTCCTGGCCGATCCCGCGCGCAGCGACGCGCTCGCCGCGAATCACGTGACCGCGCTGCTGCTGGACCGGCGCGAACGCCTCTGGGTCGCGAGCGTGGCCGGCCGGCTGCAATGGTTCGATCGGGCGCAGCGCCGCTTCAGCGACCTGCCGCTCGGCGCGCTGCCGGCGCTGCGCATGGTCCGCGCGATGGCGCAGGCGCGCGACGGCAGCGTCTGGCTCGGCACGCATGACGGCCTGCTGCATCTCGCCGAGGACGGCGCCACTCGGCTGCCGTTGCCGGCCGAGCTGGAGCACCTCGACATCTTTGCGCTCGCCGGCGCCGCCGACGGCACGGTCTGGGTGGGCACGGCCGACGCCGGCGCGCTGCAGATCGGCGCCGACGGCCGCATACTGCAGCACCTGCGCCACGACCCGGCTGCCGCGCCCGGCGACAGCCTGCCCGACGACGCCGTCCGCGGCTTGCTGCCCGACGCCGACGGCAATGTCTGGATGACCGGCTCCAATCGCGGCCTCATGTACTACGACGCGGCGCGCGGGCACTTTTCGCTGTATGCGCACGACGACGCGCGCGACTACTCGGTCGCCGGCAACCGCCTCTGGGGCCTGCTGCGCGAGCGCAGCGGCCTGCTCGTCGTCGGTTCCTGGGTCAACGGTTTCAGCATTCACGATCCGCGCACGCGCGCATTCACGCAGGTCGACGCGGTCGCCGGCGACCCGCGCGCGCTGCCGTCGCGGCCGGTGCTCGCCGTGCATGCGGATGCCGACGGCACGCTCTGGGTCGGCCTGATCGACGGCGGCGGCCTCGTGCATTTCGATCTGCAGCGCGGCGTGCTGCGCCGCTACGCACACGATCCGGCCGACCCGGGCTCGCTGTCGCACAACTTCGTGCAGTCGCTGACGCGCGGCCGCGACGGCAGCCTCTGGGTCGCGACGGTCGGCGGCGGTCTCAATCGCCTGCGCCCGGGCAGCGGGCGCTTCGAACGCTACCGCCACGATCCGGCCGATCCGGGCAGCCTCGCCGCGGATGCGCTCGTGTTCGTCGACGAGGATTCGGCCGGCACGCTCTGGGTCGGCACGCTCGATCACGGCCTCGACGAACTGTGCAGCGGCTGCAGCACGTTCCGGCATCACGTGCACGATCCGGCCGATCCGGCCAGCCTCGCGGGCGACACCGTCAACGGCGTGCTCGAGACCCGCCGCGGCGCGTTCTACCTGGCCTATCGCTCGGCCGGGCTCGGACGGCTGGATCGCGCGAGCGGCCGCGCCGAGAGCCTGCGCACGCGCGAGGGCGATCCGCAGGCGCTCGGCAACGATTCGATCTCGGCGCTGCACGAGGACCGCCAGGGACGCATCTGGGTCGGCATGCAGGGCGGCGGCGTCGCGCTGCTCAACGACGAGCAGGCGGCGACGCCGACGTTCCGCGCGTTCGGCACGCATCAGGGGCTCGCCGCCGATGCGGTCGGCGAGATCGCCGAGGACGCGCAGGGCCGCCTCTGGGTCAGCACGACGGTCGGCATCAGCCGCATCGATCCGGTAACGGGACAGATCCTCAACTTCGGCCGCCGCGACGGCACCCTGTCGCGCGGCTACTGGGCGCGTTCGATGGCACAACTGCCCGACGGCCGCATCGCGTTCGGCGGTCTCGACGGCATGACCGTGGTCGATCCGGCCGCAGTGGATCCGGCGCCGGCGCAGCCGCCGGTCGTGACCAACCTGCTGCTCAACAACGTGCCGGCCGCGCTGCGCTGGCGCGACGCGCAGTCGCCGCTGCGCCGCAGCCTCGTGCGCGGCGGCGTCGTCGAGCTGGCCTACGACGCCGACAACGTCACTTTCGAATTCGTCTCGCCGTATTTCTCCGGCGCCGAGTCGCTGCACTACGCCTACCGTCTCGACGCGCACGACGCGCAGTGGATCGAGGCCGATCATCGCCGGCGCTACGCGACCTATACCGACCTGCCGGCCGGCAATTACAGCCTGCACGTGCGCGTGCGCCGCGACGGCCAGGACTGGCTCGAGCAGCAGGGCTCGGTCAGCATCGTCGTCGGTGCGGCGCCGTGGGCCTCGCCGTTCGCGTTCCTGCTGTACACGGCCGTCGCCGGCCTGGGCGGCCTGGCCGTGCTGCGCCGAGTGCGCCACGCGCGGCGCGTGCGCGAGCAGGTGCAGGAACGCATACAGCTCAGCGAGCAACGCCTGATGCTCGCCCTGACCGGCAGCGGCAGCGAACTCTGGGACATCGACCTGCCGAGCGGCCGCATGCATCGCGAGAACCGCATGGAGCACGTGGCCGCGACGGCCGAGGCCGCGGAGCAGACCCTGGCCGGCTTCCGTCCGTTCGTGCATCCGGACGACCTGGCCGATTTCGAGACCGCGCTGGCCGAGCATCTGCGCGGCCGCAGCAGCGTGTTCGAAGCCAGCTACCGCACGCCGGACCGCGCGGCCGACTGGGTCTGGCTGCTGACGCGCGGCCGCGTCGTCGACCGCGACGCGCAGGGCCATGCGCTGCGCATGAGCGGCATCACCCAGGACATCACCGCGCTCAAGCGTGCCGAAGAAGCCCTGCGCGCGTTGAACGAGGAGCTGGAGCTGCGCGTGGAGCGGCGCACCTCGGACCTGCGCGCGGCCAACCTGGAGCTGCGCCATGCGCTGGACCGGCTGACCCTGACCCAGCGCCAGCTGCTCGAATCGGAGAAGCTCGCCTCGCTCGGCGGCCTCGTCGCCGGCATCGCCCACGAGATCAACACGCCGCTCGGCGTCGGCATCACCGCGGCCTCGCATCTGGCCGAAGAGGCGACGCGGCTGTCGCGGCTGCTGCACGAGAACCGCCTGGGCCGGCGCGATCTCGACCAGTTCCAGCGCACGGCCTGCGAAAGCGCCGAGATGATCCTGCGCAACCTGCGCCGCGCCGACCGACTCGTGAAGAGCTTCAAGCAGGTCGCCGTCGACCAGTCCACCGAGGACCGCCGCGTCGTCGAGCTCGGCGCGTGCCTGACCGAGATACTGACGACCCTGGGACCGGCGCTGAAGAAGACGCCGCACAAGGCCGAACTCGTCTGCGCGCAGCCGGTCGTCTGTGAAACAGCGCCGGGCGCGCTGTACCAGATCGTCAGCAATCTCGTCATGAACTCGCTGATCCATGGCTTCGGTGATGGCCGTCCGGGCCGCATCGTCGTCACCGTCGCGCGCGACGCGGACGGTATCGTGATCGAATACCGCGACGACGGTGTCGGCATGGACGAGGCCACGCGCGCGCGCATCTTCGATCCGTTCTTCACGACGCGCCGCGGCCGGGGCGGCTCGGGACTCGGCATGCACATCGTCTACAACCTCGTGAGCCAGTCGCTCGGCGGCGCGATCCAGGTGGACAGCGCGCCGGGGCAGGGTATAGACGTGGTCATCCGCTTCGCGGCGTCGACCGGCGGCTAGCGTCCTGTCCCGCAAATACGGCGAAGAAATTGCGTGGCGATTCCGGTCGGGGGCGCCGCCATAAGGCGCAGCCAGGTCGCAGCAGCTGATGGCGACGACACCGTGGATCGGAGCCCCGGAATCGTTCGATTGGCTGTGGCGGGGCAGGACGCCGCCCTCGGCGCGGACGCCGCGGCGATGGCGCGCCGATGCCGCCGGCGTTTCAGTCGGGCAGGTCGCGACGCAGCGCGACCACGCTGTCCCAGTTCGCGAACAGCAGGTCGGCCAGGGCCGGATCGAACTGGCTGCCGCGCCGTTCGGTGATGAACGCGCGGATCTCGGTCTCGGGCCAGGCCTGCTTGTAACAGCGCTTGCTGCCGAGCGCGTCGAACACGTCGGCCAGCGCCGTGATGCGCCCGGCGATCGGAATCGCCTCGCCGCGCAGGCCGCGCGGATAGCCGCTGCCGTCCCAGTGCTCGTGATGGCTCAGCGCGATGTCCGCGGCGAGGCGGAACACCGGCCGGCGCGAGCCGCCGAGCAGGCGCGCGCCGAGTTCCGCGTGCGTGCGCATGACGACGGCTTCCTCGGGCGTGTGCGGGCCGGGCTTGTTGAGGATCGCGTCGGGAATGCCGATCTTGCCGATGTCGTGCAGCGGCGCGGCGTGCCGCAGCATCTCGCAGGTCGCTTCGTCGAGGCCGTGCAGACGGCCGAGCAGCGCCGCGAGCAGGCCGACGCGGCGCACGTGGTTGGCGGTTTCCTGCGAGCGCGACTCGGCCGCGCCGGCCAGCAGGTAGATCATGTCGAGCTGGGTGTCGACGAGCTCGCTGTTCAGATGCCGGTTCTCGAACGCGATCGCGACATTGCTGCAGAACACCTGCAGCAGGCGCTGGCCGAGTTCGTCGAGCGCGTGCGCCTGGCCGACGTAGATCAGCGCCTCGGTCGCGTCGCTGTCGGCGAAGTACAGCACGTAGTGGTCGTCGGCGTAGACGTGGCGGCGCTGCAGGTACGCGGCGCGCAGCGACTGCACGATGTGCGGCGGCAGGCTCTCGTCGGCGTTGCCGTCGACGTAGCGGCCGTAGTCGCCGCTGGCCGCGGCGACCTGGAAATGTTCCGGCAGGTCCGCGTGCGGGCGGCTGACGCGGCAGCACAGCGCGCCGGCCTGCAGCCCGGCCAGCTCGCCGAGCTGGGCCAGCACGGTCGAGGCGAACTGCGGCGGCGGCTGGTGCGCGAAGACCTGACCCGAGGCGCGGATGACCTGTTCGAGGCCGCGCCGGCTCGCCTCGATCGTGCGCATGTCGCGGTAGGCGCGCAGCGCCGCATACAGCGTCGTCGCGAGCTTCTGCGCGGTCAGCTCGGTCTTTTCCTTGTAGTCGTTGATGTCGTAGGCGGCGATGACGTCGTGCTCGGGCGCCTGGCCCGGCTGGCCCGTACGCAGCACGATGCGCACGAACTGGTTGCCGAGGCGCTCGCGGATCGCGCGGACGAGCTCCAGTCCGGCCTGTTCCGATTCCATGACCACGTCGAGCAGCACGACGGCCGCGTCGTCGTGGCGACCGAGCAACTGCTCGGCCTCGCGGCTCGAATAGGCGCTGATCAGGTCGAGCGAGCGCTCGGCGAAGCGGAAGTTGCCGAGCACGAGACGAGTGACGCTGTGCACCTCGGGTTCGTCGTCGACGATCAATACCTTCCAGGGCGGCAGCGCCCGTACGGGTTCGTCGGCGAACTCGATGGCATCGTCCAGCAGACCCATGCGGCCCCTCCCGCAGTGAGTACCGCGGCAGTCTACCCCAGTTGCATGACGATCGTCGGTGAGAATCTGAAACGCCGCCGGCCCGCCGTCCGGCCGCGGCGCGGGCGCCTCAGGACTTGCCGTGGAACAGCTCGCGGCCGATCAGCATGCGGCGGATCTCGTTGGTGCCGGCGCCGATCTCGTAGAGCTTGGCGTCGCGCAGCAGGCGGCCGGTCGGGAACTCGTTGATGTAGCCGTTGCCGCCGAGTGCCTGGATCGCCTCGAGCGTCACGCGCACGGCGTTCTGCGAGGCGTTGAGCAGGCACGAGGCCGGGTCGATGCGCGATCGGGTGCCGCGGTCGAAGTCCTGCGCGACCATGTAGGCGAACGCGCGCGAGGACTGCAGCGCCGTGTACATGTCGGCGATCTTGGCCTGCATGATGCCGAAGGTGCCGATCGGTGCGTTGAACTGCTTGCGCTCGCGCACGTAGGGCAGGGTGATGTCGAGCGCGGCCTGCATCAGGCCGATCGGGCCGCCCGACAGTACGAGGCGTTCGGTGTCCAGGCCGCTCATGAGCACGCGCACGCCTTCGTTGACCTGGCCGACGACGTTCTCGGCCGGAATCTCGCAGTCCTCGAACACGAGCTCGCAGGTGTTGGAGCCGCGCATGCCGAGCTTGTCGAGCTTCTGCGCGGTGGAGAAGCCCTTCATGCCCTTCTCGACGACGAACGCGGTCATGCAGCGCGAGCCGGCCGGGCGCGGCGCCGTGCGCATGTAGACGAGCAGCACGTCGGCGTCGGGGCCGTTCGTGATCCACATCTTGGAGCCGTTCGCGACCCAGCGGTCGCCCTTGAGCTCGGCGCGGCAGGTCATCGACCCGACCACGTCGGAGCCGGCGCCGGGCTCGCTCATGGCCAGCGCGCCGACGAAGTCGCCGCTGCACAGGCCGGGAATGTATTTCTTTCTTTGTTCCTCTGTTCCGTTGTGGAACAGATTCTGCACGCAGAGGTTGGAATGGGCGCCGTAGGACAGGCCGACCGAGCCGGACGCGCGCGAGATCTCCTCCATCGCGATCAGATGGGCCAGATAGCCGAGCTCCGAGCCGCCGTACTCGCCGGGCACGGTCACGCCGAGCAGGCCCATCTCGCCGAATTTCTTCCAGAGGTCGGCCGGGAACTGGTTCTCCCGGTCGATCAGGTCCGCGCGCGGCGCGATCTCCTTCTCGGCGAACTGGCGCACCGATTCGCGCAGGAGATCGAGGTCTTCACCGAGGGGGAAAGGGCGCATGCGGGCGGCACCGGCGGCAGGAAGGAGAGAGTCGCATTCTAGCGGCGCGCCGCCGCAGCGGCTAACGCGGATGTCCATACAACGAACGAAGCCGGACGCCAGCCACGAGCGCGTCGGCGCGGTGCCGCCGCAGGCTGCCGCAGCGGACCTCGGGTCCGCTGCGGCAACGGCTTCTTACTGACCGCGCATGCGGCCGAGGAAACGCGTCTGCTGGTTGCCCATGTGCGGCAGCTTGATCTTGCCGATCGCGCTGATGCGCTCTTCGGCCATGCGGTCGGCGGCCTTGTAGGTCGGGATGCCGTCGCGCTTGGCGATCTGGAAGATCTTGCCGAGGTTGTAGTAGATCGTGCGCATCATGCGCATCGCGCGTTCGCGGTTGTAGCCGTCGATTTCCAGCGACACGTTCATGAGGCCGCCGGCGTTCACGGCGTAGTCCGGCGCGTAGAGGATGCCGCGCTTCTCGACTTCGTCGCCGATCGCGTCGGTCGCGAGCTGGTTGTTCGCGGCACCGCAGATCACCTTGCACTGCAGGCGCGGCAGCGTCTTCTCGTTGACCGTGCCGCCGAGCGCGCACGGCGAATAGATGTCGGCCGGCACGTCGTAGATCTCGTCGAGCGCGACGGCTTCGCAGCCGTATTCGTCGACGCAGCGCTTGACCGCTTCCTGGTTGATGTCGGTGACCCAGACCTTCGCGTCCTGCTCGCGCAGCAGCTTGACGAATTCCATGCCGACGTGGCCGACGCCCTGCACGGCGTAGCTGTACTTGCCGACGTCCTCGTTGCCGAACTTGACGTTCAGCGCGGCCATCAGGCCCTGCAGGGTGCCGAACGCCGTGAACGGCGAGGGATCGCCGGAGCCGCCGTGCACCTGGTGCACGCCGGTCACGAATTCGGTTTCCTTGAGCACGTATTCCATGTCGTTGACGTCGATGCCGACGTCCTCGGCCGTGATGTAGCGGCCGTTCAGCGAGTTGATGAAGCGGCCGAACGCGCGGAACAGCGCCTCGCTCTTGTCCTTGGATGGATCGCCGATGATGACGGCCTTGCCGCCGCCGAGATTGATGCCCGACACCGCAGCCTTGTAGGTCATGCCGCGCGACAGGCGCAGCACGTCGTTCAGCGCTTCCTGCTCGGTCTTGTAGGCCCACATGCGTGTACCGCCGAGCGCAGGACCGAGCACCGTGTTGTGGATCGCGATGATGGCCTTCAGGCCGGCGTCCTTGTTGTGGCAGAAAACGACCTGCTCGTGGCCCGTCTGAGCGAGGGTTTCGAAGATCATCGACGTACTACTCCGGCTGGAGACGCGGAATCCGCGCGGGGCAAAGCGCCTGCATGAGCTCGCTTTTCCGTCAGAATTGCGCGCTAAGTGACTGAGTGGGAAGGCATATGCGCCAACGCCCGCAATAGGGGGCGGGCGTTGGCGGCGCGTAGTGTAGCCCCGCACGCCGGTGGGTGGAACGCTCTAGCCGAAAGCGCGGCACGAATGCCGCGCCGTGCAACGTCGCGCCGCACCGCAGCGACTCGTCCGGTACTCCCGAAAACCCGCGGACGCGCCGTATTCCCGCTTTCGCGTTCTGCGCTTCAAGGGCAGCCGCGCAACGAACGCCGTTCACGGACTAGGGAGTGCTGGCAGCAGGGCACAGGGACGTCGCGCAAACGTCGCGTCGACCTTTCCGTGGAGCCCTTTGAGTCAAGGGGGTGAAGAATGATCGCTCAGAACCGAGGTTCTGATCATTCTGAACGCCCAACGGGCCGGAACGGCCGAAACGCGCAGCGTTCGGCGGGGTTGTGGGGAAAAGCAGCAGGGCAAAGGAGCCTCGCTGCGAACGCTTTCCCCGCCTGCTCAGGGAATCATGATCTTCCCGGCCTTCGGCTTCTCCTCGACCGCCAGCGGCTTCGTGCCGGGCGCGTCGATCGTGCGCAGGCTCACGTCGTCGGCCCAGATCGTGCCGGCGTCCATGAGCAGCATGCCGACGACGACGTTGTGCACGTCGTTCGGCACGGTCAGGGTGACGCTCACGGTTTTCCACTTGTCCACTGTGCCGACGACCGCGTCGCCGCGGATCTGCTCGAGCACGTCGCCGGAGCTGCTGGTCAGGTTCACGTAGGGATAGAAGCCGCCGGGGCCGACGTCGCGCGTGCGCACCTGGAAGCGGTATTCGATCTTCCGGCCGGCCAGCGGCGCAGCCGGCAGCGACTGGTCGAGCGCACCGTAATGCTGTTCCTTGATCCGCGTCAGGCGGAAGCTGCGCTTGCCTTTGGCGAAGATGTCGCCGACGGTCGTGAATTCGTAGGAGTCCTCGCCCGAATGCTGCAGTGCACGCCAGCCGCTGACGACGTCGTGCACCGTCGCGGGTTCCTCGAAGCTCGGGTTCTGCAGCTTGATCTCCTTGGACTCGGCGGCGCCGGCGGCGGCGAGAGCGAGCAGCAGGGCGGTGCGGTGCATCATCAGGGGCTCCGGTGGGCGCAGTGCAAGGCCGCATCATAGTCGCTGCGCCGGCCGCTGCCGAGTCGCGCGACGGGGCCAATTCGTCCGGACAACCCGGCCGCCGGCGCGCCGCGGCCGCGGGCTACAATGACGGCCCGACGCCACCTTCGCCCCGGATCGACGATGAGCACACCCGCCCAACGCCTAGCCCCGCAGGATCAGTCGGCCTCGGCCGCGCCGCTGCGTTTCGTCACCGCGGCCAGCCTGTTCGACGGGCACGACGCCGCGATCAACATCATGCGCCGGCTGATCCAGGCGCAGGGCGCCGAGGTCATTCACCTGGGCCACAACCGCTCGGTCGAGGACGTGGTCCGCGCCGCGCTGCAGGAGGATGCCGACGCGATCGCGCTGAGCTCCTACCAGGGCGGCCACGTCGAATACTTCAAGTACATGGTCGACATGCTGCGCGAGCGCGGCGCCGGCCACGTGCGCGTGTTCGGCGGCGGCGGCGGCACGATCACGCCCGAGGAGATCGCCGAGCTGCAGGCCTACGGCATCGAGCGCATCTACCATCCGAACGACGGCATGCACATGGGCCTGGTCGCGATGATCGAGGACGTCGTGCGCCGTGCCGGTCTGGCGCGCAGCCGCCGCGACGCGGCCGCGCCCGCGGCCGAACGGCCGGCGCTCGACGACGAGATCGGCATCGGCCGCGTGCTGACCGCGATCGAGAACGGCGACTACGACGAGGCCGAGCTTGCGCGGCTGCGCAAGGACTGGGCCGGCGCGGATCCGCGCTTCGCGCTGGCCGGCCGCGGCGCGCCGGTCATCGGCATCACCGGCACCGGCGGCGCCGGCAAGTCCTCGGTCACCGACGAACTGCTGAACCGCTTCCTCGCGAGCTTTCCGGCGATGCGCATCGCCGTGATCTCGGTCGATCCGACGCGGCGCCGCACCGGCGGCGCGCTGCTCGGCGACCGCATCCGCATGAACGCGCTGCGCAGCCCGCGCGTGTTCATGCGTTCGATGGCGACGCGGCGCCAGCACGTCGCGACCAACGTCGTGCTCAAGGACTGCATCGCGTTCCTCAAGGGGCTCGGCTACGACCTCGTCATCGTCGAGACGGCCGGTATCGGCCAGTCGGACTCGGAAATCGTCGATCTCGTCGACTTCCCGGTCTACGTGATGACCAGCGACTTCGGCGCGCCGAGCCAGCTCGAGAAGATCGACATGCTCGACTATGCCGAGCTCGTCGTGCTGAACAAGTTCGACAAGCGCGGCGCCGAGGACGCGCTGCGCGACGTGCGCAAGCAGTGGAAGCGCAACCGCACGGCGTTCCAGATGAAGGACGAGGACGTGCCGGTCTATCCGACGATCGCGAGCCAGTTCAACGATCCGGGGATCAGCTGGATGTTCGTGAGCTTGTGCCGCCTGCTGCGGCACAAGCCGGGAGTCGGGAATGGGGAATCGGGAATCGGCAACCCGCGCTGCGATTTCAGCCCCGCGCTCGACACCTCGTTGAAGGAGCCGCGCGCGACGGTGCTGATTCCGGGCAACCGCGTGCGCTATCTGGCCGAGATCGCCGAGCAGGGGCGCGGCATCAACGCGGCGATCCTGGCCCAGGCCGAGACCGCCGACCGCGCGCAGTCGTACTGGCAGTCCCTGCGCGATCTCGAGGACGCGCAGCTGCCGAAGGCACTGGAGCTGTACGCGGCCGATGCGTTGCTGGCCGGCGACGAGCGCAGCCTGAAGACCCTGCGCCAGCGCTACAACGACGCCGTGCAGTCGCTGTCGTCCGAAGCGCTGAAGCTGCTGCGCGAATGGCCGGCGCGGCTGAAGTCGGTGACCGACGAGGTCAACGAATACCAGGTCCGCGACAGGACCATCCGCGTGGAGAACTACCGCGAGTCGCTGAGCCACCAGAAGATCCCGAAGATCGCCGCGCCGAAGTACCGCAGCTGGGGCGAGCTGCTCGTGTTCCTGCAGAAGGAGAACCTGCCGGGCTACTACCCGTACACCGGCGGCGTCTATCCGTACCGGCGCAGCGGCGAGGACCCGATCCGCATGTTCGCCGGCGAAGGCACGCCCGAGCGCACGAACCGGCGCTTCCACTACCTGAGCGTCGGCCTGCCGGCCGCGCGCCTGTCGACGGCGTTCGACTCGGTCACCCTGTACGGCGAGGACCCGGCCGTCCGCCCGGACATCTACGGCAAGATCGGCAACTCCGGCGTCAACATCGCGACCCTGGACGACATGAAGAAGCTCTATTCGGGCTTCGACCTCTGCGCGCCGAGCACGTCGGTGTCGATGACGATCAACGGCCCGGCGCCGATCATCCTCGCGATGTTCATGAACACCGCGATCGACCAGCAGGTCGAGAAATACCTGCGCGCCGACGACGCGCGCTGGGAAGCCGCGCGCGCGACGATCGCCGGGCTCTATCGCGGCCGCGCGCGGCCGCAGTACGGCGGTCTGCTGCCCGACGGCAACGACGGCCTCGGCCTCGGCCTGCTCGGCGTGACCGGCGACCAGGTCGTCGATGCGGAGACCTACGCGCGGATCAAGGCGCAGACCCTCGCGACCGTGCGCGGGACGGTGCAGGCGGACATCCTCAAGGAAGACCAGGCGCAGAACACCTGCATCTTCTCGACCGAGTTCGCGCTGCGCATGATGGGCGACATCCAGCAGTATTTCGTCGACCGCAACGTGCGCAACTTCTATTCGGTGTCGATCTCGGGCTATCACATCGCCGAGGCCGGCGCGAACCCGGTCAGCCAGCTCGCCTTCACCTTGTCGAACGGCTTCACGATCGTCGAGTACTACCTCGCGCGCGGCATGAAGATCGACGACTTCGCGCCGAACCTGTCGTTCTTCTTCTCCAACGGCATGGACCCGGAATACACGGTCATCGGCCGCGTCGCGCGGCGCATCTGGGCGCGCGCGATGCGCGAGCGCTACGGCGCCTCGGCACGCAGTCAGATGATGAAGTACCACATCCAGACCTCGGGCCGTTCGCTGCACGCGCAGGAAATCCAGTTCAACGACATCCGCACGACCCTGCAGGCGCTCTATGCGCTGTTCGACAACTGCAACAGCCTGCACACCAACGCCTACGACGAGGCGATCACCACGCCGACCGAGGAGAGCGTGCGCCGCGCCGTCGCGATCCAGATGATCATCAACAAGGAACTCGGCCTCAATTTCAACGAGAACCCGTGGCAGGGCAGCTTCGTCGTCGACCAGCTGACGGACCTCGTCGAGGAAGCCGTCTACAAGGAATTCGAGGCGATCAGCGAGCGCGGCGGCGTGCTCGGCGCGATGGACACGATGTACCAGCGCGGCAAGATCCAGGAAGAAAGCCTCTACTACGAACACAAGAAGCACGACGGCAGCCTGCCGCTGATCGGCGTCAACACCTTCCTGCCGAAGGACCACGGCGGCGACATCGTCACCGAGATCGAGCTGATCCGTTCGACGGAGAGCGAGAAGGGCCAGCAGATCGACAACGTCGCGAAGTACCAGGCCAACCGCAACGGCTACGCCGACAGCGGCCTCAAGCCGTTGCAGGCCGCCGCGCGCGAACGCCGCAACGTGTTCGAGAGCCTTATGGAAGCGGTCAAGACCCACAGTCTCGGCCAGATCAGCCACGCGCTCTACGACGTCGGCGGCGAGTATCGGCGCAATATGTAGGCATGGCGAAGCGCGGTCCCGGCGATCGTCCGGATACGGTGGACGAGCACCCGTTCGCGGCCGAAGGCGGGCTGCCGTTCCGTCCGTCGCGACCGAAGGACGGCCTCGCGCGTTTTTTCGAGCTCATGGAAGTCGTCCAGGTGCTGAGCCCGCGCTGGCCGCCGCGCGAGCTGTCGCAGGATCTCGGCGGATTTCTGCTTTCCGGCAAGGTGCCCATGTCATCTCCGCAAGACGATGCGTCCGTCCAGTCCTCGCTGTTCGGCAACGCGCCGCTCGTCCCGACCGACCGCCTGTTTCTCGGCCTGTATCCGGATGCGGCGACGGCGGCGCGCATCGACGCGCTCGGCGCCGAGGTCTGCGCGCGTCACGGCATACGCGGGCCGCGGCATCAGCCCGGCCGGCTCCACATCACGCTGTTCCACATCGGCGACTGGGCCGGCCTGCCGACGGACACGGTGGAAGCGGCCAGGACGGCTGCGGCGTCGCTGCGCGCGGTGCCGTTCCCGATCACGCTCGACGAGGTCGCGAGTTTTTCCGGCCGGCGCGACAAGCGTCCGCTCGTGCTGAAGGCCGGCGGCGGCAACGCGGCACTGCACGCGTTCCGCGCCGAACTCGGCACGGCGCTCGCGCGCAACGGACTCGGCCGCTGCGTCTCGCGCACGTTCGAGCCGCACGTCACGCTGGCCTATGCGGCGCAGACCGTCGACGCCGAAGCCGTGACGCCGATAACCTGGACCGCGCAGGACTTCGTGCTGGTCCACAGCCTGCTCGGTCAGACGCGGCACGTCGTGCTCGGGCGCTGGGCGCTCGAAGGCTGAGCCAACGCCACGTGGCGTCAGCGGGAATCCACCCGGCGTCGAGTGGCCGCACCACGGGAAGCGATGCCTGGGGGACGTTTGCGTCTCGGTCGTCTTGGAGAAAACAACGCGGTTGTCTGCGGCATCACTGACAAGGGTAGCGTTGCCACGAGATTGCGCCATCCTTACAGCATGACCAGATTGCGCCCCAACGCCATAGCCGCAGCAGTATTGCTATCGATCATTGCGCCGGCCAATGCCCAGTCCGTTCCCGACGTGGTATTGACGCCGCTCGACGATACGATCCGGCATCTGTTGCCCGGCGATCGGGGAATTTTCCGGTTTCGTGCTCACGGCACCGGCGCAGCCGCCCACCTGTGGTGCCACTCGGCGGGGACAGATCAATACATCGTGACGACAGCTGGGGACAGCCCTGCGAGTTGCCCCGATCTGCAGGAATTGCCCTGGTCGCAGTCGATCTATTTTCCAGCCGGAGATTACACATGTTCCTACGCGGTACAGCGCAATGCTTCGTCGCGCAGCGACTTGGCGATCGAGTTTTCTAACGAACCTTATTCGGGGACGCGGATCAATTCGCTGAACTTCAAGCTCGGCACGGTTCCTGGGCTGGAGTTGCGCCTCGAGGCGGCGCCTGCCTCGATACTCCAGAATGGCCGTGCGCAGGGGCTGGTAAGTCTCGTAGTCCACAACGACTCAGCGGTGACTGTGCGTGATCTGCGGGCCGGCTTTTGCCTGATGGAAGCGCTACCTTTCGCGGTGGACGGCGCAATCGCCGGCGGTTGCGGCAGCTCCGTATACGGACCGATGTGTTTCGACTTCGGTTACGGAGTTCTGCTACCCGACGTGCCGCCGCGGGGCGAATCCAGCTGTCTTGTTCGGTTGACGTCGAATTCCGTCTACGAGCGGCCGCTGGCCTTTCCGATACAACTGATCGATCAATGGATGACCGACGCAGCGAACGGCGGTCGACTGCTTCCCGCGGTTCCGGCCCCGATAAGCTATCTTCAGCTGTCCATCGATCGCCTGTTCGCGAGCGATTTCGACGATTCGGCGCCGATGCGTTGAAGTAGTAGATCCCCGATCCTGCCCGCTTGCTATCACGCTGAGCCGGATTCGGCGGCAAACACGGTCAGAGTCGGCGATCCGCCGAACCCGCTCATGCGGTCGGCGAGATGCAGATGGCCGTAGCGCTCGCCCAGGTACTCCAGCTCGTCGGCGCAGAGCGTCAGGAACGCGGCGATGCGGCGCAGTTCGTCCGGCGTTGCGCATAACGCGGCCTCGACGAGGGCGCTCGGTGCGGCATCGTTGCTGTTCGCCGCTGCGCGGCCGTAGATCTTCATCGCCTTGTATCTCCCTGAAGACGAGCGTCTGGACCGATCGATCAGGCGAATATGTCGCGTGATCGCCTGCGCAGGCAGGCACGGGGACTTCGTACTGGTCCACGGCCTGCTCCGGCAGACGCGGCACGTCGTGTTCGGCGCTGGACGCCGCGCCGGCACTCAGCGCGGAATCTTGAGCACCATGACGATCAGCGCGATCCAGGCCAGTCCGACGCTGAAGCTGGCGATGCGGCTCCAGCGCTGCAGCAGCGGGTCGAGCTGCGCGAGCGTCGCGTCGGGGCGGCGGGCTTCGCCGAGGATGCGCTGCTGCAGCTGCCCTACCCAGCGATAGCTGAACCCCGACAGCGCGAACAGCGCCAGGCCTGCGGCGATCCAGGGCGTGCGCAGCAGCGGCAGGCCGCCGTACAGCGCCGCGCCGATGCCGGCCACGGCGAGGATCAGCACGCAGGGCAGGGTAACAGGCGGTCGCTGCGGATCACGCCGTCCAGGGTTTCGGCGATGCGCGCCGGCGCGTCCAGGCGGCGGGCGTGGCGCACCCAGAATAATCCCAGCGTCGTATTGCCGAGGAACAGCACGACCGCGGCGACATGCACGAGCTTGAGCAGCAGATAGATCATGGGCGACTCCGGGAAGGCGATGAGACGGCGGCGGCGCACGGCGGCGACGGCTACTGCCGCCGATCGCGGCGGCCGGATCGATCGACGATCGTCAGGTTCAGCAGCCCTCCCGTGCATTCAGCACGTCGAGCACGGCCGCGTGCAGCGCGGGACTGCAGGAAGCGACGAGGCTGCCGGCGTGCACCAGGCCTTCGCGGCGGCCGTCCAGCGCGCTCGCGACGCCGCCGGCCTCCTCGATGCAGGGCACCAGCGCGGCGATGTCCCAGGGCTGCATGACGGTGTCGATCGCGACGTGCAGGCTGCCGCGGCAGACCAGCGCGTGCTGCAGGCAGTCGCCGCAGAAGCGGAACTTGCGCGCGCGCCGCAGCAACGGCGTCAGCACGTGGGCGGTGCCGTCGGCGGCGGGCAGCACGTCGGTCGCGTGCACGCCGGAGGCGGAGACGACGGCATCCTCGATCGCGGCCGCCGCGCCGACGCGGACGCGTTCCGTCGCGCCGTCGCGGCGACGGAACCAGCAGCCGCCGCCGAGCGCGGCGTAGACCGTTTCGCCGAGCACCGGAAAATGGATCACGCCGACCAGCGGCTCGCCGTGCTCGGCATAGGCGATCAGTGTGCCGAACAGCGGCATGCCGAGCGCGAACGCGCTGGTGCCGTCCAGCGGATCGACGATCCACTGCGCCGGCGCGTCGCGCTCGCCGCCGAATTCCTCGCCGATCACCGCGTGCATCGGATGACGCTGCGCGATCGCCGCGCGTATCGCCCGTTCGGCGGCGCGATCGGCCGCGGTGACTTCACTGCCGTCGGCCTTGAGTTCGGTGCCGCAGCGCTGGTAGTGCGGGAGGATCTGCGCCTGCGCGAGATCGGCCAGTTCCAGCGCGAAGCGCAGCAGTTCCTGCAGGTCGGGACGGTTCACGGCGCTCCGGTCGTGGCGGCGGATCGTTCGACGATGGTCGCATGAAGCGGCCCGTGCGGCGCGCGATCCGCAGCAGATGGCGGTTGCGTTCGCGGCAGGTGTCGAAACCGTCACGCCGCCGTCGTGACGGTCTTTCTTGGCCTGCTCCGTCATGGGAATATCGGCGCGAATCGATGTTGCGGCGCAGCGGCCGAGCCGGCTTCCGCGAGGAGCGGGACGGCGGTCGCCGCAGACAATCAAGGCGAGCGATGACACGGACAGAACCACGACGCAGCGACTTGGCGTACGACGGCGCCGCGAACGCGGCAGGCCGTGGCCCAGGGTACGCGCAGGGATGATGCTGATTTCGGCGGAATCGCTGCGCTTCGACCTGCGCGGCCTGCGCATGACCACGACCGGCAGCGCACTGCGCGAATGGACCAGCGCCGGCGGCGATACGCTCGGCGTGCATTTCATCGACGGTCCGCCGGACCTCGCCGCGGATCCGACGGATACCGCCGGCGTGCGCCGCTTCTATCGCGAGCGCGCCGTCGCCGAGGGCCACGGGCTCATCGAATGCGACCCCGTGCGCGTGGCCGGCTGCGCGGCCGTGCGTATCGTGCGCAAGCTGCCGCAGCCGTCCGGCGGCCTGAGCTACCTCGCTTCGCTGGTGCTGCCGTTCCGCGAATTCGGTTTTCTCGTCAAAGTGCATTGCGTCGAGCGCACGACGGCCGGCGTGCGCGAAGCGCAGGTGCTCCAGCACGCGATGGCCAGCGGCCAGGTGACCCGGTCCGAGCACGGCGATCTGCTCGGCTGGGCGCGCGACCCCTACGGCGACGCGGGCGCGAGCGGCCTGCTCTGGAACCTGTCCGATGCGCGCACACACGATGCGCGCTTTCCCGATCATGCGCTGTCGCGCGCGCGCAGCCTGCTCGACCGCGTCGAGGCGACCTTGCGCATCGACGACAACGTGCGCGCGGCGCCGGGCTTCGTCTACCGCGGCGGCAAGCGGCCCTGGTGGAAGCGCTGGTGACGGCGCGTCGACCGGGCTCGGCCTGCACGTAGCCGCGGTCGTTACGGTGTAGATTCGCGCGGTCGGGTCGATGGAGTTTCCATGCAGCGCGAACGAAGCCGGCCTCCGGCGCGTGCCGATGCGGCGCCGCCGTCGTGGACACTGCGGCGCCGGGCCGTCGCCGTGTTCGGACTGCTGTTCGGCGGCCTGCACGGCGTTGCGGCGGTCGGGCCCGAGGCGGCCTGCACGGTCGTCGACGTCGACCTCGCGCACGACCGCCTCGCGCTGTTCCTCGACGACGACGCGCAGCGTCCGTTCCTGAGTCTGCGCCGGCTCGATGCCTGGCTGCAGCGGCGCGGCCGGCGGCTGCGCTGGGGCATGAACGCCGGCATGTTCCATCCGGGCTTCCGGCCGGTCGGCCTGTTCGTCGCCGACGGAATCGAGCGCAGTCCGCTCGACCTCGGCGACGGCACCGGCAATTTCTACCTGAAGCCCAACGGCGTATTCCTGGTCGGCGCCGGCGGCGCGCAGATCGTCGAAGCCTCGCGCTACGCGGACGTCGCGACGGGCGTGCAGCTCGCGACGCAGTCGGGTCCGTTGCTGCTGCAGCACGGCGCGCTGCATCCGCGCCTGGATCCGGCGTCGCGCTCGCGCCACGTGCGCAACGGCGTGGGCATCTGCGGCGGGCGCGTGCGTTTCGTCATCAGCGAACGGCCGGTCACCCTGCATGCATTCGCGACGTATTTCCGTGACGTGCTGCAGTGCTCCGACGCGCTGTATTTCGACGGCTCGGTGTCGAGCTTTTATGCGCGGACGCCGCGCCGCGATACGGCGCGCGCGCGGCTGGGTCCGCTGATCGGCGTCGTCGATGCGATCGGCGACGACGCCGAGCCGGCGCCGCCGAAGTGAGTCGACCGGTCGTGGTGCCGGCGCCGCATCGCGGACGCCGGCACCATCGGCGGGCTCAGAACCGGTAGCCGACCTCCACGCCGTACAGGCGCGGCGCGCTGATCGTCGCGTAGGTGGTGCCGAACACGTCGGTCGTGTAGTTGCCGACGCCTTCGACGTAGCGCTTGTCGAACAGGTTCGTCGCGAACGCGGCCGCATGCCAGTGGTCGGCGGCGTCGGTCCAGCCCAGGCGCAGGTCGGTGCGCTGCTGTGCGGCGCCGACGTCGACGTTCGGGCTGACGCTGCAATCGCCCTGCAACTGCGAGTCGGCGTTGCAGCGGCTCTTGCCGCGGTAGGCGTGGCGCAGCGACAGGGTCATCGCGCCGGCGCCGCCGAGATCCCAGCGGTACTGGCCGCCGAGCGAGAACGACAGATACGGCTCGCCGGTCGCCTGGCCGGACAGATCCGCGCCGCTCGGCGCGACCTTGTCCTTGTAGGTCGCATCGATGAACGCGAGATTCGCATCGAGAGTCAGCGCGCGGACCGGCTGCCACTGCAGGCCGGCGTCGATGCCCCAGGCCTTCTCGTCGCTGGTGTCGACGAGATAGCGCGGCACGCCGCTGCCGGCGCTGTTCGGATCCAGGCGGATGGCCTGGCGGTCGGAATAGACGTAGTAGAACGCCGACGCGCTCCACATCAGGCCGTGCTCGTGATCGACCTGCTTGAGGCCGGCTTCGAGATTCCAGACGTCCTCGTTGTCGAACTTCGCGCCGATGTCCAGGCTGTTGTAGCCGCCGGCCTTGTAGCCCTTGGCCAGCGAGGCGAACAGCATGGTGTCCGGCGTGACCTGATGGTCGAGCACGAAGCGCGGGCTCAGGTCGCTCCAGGATTTGCTGTCGCGCACCTTGACGCCTTCGAGCTCGCCGTTCGCGAACACGATGTCGCTGCCGGCGACGCCGAGTGCGAACAGCGCCTGCTCCTGCAGCTCCGGCGGCAGCTGCGCGACCAGCGGCAACAGCTGCTGGACGGTCGCATCCAGCGTAGGCGCGCTGCGCGGGCCGTTGAGCCAGCTGAATTTCTTCTCGTCGCGCGTGTAGCGCAGGCCGACCGTGAAGTGGGTCGTGTCGCTGAGCGCCCAGATCGTGTCGCCGAACAGCGCATACGCGCGCGAGTCGGCGCTGTTGATCATCTCCTCGCGCCAGCGATGGTCGCGCAGGCTGAACGGCGCGTCGAACGAGGCGAGCACGTCGCTGAAATAGCCGAACAGGGTGCCGTCCGGCGTCGGCGCGAGGCCCTGGTTGCGGATCAGGGTGTCGAGGCTGTCGGTGAACACGTTGACCTGCGAGGTCTGGTTGGCCTTCTCGCGGTAGTAGCTCGCGCCGGCGACCCAGTTCACCGTGCCCGTGTCGCCGGAGAACTTGAGCTCCTGGTAGAAGCTGCGGTTGTCCTCGATGTTGGCGGTGTCGAGATACAGATAGCGCCGGTTCGTGCCATCCTCGTCCTCGCGATTGACCGTGTCGAACTCGCGCCAGGCCGTCGTCGAGGTCAGGTGGCCCCAGTCGGCGTCGTGATTGATCGCGAGAGTCGCGCCGTCGAACGTGCGCGATTCCTCGTTGCCCTCCACGTCGTTGAACACGGGCGCGCGGCGCGGATCGAGATAGGTCGCCGGATCCGGCGGCGACGGCGGCCAGTCCGGCGACGCCGGCAACGGCACGATGCCGATGGCCGGGCGCGCGAGCTGGTCGAGCCGCTCGTGGTCCCAGGTCAGCACGGCGTTGGTCGAGTTCGACAGGTCCCAGCGAAAGGCGGCGCGCGCGGCCCAGTTGTCGTCGCCGTTGAGGTCGCGGCCGGTGGCCGCGTCGCGCAGCCAGCCGTCGGATTCGTTGCGCAGCACGCTGACGCGCAGCGCGGTCGTGTCGCCGAGCGGCGTGTTGATCAGCCCGTCCACGTAGCGCTGGCCGTCGTTGCCGAAGCGCGTGGTCACGCGGCCTTCGAGATCGCGGCCCGGCTGCTTGCTGATCAGCGACACCGCGCCGGCCGCGCTGTTGCGGCCGAACAGCGTACCCTGCGGGCCCTTGAGCACTTCGATGCGCTCGACGTCGTTGAACGCGAGCACCGAGCCGCCCGAGCGCGCCGAATAGACGCCGTCGACGTAGACGCCGACCGCCGGATCGGTGCCGATGCCGAAGTCGCCGGTGCTGATGCCGCGGATCGCGAAGTACGGCTGCGTCTTCTGTCCGCTGACGACGAGGCCGGGCACGAAGTTGTCGATGTCCTGCAGATCGTAGGCGGTGGTCTCGGTGATGAGCTTTTCGTCGACGACCTGGATCGCGATCGGGACTTCCTGCAGTTCCTGCTCGCGGCTCTGCGCCGTGACGACGATGCGTTCGAGCAGGTTGTCTTCGGTCTCGGCGATCTGCGCGACGGCGGGCAGGCTCGCTGCGGTCAGCGAGACGAGCAGGGCCTGGCGCAGGCTGGCGACGAGCTGGCGGCGAATCGGTTTCATGGTCCACTCCCCGGGGGTTGGCTGATGCTTGCTTTTTTCTGTTTTGGTCTTGCTGTTTTTCACTTCTTGCTCCTCTCTCCCGGCGCGTTCGAGCCGGGAGAGAGGTTCGTGTGAGGGGGAGAAGCAACCGCCGGCCGCAGGTCGGCCTGTCGCCGGGGCCGGCATGCCGCCGCAGCGATATTCCGTGTTCTGCCGGATGGCGTTTCTCCGCGCCTCATCGATTGCAGTCCCCGCTCTGCGCGTTGATCCAATCGCCGATCAGCGCCGCGCCTTCGCGATGCGCGACCGACCGGCCGAGCTCGGGCATCATGACCGCCGGGTCCGTGCTTTCGAGACGGTACAGCAGCACCGAGCCCGCGGCGTCGCCGGGCTTGATGTCGTAGAGCCGGTTGCCCGTGCCCTTGCCGGCCGCTACGGGCTGCTTGCAGAAACCGAAATGGATGCCGGGCTCGTGGGCCACGTCGAGGAACAGGCCCGACGTGTTCGCCGCGCCCTTCGCGCTGTGGCAGTGGCCGCAGTTGATGTCGAGATAGGCGCGCGCGCGCGCCGCGAGGTCGGCCGACGTGTCGCGCGCGTCGGCCGCGCGCGGCCGCTGTTCCG